>JAEMRF010000432.1 GCA_016463515.1 Solirubrobacteraceae bacterium | reverse complement strand
AGGGTCTTCATGGGTGCTCCTGTCTAAGTGACGGGGTGGGTTGCCCGTCATCCGCGCATCGACCCCAGATTGGATGACCGCACGCGCAATTGGCGCGTAGCCACTCGCAATCACGAGGGGTTCACGAGGGCGTGACGGGCGCTTCACCACCCAGGCTGGCGGCGTGCCTACGTTGAGCCAGTCGCCCAGCCACTGGCGGGCGGCACGCCGTTGCGCCCGATCCCTGGAGCCACTATGTACGCCCTGCCCCGCCACGCGTGGCAACGCCTTGGCGTTGCTGCCCTGACCGCGCTGGCCTTCGCCGCACCGGCCACGGCCGCCCCTGCGAACACACCCGCGCAAGAGGTCGATCTGCGCGTCCTCGCCGCCAACGACTTCCACGGCAACCTGGAACCCCCGACCGGCTCCAGCGGCAGCCTCCCTGACTCGCAGGGGATCGCCACCCCCGTCGGCGGTGCCGCGTACCTTGCGACGCATCTGCGCCAGCTGCGCACCGGGAAGAAGAACACCGTTGCCGTGCACGCCGGAGATGCGATCGGCGGCACTCCGCTGCTCTCGGGCCTGTTCCGCGACGAGCCGGCCATCGACTCGCTCAACGCCATGGGCATGAACATCGCGGGCGTGGGCAACCACGAGTACGACGAAGGCACGAAGGAGCTGCTGCGCATGGACCGCGGCGGCTGCCACCCCGTCGACGGATGCTTCGACGAGGACGGATTTTCAGGCGCGAAGTTCCCGTTCCTGGCCGCGAACGTGATCACTCGCAAGAGCGGGCTGCCGATGCTGCCGCCCGTCACGGTCAAGCTCTACAACGGCGTACCGGTCGGCTTCATCGGAGTCACGCTCGAAGGCACCCCCGAGATCGTGGCCGCCGAGGGCATCAAGACCGTGCGCTTCGAGAACGAGATCACCAGCGTCAACCGCTGGACCAAGGTGCTGCGGCTCCTCGGTGTGAAGGCGATCGTCGTGCTGATCCACCAGGGCGGCTTCTCGACCGGTGGCCCGAACGAATGCGGCCCCGGCACCCGTGACGGCAGCAACCTGACCGGCGAGATCGTCGACTTGGCCAAGGGCTTCTCCAGCGAGGTCGACGTCGTGGTCTCCGGCCACACCCACTGGGCGTACGTCTGCGAGATCCCGGACCCCGCCGGGAACCCGCGCCTCGTCACCAGCTCCTCGTCCTTCGGCCGCGCGATCACCGTGCTCGACCTGAAGCTGAACAAGAAGACGGGCGACGTGATCCGCTCCAAGAGCACCGCCACCAACCACCTCGTCACCCGCAACGTCGAAGCCGACCCGACGCAGACGGCGCTGATCGCCAAGTGGCAGGCCAAGGTCGGTCCGATCGCAGGGCGCGTCGTCGGCAAGATCACCGCCGACATCACCCGCGCCCCGGGCGGCGCTCGCGACAAGGAATCGTCGCTCGGCAACCTGATCGCCGACGCTCAGTGGAAGCAGACCGAAGCCTCGGGGAGCGGCGGCGCCCAGCTCGCACTGATGAACCCGGGCGGCGTGCGCGCCGACCTGACCTTCGCGGCATCACCGAACGGCGGAGCGGATGGCGAAGTGACCTACGGCGAGCTGTACTCGGTGCAGCCCTTCGGCAACAACCTCGTGACCATGACCCTCACGGGCGCTCAGATCGAGACCGCGCTGGAGCAGCAGTGGACGCAGACCAACCCCACGACGGTCCGCCAGCTGTTCCTCGGCATCTCCGACAGCCTCCGCTACACCTACTCGGCCAGCGGTCCCGTCGGCAACAAGATCGACCCGGCCTCGATCACGCTGGGCGGAGCTCCGCTCAACCCGACGGCGACCTACCGGGTCACCGTGAACTCGTTCCTCGCCGACGGCGGTGACGGGTTCCTGGTCCTCAAGGACGGCACGGATCGCGTAACCGGCGCGATCGACGTCGACGCGTTCGAGGACTACGTGACCGAGCGGTCGCCGGTCGCCCCCGCGTCGGCGAACCGGGTGACCGTCCTGCCGTAAGGCACGACGGTCCGACCGCATCGAGCGCCGGATCACCAGGGGCAACACCCCGGTGATCCGGCGCTCATCGTCGGGCCTGGATTCCCGCCACGCGGCCGACGGCGGCCGGAGCCACCGGACGGGTACCATCGGGCGCAATGGCCCAGACCGCGCTGCTCCCTGAGTTCCCGGCCGTGCCCGCGGGCACCACCCCGGTCGGTACCCCGCCTGGGCTCGAGCAGGCCAAGGCGCTCGGGCTCACCGAGAGCGAATACGCGCTGGTCACGCAGAAGCTCGGCCGCGAGGCCACGCAGGTCGAGCTCGCGATGTTCTCGCTGATGTGGAGCGAGCACTGCGCCTACAAGCACTCCAAGAAGCTGCTCGGCACCCTGCCGACCGAAGGCGACGACCTCGTCCTCGGGCCTGGCGAGAACGCTGGCGCCGTGCAGGCGGCCAACGGCTGGATCGCCGCGTTCAAGGTCGAGAGCCACAACCACCCGTCCGCGGTCGAGCCGTTCCAAGGTGCCGCAACGGGCGTCGGCGGCATCCTGCGCGACATCTTCGCGCTCGGCGCGCGGCCCATCGCCGTGCTCGACGCGCTGCGCTTCGGCGAACCGCAAGACAGCGAACGCTCCCGCTTCCTGCTCGACGGCGCCGTCTCGGGCATCGGCCACTACGGCAACCTGATCG
>JAEMRF010000088.1 GCA_016463515.1 Solirubrobacteraceae bacterium | reverse complement strand
ATCATCGCGACCCGCCCCGAGCTGCTCGCAAGCACCACCGCCGGGATGCTGGACGTGTGGGCCGCGGCGCTGACGTGCCTGGCCGTTGCGATGGCGATTCCCGGAAAGGACGGGGCGCCAAGTCGCCCTACCGCAGTCGCGCTCCTGCTCCTGGCTGCCGGGTTGCTGCGCCCGGAGGCCTGGGCGCTTGCGCTGGTCTGGTGGGCCTGGCGTGCCTGGACCGCCCACACGCTGTTGCCTCGGGAACTCGCCCTCGCGCTGGCGGCGCCCGTGCTCTGGATGCTGATGGACCTCGTCTTCACCGGGGACGCGCTCTTTGCCATCCACCAGACCGACGCGGCGGCAGGCGCCCTGCGGCAGATCCAAGGGATCGCGACCGGGCTCGGCGCGGACCTTGAACGCACCCTGCGCGGCATCGGCGGCGCCCTGCGGCCGCCGCTGCTCGTCGCGCTCCTGGTGGCCGGCGGGGTCTACGCCCTGTTGGTGGTCCGTGATCGTGCCGACGCCAGCGTTGGCAGTGATGCGGTGTCGGGTCCGGGGGTGGACGATGACCGCGCCACGAGCCGTCGGGCGTTCGGGCTCGTCTGGGCGACCCTGGTGCTCTACGTGGCCTTGCTGCTCCTGCAGGCCGCGAGCGGCACGCTCATGTTCTCGCGCTTCGCATTGGTCGTCGCGGCACTCGGTGCGGCGTTGGTGGCCGCCACCGCGGTGCGGGCGGCCCCTCGCGCCTGGCCGGCGGCTGCCGTGGCGGGCGCCCTCAGCCTCTTGGTCGTGCTCCCCTCGGTCGGCGCCCTTGCCGACGCACGCCGCGCCGCTGAGTTCCGGCAAGGCCTCTACGCCGACGCTCGCGCCGCGCTGCGGCCGGGCGTTCCCTGCGCGCCGCTGGCAACCACCCGCAATGGAGTGTCGATCTACGCCTCTCGCTGGACCGGCCTTGAGCTGGACCAGATCCTGGAGAGCCAGACCGGCCCACTGGATCGCCCGGCCAGCTACGTCGACGTCGACACCGACCCGTCGTCGTACTTCCTGCGCGACCCTCGCACCATCGCCCCGATGGGGGCGCCAGGCGCCGGGGTCGTGCGGACCACGCCCGGGTGGCAGGTCACCGCTACCTGTCGATAGGCCAGCGCCAGGTGGACAGCCGGTCGACTCCGGTCGATGCGTCCGCCATGCGTGACATCGCGCCCGGGACGCCGTCTCGCGGGTACTGACCCCTAGAGTAGACCGAAGCCGCAGCGCATCGAATGGCGCCCGCGGGGGTTTCAGACCCCTCGGAGGCTCCTTTTCCTATGGCCGTTCGCACACCGGAACCCATCACGCCGCGTCGGCCACCGCTGGATCAGCCGGCCGAAGCGCGCGATATGCGCAACACCAAGCCACCGGCGCTGGCGTTCTTGCTCCGGGCCTCGACCTTCCGCGTCATCGCTCGCATCGTGAGCCTCTTGGCCGTCGATGCGCTCGCGATCTTCAGTGCCCTCTTCGTGGCACTCAGCGTGAAGGCGGTCGTGAAGGGCGACTGGGGCCTGCACGAGGTGATCGTGGGCTCCAAGGAGTACTTCGCGTTCACGTACCTCCTCACGGTGCTGCTGTTCTCGCGCAGTGAGCTCTATGCCGAGCGGGCCGCGAGGCCTGGCTCCTCGAAGGTCGTCGCCGCGCTGTTCCAGGTGATGATCGTCGCGATCATCTACGGCGCAGCCAGCAACGCGTCGCAGTTCAACTCGTACTACATCTTCTACGGCACGCTGATCTTCGCGATCGCGATCGTTGTCGGGCTGCGCTGGCTCTACGAGCACGCCACGGGCCTTGCGCTGCGGTCCGCCGGCTATCACCGCCGTGCGATCGTCGTGGGCGAGCACGAGAACCTCGCGACGCTCAGCCGCTCACTGGAGTCCAGCCGTCATGAGCCGATGCAGGTCGTGGCGCAGGCGTCGATCACGGCCCGCGGCGACGGCATCACGCCACTGACGGAGCTCTCCGGGCTCGACGCCCTCCTGGACCGCACGCCCGTCGACGAGGTCATTCTCGCCGACCCGGACTACGCCGAAGAGGATGTCCTCAATCTCGTCTCTGCATGCCACAGCCGCGGTGTGCGCGTGCGGATCGCGCCGGCGACGACCGACGTCCTGATCCGGCGCGCCGAGTTCGTGCCAGGGTCGGCGACGCCGCTCTTCGAGCTGCGCGCACCGGTGTTCGAGGGCTTTGACTTCTGGACCAAGCGTGCGTTCGACCTGATCGTCGCGGCCCTACTGATCGTGGCGCTCGCGCCGCTGATGGCCATCGTCTTCACCGCCATCAAGCTCGACAGCCGCGGCCCGCTGCTCTACCGGTCACGGCGGCCCGGCCTGGGCGGGGAGCCGTTCGACTGCCTCAAGCTGCGCACCATGGTGGTCGGTGCCGACCAGATCCAGGCGACCCTGGAGCAAGACAACGAAGCCGACGGCCCGCTGTTCAAGATTCGCCGCGATCCCCGTGTCACGCGGGTGGGAGCGCTGCTGCGTCGCTTTTCGATCGACGAGCTGCCGCAGCTGTTCAACGTGCTGCGGGGCGAGATGAGCCTCGTCGGACCGCGCCCGCTGCCGGACCGCGACTTCGCGCAGCTCGGCGCCCGCCACCAGCGGCGCTACGAGGTCCTCCCCGGGATGACCGGGCTCTGGCAGATCTCAGGCCGCTCGGACCTCACGTTCGACGAGCTGGTCCGCCTGGACTTTCAATACCTGGAGTCATGGTCGGTCTCGCTCGATCTCGCCATCCTGGCGAAGACCATCCCGGCTGTGGTCCGGCGGCGTGGCGCCTACTAGCGCCGATGCACGGCGTCCGCATCTCACGCCAGCGCAGGGCTGTGTGACCGCGATCTCAGGTCGTGGGCGCGGGGCGCTTCGCGCGGCGAATGCGAAAGACTGGTCCTGATGCTCGCTCGCAAGCACTGGTTCACGCTGGCCAGCGGACTGATCTCGATCGTCACGATCTACCTCCTCTACCGCTGGCTCAAGAGCCAGGAAGAGGCCATCGTCCTGCCGAGCGGCGGCACCGCCTGGGCCTACATCGGCGCGGCCGTCGTCGTGTATCTCTTTTCGTTCGTGATGCGCGGTCTGCGCTGGCGCGTCCTGCTCAACGAGATCGGCGTGCGGCCTCCCTTGCATGAGGCCACCGGTCTGCTGACCGTCGGCTACGCCGCCAACACGCTGCTCCCGGCGCGCGCCGGCGACGCCGTGCGCGTGTTCCTGATGGCGCAGCGCACCAACGCCGGCCCATCGCTGATGGTCTCGACCCTCATCGCTGAGCGCCTGCTCGACGTCGTCGTGCTCGGCACCACGTTCGTGATCACGAGCCTGATCTTCGCTGGCGCGCTGCCCCACGGCAGCAAGGCGGCCGTCGCGCTCGCGCTCGTCGCGATCGCCGGTATCGGCGTGCTGGTCATCCGCTGGGCGGTCCGCGGTAACCACCTGCCGGATGGCGTTCAGGGAATCCTGCGCGATGCCTCGCTCGCGGTGCGGCAGCTGCGCAGCAGCCGCCATCTCGCCCAGGTGGGCGCGCTCACCGTGGCGGCCTGGTTCTGCGAGGCCGTCGTCTACCTGCTGGCGGGCAAAGCCGTCGGCGTCGACCTCACGCTCGGCAGCGCCGCCTACGTGCTGGCGACGGCCGCGATGTTCACGATGATTCCGTCGGGCCCTGGCTTCGCCGGCACCATGGACTCCGCTCTTGTGTTTGCGCTCTCCCGACTCGGGGAACCGCGCAACCTCGTCTTGCCCTACATCTTCGCGGTGCGCTTCGTGATCTTCATTCCGATCACCATCATCGGCGGCATTCTGCTCATCACCCGCTACGGCGGGTTCGCGGCGATCAAGGCTGCGCGCCACGCGCAGTCGAAGGAGAACCAAGAAGCCGAGGCCGCCGCCAAGGCGCACCTGCCGCTACAGGATCTGCCGACCGGCGAGATCGCCGCCATCCGGCTCGAGTCGGCCAACAAGGCCGACAAGGCCGAGACGACGTAAGTCCCGGCTCAGCGCCTACGGAGCGACTCCGCCCCCGGGCGGCTCGTCGCCGCCGGTGGCACTGGACTCCGGGACCGGATCTGGCGCTGGGGCCGCAGGCACAGCGCCCGCAGCGGGAGCCGCCGGAGCTGGTGCGGGAGCGCCGCCGACGGGCGGCAGCGGGGTTCCTAGGGCGTTGTTCAGAATGCGCCGCAGGTTGACCGAGTACGGGTCCAAGAACAGCGCGGCACGGTAGGCCGCCACGGCGCGGTCAGCGTCGGCTGCGGGCCCGATCTCGAAGGTGAGCAAGCGCGTCCACGCATCAGGGTTCTTGGGCTGTTGGGCTAGGCCGTCCTCGATCGCAGCGCGCGCGCCGGCGATATCGCCGCCTGCAGCCAGCGCCGCGGACTTCGCGGCGTAGGTCTCGATCGACACCGAGTCCAGCTGAACGGCGCGCTCGGCGTGGCTGAGCGCCTCTTCGACCCGGCCGGCACCGAGCGCGGCGTAGGCCTCCTGCGTCTTCTTGAACGCGCGATAGGGCTGCGAGATGCTCCAGACCGCGAGCACCGCAAACGCCAAGATCTGCGCGCGAGGCACCCATCGACCCGACGCACGCAGCCACCCTGCCTCAACCTCCGGCCGCTGCTCTGAGGTCGCCTTGGAGGCGCGCGGCCGGGCGATCGGCCCACGGCCCGCAAGCCAGCCGGCCGCGATCAGCGCAGGGATCGTGGCCGCCGGGAATGACCAGGTCCAGTCCAGGAAGGAGTGCACGCCGAAAGCGAACACGGCCGCCAGCAAGGCGACGGCCCCGACCCGCTCCGGTGGCCATGGGTCACCCCGCTTGCCTGAGATGGTCCGCCACGCGGCAACGAGAAATGCGCCCAGGAGCGCAAGGCACAGCCCCACGCCGACGAGTCCGAGATCGGCAGCGACCTGCACCAGGAAGCCGTGCGCGTGGGCGACGTAGAACGCGTCGGTGCGGTGGCGCAGCCTCGCCGTGCCGTAGGAGTTGGTGCCGGTCCCGATCACGGGGTTGGCCTTGGCGATCCGGATCGCGTCGCGCCAGTAGAGGGTGCGCTGGTTGCCGACCTGACCGAGGCGGTCCGGGCTGTTGGCCGGTGCACTCCCCTTGACCTGGTTGGCGTCTGGGTCGGTGAGCTGCTGCCAGCCGTTTGAGATGGTGCCGGTCAGGCCGCGCTCGCTCTGCGACAAAGCGGCGGCGCCAGCAACGGGGACCAGCAGCACGGCGCCGAGCAGCACGATCCCCACGCGGCGGCGCCAGTTGCCTGTCGGCGCACGGGTGGCGATCAGGAACTGCGTCATGAGCGAGAGCAACGTGACGAAGGCCAGGGTGGAGACGATCACGGCCCCGAACCGGTGGCCCGCGGTCTCGCGAACGAGCAGATCGATGTCGTCGGTCGTCAGGTCGCTCTGGCCGAAGGCCCACAAGACGATGATGGCCGCGCCGACGAGCGGGACGATGAGTGTGGCGACCGTCTTGAGCCGCGCCGGGGCCAGGGCGAGCCACACGGCAGCGCCGACGATCGCCGCGATCAGCGACCCGCGCGAGTACGACAGCATCAGGGTGACGAACAGGATCGTCAGCGCCGGCGCCGCCAGAATGTCGAGCACCGGGCGCCCGACGCGCCGGGTGCCGTAGTAGAGCCACAGCGGGACGCCAAACGCGGCGATCAGACCGACGGCGTTCCAATACTGCAGCGGCTCGCGCAGTCGGGCGTAGCGCTCATTGGGCGACAGGAGTTCGGGAGAGATCTTCGACGCCAGCGCGATCGCGCTCATCGCCACCGAGGCCATCGCGAGGCCCAGCAGCACGGTGCGCCAGCGTTCGGGGAAGGTCCGCGCTGCCAAGACCGCCGCCGTGAACACCGCGAGATAGCCGAGCAGGCGGTTGACCTCCTGCCAGGTGGAGGAGGGGTCGACCGACCAGGTGATCGAGAAGGCGCTGAAGGCCACGAACAGCGCAAACAGCGCGACCGACCATTGGCCGGCAAAGCTGCTGTGCGGGTTCTTTCGCGTGCGGGCGAACGCAACGAGTCCGAGACCGACGATCACCGCAACGCCGTTGACGATGGCCGCACGACCCGACGCCTGGGCCGGACCGCCGATGATGCTCACGGCAATGAGCAGGAACCCGAGCACGAGCCCGAGCTGCAGATCGCGTCCGTCGTCGGTGCGCACCGGACCATTCTCCGTGACCGCGGACTTTGGCGCCGCGACGTCGGTCGGGCGGGATGAAAGAGTGGCCGACACCAGCGGCGCTGGGCTACGAGGCAGGCGTTGCGCCCGTGGGCGGACCGCCGAACCGCGCCACGAGGTACCGCGCGACCGGCAACGCTGCCGAGATCAGGACCACCACGGCCGACGCTGCGAGCGGAAGCGGAAGGCTGAGCGCGCCAACGATCGACGGCAGACTGCCCTGGTCAAGGTCGATCTTCTCGCCGTCGACGACCGCCGGCGGAGGCGCCTGGCCCTGCGGGGCCGCCGGGGCGGCTGGATCCACGCCGCCAGCAGCAAGCGCCTGCTGCAGATCAGCAGGTGCGACCGCAGCGCCGGTGCCGCCGGTGGTGCCGCTGCCCGTGCTGCCGCCCGGAGCGGCGGGGTTGCCTCCGCCTGACCCCGAGCCCGAGCCACCAGCGCGGGCGGCGGCCTGCGCCTGGCGAATCTGGTCTTCGCAGTCGGAGTACTCGGCACCGTCGGCCGGCGGGTTGGCGAGCGCGTCGGCGAAGTCCTGCGGGCTGTGGTTCGACGTGACGCCGTTGCCAGCCACGCATTCCTGCCACACGTCCTGCCCGCTGGCATCTGCAGACGGCGTGATCAGTGCGAGGCCCACGACGCCAGCCAGCAGCAAGCGGCCGGCACGTCGGAGCGCGTGCTGTTCCCAGCTCATGGCGGTCACGCTAGCGAACCTTCCAGGGCACTCGCGAAGGTCGCCGCCCATGCGTCATGGGTGTATGCGGCCGATTCCTGCGCCGCATTCCGGCGAATTGCGAGCAATTCAGGCGTTTGTGGCGCGGCAGCGGTGAGAAGAGCTGTTGAGAGTCCGTTCACATCACCGGCTGGGGTGACCAGTGCTGTCCGCCCTGGGACGGCGAGTCCCCCGGCCACGGCGCCGACCTGCGTCGACGCGATCACGAGCGTTCCGGTGTGCATCGCTTCATTGACCACAAGACCCCACGGCTCGCGGAAAGTTCCGGTTTGCTCCGACGGAACGACCACGGCGCAGGCCTTGCCCATCTCAGCGCGGACGTCTACGGGGGCCAGCGGACCGGTCGCCACGACGCCAGCAACACCGCTCGCGCGCGGGGGCTCGGGACCGACGAGCCGTAGCTCGGCCTCGCCGCGCTCGCCCAGGCCAGACGCCTGCCATGAACGCAAGAGCCAGTCAACCCCTTTGCCCGGATCGTCGCGACCCACGTAGAGCAGCGTTGGCGGCGTGCTCGAGGCGCGGGTGCCAAGGTCCTGATGAGCGGTCCAGAAGTCCACGTCGACGGCCTGCGGCGCGACGACCGGGTGGCGCGCGCCGAGCCGGCTCGCAAGCGCTGAGACGTGGGGGCCGTAGGTCACGACGGCATCCGAGCGGCGGTACAGCACGCGCAGCAGCAGGCTCCCGGGAAGGTGCGCGAGCGAGCGCGGGTGAGCCCACAGCGCGGTCCAGAGCACGAACGGCACGCGGGCGCGCTCGGCACCGAGCCAGGCGGCAGGTAGCGCGGTGCGGCCGACGGTACCCGCGACGACGGCGCCGTAGCGGCGGCTCGCCGCGAGGCCGTAGACCTCGCGCTGGCTCACGTGGTGGACGTGCAGTCCGTGGTCGTCGACGCCGCTGGTGGCGTGCAGCCCGCCGCCGAAGAGGGCGAACTCGACGGGAACGCGCGCCGCCAGGGCCCGGAAGGCGCCGACGCGATCCGGCGGGATCTCGGTCGTGACGAAGAGGACGGGCGTGTTCCGGCGCTGGGCGCCGGCGGGCCGTGGGCTCACCCGGCCGAGCCGGACGTGGCGCGCGCTGGCGGGGCGGCGGGCGTAGCGGCCGGCGACTGGGTCGTGGTGCGCGCGGCGTGGGCGCGGATCGTGCGCTCGTAGGCGCGCACCGTTTGGCGGCCGACGACCTCCCACGAACAGTTCTCGGCCATCACCCTGCGGCCCAGCTTGCCGAGCCGGGCGCGCTGGGCAGCGTCGCCCAGGAGACGGTCGATCACGCGCGAGAGGTGCTCGACGTCACCGGGGGCCGCGAGCTGGATGCCGCTGCCCAGGTCAGCGAGGTCGAGGGGGCCGGGTTCGCCGAGGGACCCGATCGTCGGCACGCCGTGGGCCATCGACTCCACGTAGGCCACGCCATAGGCCTCGTCGATCGACGGCATCACGGCGAGGGTGGCGCCGTCGAGCGCCTTGAGTGCTTCGTCGTGGGCGAGCTGGCCGCGGAACTCCACGCGGTCGGCGATGCCGAGTTCGTCCGCCAGGAGCTCGAGCGCCGGGCGCTCCGGGCCGTCACCCACGATCACGTACCGCAGGCGCGGCCAGTCCTCACGCAGCACCCACATCGCGCGCAGCACGTCGGCGTGGCGTTTGCGTGGGATCACGTGCGCGATCGTGATCAGGGTGTGCTCGCGTGGCGAGCGCGCTGGCATCTCGGGCACGTCGGCGCCGAGCAGCTGCACCTCAACTGGCGAGGTGGTGAGCTGGCGACATGCCGTGCGGATGCCCGAGCTGTTGGCGAGCACGAGGTCGCTGGCGTTCAGCCCTGCAGAGACCGCATGCGCCCATTCGGGCCGCAGCCTCGCGGTGTGGAACACGTCGCCGCCGTGCACCGAGGTGACGAGTGGGACGTCGTCCGCCAGGCCGGCGCGCTGGACCGCGTCGGCCGCGGGGACCGCGTTGTGGGCGTGGATCAGGTCGTAGTCGAAGCGGCCCTTGAGGCTGCGCATGGCGCGGCCCAGCGGCTTGGCGGCCCACTTGCCCCACATGCCGTAGGACTTGGTGCGGTTGGGGGCAAAGAACCGCACGTAGGTGACGGGGATGCCGTCGATCGTGGTGTGGCGCGGCTGGCTGCGCAGCGTGCGCAGTTCAGCGAGCGCGGCGCGGGGACCGGCCTTGAGCGACGCGGCCGACGGGATCGGGCGATGGAGCACGAGGACTTCGACTTCGGCGCCCGCCTGCTGCACCGCCATGGCCTGACGGTGTGCCCAGATGCCGAGGACCGGGTCATGCGCCCGGGGGTAGAACTCAGCAACGACCGCGACCTTCACCGCGACACACTTTCGTGGATCGGCGTGGCGGGCGCCACCGATGACCGGCGGCCGATGGCGGGTGCGGGCGCCGACCAGGTGGCTTCGTCGCGGGTCACGTAGGGCCGGTCGGCCAGGAAGCGGCGGGCCGCCTCGACGACCTGCTCACGGCCGTAGCCGCCGGCGACGGGGTTGCGGTGCAGCAGCGGGGTGGAGTCGACGACCCCGATCGGCCAGCCGGCGTCGCGCGCGAGGGCGGCCCAGTGCACGTCGAGTCCCCAGCCCATCGCAAGGTCAGCCGGGAAGGGCACGAGCTGCTGCAGGGCCTCGCCGCGCAGCAGGGTGACCGGGCCGATCTCGACGAAGTGCGTGAGGCGGGCCGCGTGCGGGAGGCGCCGCCGCGTGACCGGCCAGGCCGCGTGGGAGTGGCGGCGGTGGGCAGGCTGTGCGAGCAGCAGGCCGCTTCGCTCCGCGGCCCAGACGAGGCGATCGGTGAAGCCACGCGGCAGGTCGACGTCGTCGTCCACGAGCAGCACGTGGTCGTAGGCCGCCAGGTCGTGGCTTTGGAGCATCGCGTTGATGCGCTCGAACTTGCCGCGGGCGTCGAGCGGCTGCACGTCGAGGTCGACGTGGTGGTGCGTCGCGGTGAGCCGCGGCGCGATGGTGGCGGCAAAGTCGGCGGGGTCGCGGGCGATCGCGACGGCGAGGACCCGCCGCGCGGGCGTGCGGCGTGCACGGAGCTGCTCGGTGAAGGTAAGCGGGGCGCGGATGGCGTCGAATCCGCGGTCGGCCAGGCGCAAGAGCTCGCCCTTCTTGCCCGCGACGTGGCCGCTCTGGCCCGACAGGAAGTCGTTGAGTCCTGGGCGAGCCGGGGCCGGCCGCGGGGCGACGGCCTGCTCGAGGCGGCCGAGGCTGTGGGCCGCCATGGTGAGTCCGGCGGGGCAACGCCGCAGCACCACGTGCGCGAGGCACGCCAGCAGCGTGCGCAGCTCGGCGAGCGCGCTCGGCGCACGGCCTTGCTGCGTCTCGAAGAGCCTCAGGTTTCGGCCGCGAGCTCGGCTCGCGCGCATCAAGGGGCGCAGGCCGGCCCCGGGCCCAACCCGCTCATGCTGGACGCCCGCGGCGGCGATGTAGCGCACGCGACCCCCCGCGGCAGCGGCCCGGTCGATCCATTCCTCTTCATCGCCGCCAACGGCGTGGGCCTCGTCGAATGGCCCGGCCTTGACCCACCAGTCGCGGCGCACGCCCATGTTCGCGCTCCAGCCGTGGCGCACGTCTTGGTCAGCCTCGCCGAGCTGCAGCTC
>JAEMRF010000431.1 GCA_016463515.1 Solirubrobacteraceae bacterium | reverse complement strand
AACCTGTGTCCCGATTCGCACCAATACTGAGGACCCGATTGCGGGTCCGAAGCGCCATTGCGGCGCTCGCCTGCGCTGTGGGCTGCGTGGCACTGTCCAGTCCCGCGGCGCAAGCAAGGACCTACAAGGTCTACGTATGCAAGGCGCCCGACGGCTCGGCCATCCCGCTCGATCGCAATCAGTGGACCGCAACGAACTTCCAGCCGTTTTCGGCGGCGGCCGAGAACTGTGCAGGCGGTAGTCCGCTGGCGTTGTACATGGGGTCTCCCGGTGCCCCCGGGTACCCAGCGGGCCAGGCGGCTCGCTGGACCCTGAACTCTCCGGTCCCCATGGCTGGTGTCCGAGCCTGGCGCAGCGTGTTGACGAAGCAAGTCCTTGGCGACCTGTCCGCCACCCCCGAGTACCAGGCCGTCGTAAGGGCCGGCCTTGCATCCACCGTCATCGAATCCTGCGCCTCTTCCTACGCTTGCCAGCTCGGGGATCCGCGCCTCGCTGACGAGCCACAGAACGAGGTCTATTGGTCGTTGCCAGCCAACGCCTACCAGCTCGAGTTCTTCGTCCACTGTGGCGGCGCACCGGCCGGAGGGTGTGCCAACGCTGGCTCGGAGAGAGTGATCGCGGGGTTCCACCGCTTCGAGATCGACGCCGTCGATGCGGACTCGCCGAGTCTGGTGGACGGCTCACTGCTCGGGACGTTGCTTGAGCGTTCGGAGCAGCGCGGCGTGCGCTCGCTACGACTCAAGGCCTTCGACTATGGCAGCGGTCTGCGCGAGGTTGTCGTCACTATCGACGACTCGGTCGTTGCTCGCGTGACCCCAGATCTAAACGGTGGCAAGTGCGCCGACGCCGGCCTCAGCGAGGGACCGGACTACCGCAGCTTCCGGCCGTGTCCGACAACGATCGAGGTCGCAGAGTTCTCGATCAACTCGGCTGCCTATTCCGATGGTCCACACAAGCTCCACGTCGATGTCTTTGATGCCGCCGGCAACGCAACGCGCGCGGTCGAACAGGAGGTGCGCTTCGAGAACGTGCCTCCGCCCGCCAGCCTGACAAAACCGGTGCTGCGGGTTCCCGCGTCACCGACTCGACCCGCTGACGACTTGCGTGCTGAACCTGGTTCGTGGCGTGGAGACGACATCAAGTTCGCGTACCAGTGGCAACGGAGTCTGGACGGCATCGTTTGGGGAGACATTCCTCGGGCAACTGGTGGCGTCTACGTAGTCACGCGCGACGACATCGGCAAGCGGTTGCGAGTTGTCGTTACGGCGTCCAACATCCAAGGCTCGAGCTCTGCGACTTCAGATCCCACCGGGGTAGTGGAATCCGGAGTGGCGGCGACTCCGTCTGGGGATGCGCCGATGACTTCAGACGACGCCCCCGGGGGCGGCAACCCGTCAACCGCTCAACTCGTGATTGACCGCGAGCAGCGTACGGTCGAGGTCAAGCATTCCGCCCAGATCGTTATCACGGGCCGCCTCGTCGACGCCGAAGGGCAACCACTCGCGAACGCGCAAGTTGATGTTTTTGAGCAGCTCGTGCTGACCGCGGCGCCTTGGCTCAGGATCGGCACCGTTACAACGGACAGCCAGGGCGGCTATGCATTTCGCCCTACGACGACCGCCAGTCGCAGGTTGAGGTTCGCCTTTGCCGATCAGCGGGATTCTGCGAACTACCGATCCATGCGCGAGGTCCTGGTCTCGGTCCGAGCCGGCATGTCCATCTCCGCGAAGCGCAGGGTCCTTAGCCCGGGTGATGTCATTCGACTCCGAGGGCGAGTCACGATCGACCAGCTACCCAAGACCGGCACCTGGGTCGAAATCCAGGTCCTGGATGGTGGCGTGTGGCGCACCGTGGCCACTCGGAAAACAAGCTCGAAGGGCTTGTGGACCTTCAACCATCGTCTGCGTCAGTCATCCGGAGTCATGTTCCGCTTTCGATCGCGTCTGCGCGTCGTGGGTGACGTGGCCTCCGCCGAGTCGAAGAGCACACAAGTCAAGGTCCGGATCCGATGAGAGGGCCTCGGGCCGTGCTCAGCTGCCTTCCGCTCAAAGGAAGGCCTGGGAGCGGAGGCGGCCGACGGACTCAAGTGGTGTGGTCGTTCGTCTGTGCGCTTGCGTTGTTCGTCGGCTACCCCAACGCGGCACTGGCTGACGAGCAACCGGCAATCCTGAAGTCCTATGGGCTCGA
Organism: Solirubrobacteraceae bacterium; assembly: GCA_016463515.1. Taxonomy (GTDB): domain Bacteria; phylum Actinomycetota; class Thermoleophilia; order Solirubrobacterales; family Solirubrobacteraceae; genus JAGIBJ01. The sequence continues at coordinate 483 of JAEMRF010000431.1, read as the reverse complement.
CTGGATCGAGCGCGTCCGCGACGAGGCTTGGCCGCAACCGAAGGAAAAGCGGCCAGTGATATGTCTGCTTGATACGGGGGTGGCCGTCACGCCAGATACTCCGCCGGACGATCTCATGGGACCTATCGTTGCCCGGTTGAGTGTGGAAGATCCACTTCCTGGCTCACTTGAACCTCCGATTCCGACGGCGTACCCGCCTGGTCTTCCTCAGGGAGAGTCGTTCCAGCATCTCCATGGAACGAGGATGGCTGCGATCATCGCCGCGCCGCGCAACGAGTTCGGAACGGTCGGCATCTTCCCAGAGGCGAGGATCGTTTCGATCCGCGTGACTCGTGGTACCGACGTCTACATTGCTCCGAACGATGTGGAGTGGGGCGTGCGGAAATGCCGGACCTGGGCGCTCATGGCGGGTGTACGGGTCTCATCGGTAGTGATGGCCGAATCGCTCTACGACCAGCAGCCGCGCGATATCCAGGCATGGGA
>JAEMRF010000430.1 GCA_016463515.1 Solirubrobacteraceae bacterium | reverse complement strand
GATGGCTGCGCAGGCGCGGCTCGACCTCGGTCAGGGCCATGGGCGGGCGGTCGGCACTGAGCACGATCTTCTTGCCGTCCTCGATCAGGCAGGTCAGCGTGGCCAGCAGTTCCTCTTGCGTGGAAGCCTTGCCGCCGACGAACTGGACGTCGTCGATCAGCAGCATGTCGGCGCTGCGCAGGCTTTCCTTGAAGGCGGCGGTCGAGCGGTCCTGCATGGCGCGCACGAAGGTCGACAGGAAGCGTTCGGCGGTCAGATAGACCACCTTGGCGTCGGGGCGCAGGCGCTGGGCCTCCCAGGCGATGGCGTTCAGCAGGTGGGTCTTGCCGTAGCCATAAGGGCCACAGAAGAAGATCGGGTTGAAGTGGCCGTCGGCCCAGGCGGCGGCCTGGCGGGCGATGGCCAGGGCGAAGGCATTGCCCTGGCCTTCCACGAAGCTGTCGAAGGTCAGGCGGTCCTGCAGGCCGGCGGCGCGGACGGCGCGCTCGCCATCGGCGACGGGGGCCACGGTCGGCATCGGGATGGGGGCGGTCACGGCAGCACCCTCGGCCCGGCCGGCGGCGACCTGGGAGGCGGGGGCGACGGAGCCCATCTCGGCGCGGCAGCGGACGTCCAGGCGGCGGTTCAGACCGTCCAGACCCAGCCACAGCTCGTTCATGCGGCGCAGGGCGTTCTTGCGGACCCAGTCGCGGGCATAGGCGGTGGGCGTGACCAGGATCAGCTGGCCGGCCCCATCGGCCCGCACGGCCGACGGCGCGATATAGGAGCTGAAAGGCCCGTCGCCGATCTCGGCCCGAAGACGGCTCGCCGCCTCGGTCCAGATGTGATCCGGATCCGTCATCCCCGCCATCAAAACACCCCCGCTCATCGTTCAGCCACCCGCATTGAAAACCCATCACCGAACGCGCTTCGCAGAGCCGCCTGGATCAAGGCACGACTTCTCCTGTCCCTCGAAGCGGTGCTTCAACGGCGGGGTCGAACTCTTGAAAAGGCGTCTCACGCCGTCGCGAAATCAGGTCTCGCGCCGTCTTCATCCGTGAGGGGATGGAAGTGCGTCAGAGGCCCAAACTTACGCCCCGCGCCGGGTGCGTCAACGCTGATTCGCGCCTCGAATTGAAGTTAAAATCGTTGACTCCGCTAAAGCCCTAAGCCGCTTGGAAAAAAACCGTGTTCACCATAACCGGCGACCCGATTCCGGGCTCAATCGCTTAGCCGCGCACGTGCAAACGGCGAGAGAGCCTGAGCCCTCTCGCCGTTGAAATTCTTCATCTTTACCATGACAGGCCTATGAAAGGCCGTCCGGTGCCCGATGGATCAGGCGGCCGACATCTTCTTCAGCTGGGCGGCCAGACGACCGACCTTGCGCGAGCCTGTATTCTTGTGAACGACGCCCTTGGAGACGGCGCGCATCAGCTCGGACTGGGCCTCGATGAAGGCGGTCTTGGCGGCACCGGCGTCGCCACCCGAAACGGCTTCCTGGAACTTGCGCAGGAAGGTACGGACGCGCGTGCGGCGCGCCTTGTTCACTTCGGTGCGGGCGGCGATCTTGCGGATCGCCTTCTTGGCGCCGGCATTGTTGGCCATCAGTCAAAAACCTATCGTGCGAAAGCGCTGCGGAAACGTCCGTCCCCGGCGCAGGAACCTCAAGAGCGGGCGGCTATAGCGGAAAGGCCGTGGGGAGGCAAGGCGGAGTCTGGAGGTTCAGCACGCCGCACCGTGACGGCCACCCCACGATCCTTCGGACATCGTATCATGCCGCGCGGCGGGCCGCGAACGTGCCATCGGCCAGGGCCGTGATCTCGGCATAGCGGACCAGGGTGTTGAGGGCCTGGACGACACGCTGCTCGATCTTCCTGCCCCCGCCCTTGAAGGCGCGGGACACGGCGGCGGCGTCCATGGGGCGGCCGGAGGCCTGCAGCACGGCGCGGATGGCCATGACCTGTTCGCCCTTGTCCTTGGGAAAGGCCGGCAAACCCTTGTCGATCGAGACGACGGCGGCCCCCAAGTCGAGCTCGCCGCTCTTGGGCGCTGCGGCACCCTTGGCGAAGCGCGGGATCTGATAGTCGGGGCGCAGCCAGCGGACGTGGCCGGCGGCCTCTTCCTTCGCCCGCTCGGCATTCAGGGCGACGAGGCGTTCGAGGATGATTTCGTCCAACTTTTTGCTTTCGTCATCCTCCGGCCGGGCGAAGCCCGGACCGGGGGACCCAGCGGCGCCGGAGGCGACCTTTTCAGGCAGGCTGTCGGAAACATCGGCGTGCGCGACAGGTTCGCGCTCTCGCGCGCCGCTGGGTCCCCCGGTTCCGCTTCGCGGCCCGGAGGATGACGAAAGCAGGGGGATCAGGTCGTCCCAGCCGTAGGCCTGCATCGTCGCCCGGTCGATCTGGTCGTGCAGGTCCTTGAGGATCAGCACCCGGCCGCGCGCCTTCACATCGGCCTCGGCGTCGGTGAGTGCGGTCCCGGCGCGGACCTTCTCCAGCACATTGTAGAGGCCGGTCAGGGTCAGGTCCGGATGCTCGGCCTGCACCGTCTTGCGGGTGGCGTCGAGCTCCTCGCCGAGGGCGCGGAGGGTGGCGCGGGTGGCGTCGGACGGGTCCGGGAAGGGGAAGGGGTCGAAGCAGCGGGACTTCGAGTAGCGTGGGTCATTTCCGTAGCCGAGCCAGCCACCAAGGACGGGTGCCCAAGTGGTGTGGACC
>JAEMRF010000087.1:9214-10642 GCA_016463515.1 Solirubrobacteraceae bacterium | reverse complement strand
GCTGCTGCACCATCGACAGCGCGTGGGTGCGGGTGCCGACCTGCGTGTAGTACGCCGCCCGCTGGTGCGGGTTCTCGCCGTATGGCAGCTCCATCGTCTTCTCGAAGGCGCGCACGTAGAGGTCGGGGAACTGCGCCCCGGCGCGCTCGGAGAACCAACGGGCGATCGAGGAGTCGTAGCGCGCGGTGGTGTGGAAGGCCTCGCCGGCGAGTGCGCGGCGCGTCTCGTAGGTCAGCTCGCCGCCGGACGCTTCAAGCTCGCCCAGGACGCCGTCGTAGGACTCGGGCGACACGACGACCGCCACGTAGGCGTGGTTCTTGGCCGCCGCACGGATCATCGTCGGGCCACCGATGTCGATCTGCTCGATCACGGCCGACTCGGGCAGGTCCAGGCGAGCGGCCGTCTGCTCGAACGGGTAGAGGTTCACGCAGACGAGGTCGATCCACTCGATGCCGTGCTCCTTCGCGGAGGCCACGTGCTCGGGGTTGTCGCGCACGCCCAGCAGGCCGCCATGGAGTTTGGGGTGGAGCGTCTTCAGGCGACCGTCCATCATCTCCGGGAAGCCCGTGAGGTCGTCGACCGGGCGGACCGCGACGCCGGCCTTCTCCAGGGTCGTGAGCGTGCCACCGGTCGACACGATCTCGACGCCCAGTGCTTCCAGGCCCTTGGCGAAGTCGACGATGCCGCGCTTGTCGAAGACCGAAAGGAGCGCCCGGCGCACCGGAGCGGTGTCGGGGGGCGTGGGGGCTGGAGAATCGCTACTCACAAGGCGCCTGATCCTATCCGAGCGACCCCTGGCTCCGCTGGACGCCCCGGACGGCGCCGTCGGCGTGGCCGGTCAGGTGACGGCCCGAGCGCGTGGGGTGACTCTTGTGACGGCCATCACGGTGCGGCTGGGGGCGGGTTGCTTGTGGGACCGCTGAGCGGGCTGGAAACGAGGACCGGGTTGGTAGGCGGCGATTGGCGCATTGGCGGCGGCGGAACGGCGGGCGCTTCGCGGCTTGTGGGCGGTTTGCACCGAGGGCGGTGCGCGTGTCGCCGATTGGGCGTATTGGCGGCGGCGGGACTTCGCGGCAGGCTGGGGCGGCGCACCTGTTCGTGGTTGCAGCCTAAGGGGCCGCCAGGCGATCGCGTTGCACGGCCCCAGAGACCAGGCATTTCGACGCGATAAGGCCCCAATGTAGGTCCCAAACCAACTGGACCCCACAGACTTACCTCTGAGGAAAGGTTCAGGGGTCGAGTTGAAAAGGGGAGACCCTGCGACCAAACCGCCGGCCCCGCCCGATAACCCCGAAACGCCCGAAGTCCCGCCGCCGCCAACCGCCCAAACGCCGCCAGTCCGCCGCGCCCTCGGCGTGGACCGCCCTCAGACCACGCCACGCCCGAGATTCCGCCGCCGCCAACCCGCCCAAACGCCGCCAACCCGCC
>JAEMRF010000087.1:0-9114 GCA_016463515.1 Solirubrobacteraceae bacterium | reverse complement strand
ACGCCACGCCCGAGATTCCGCCGCCGCCAACCCGCCCAAACGCCGCCAACCCGCCCAAACGCCGCCAACCTGCCAAATGCGCCCCGCGCGGAGCGCGCCGCCTGGCCCGGTTAGCTCGCTCTCGCGACGGTCACGACCGCTTCGCAGAGCAGGTCGTGCTCGATCGGCGCGAGCAGCTCGCGCACCTGCGCGGCCGTCGCCCCAGCGGGGATCGCAACCTCGCCCTGCAGCAGGACCGGTCCGGTGTCGACGCCGTTGTCGACCAGATGGACGGTGGCACCCGTCGTTGCCACGCCCGCCTCGATCGCTTGCTCGATCGCCCGCAATCCGGGGAACGCCGGCAGCAGCGACGGGTGCACGTTCACGATCCGATCTGGGAACGCCGCAATGAAGCCGGGGGTGAGGAGCGCCATGTAGCCGGCGAGCACGACGGTCGCGGCGCCCTGCTCGCGGATCCACGCCGCGATGGCGGCGTCGCGTGCGGGTCGGTCGGCGAAGTCCGCCAGTGGGAATGCGCGAGTCGGGATCCCGGCCGCCGCTGCGCGCTCGAAGGCCCGGGCGGTGGGCTTGTCGCCTGCGACGGCCACGATCTCGACCGCGGTGCCGTGCAGTCGATCGATCAGGGCCTGCAGGTTGGTGCCCTCGCCGGAGGCAAGCACGGCGATACGCGGAAGGTCGGCCACGGAGGCGGACGGTACCGGGCTGAGAATGTGCGGGGCGAGCCGCCGACCGATGAGCCGGCGCAGGCCGGGCGGGCCAGCGACGGCCGACCGACTTCGGGGTGAGCTTCAGTGCTCGGGGATGACCCGAAGTCGGCGCTAGGCCTCGACGAAGCTGATCACGCCGTTGGTCTCCAGCACCGCGAACCGCACGCCGGCCAGGTCGGCGATCGAGTTCTGCCGCGCTTCGGAGGCAAGGTCCTCCATGGTGATGCGCTCGCGGCGCAGGTTGCGCTCGATCACCTTGCCGTCGTGGATCAGCACGAGCGGCTCGCCCTGCATCGCGGGCCGCAGCTTGGGGAACTTGAAGCTCAGGTAGCTGAGCAGGCCGGAGAGCAGGGCAAAGGTGAAGATCACGATCAGCGCGCCGGTCAGCGAGTAGTCGGATTGCGTGACGCCCTGCTGGACCATGTCGCCGATGACCACCAGCAGGATGAGGTCCAGCGGCTGCATCGTGGACAGCTCGCGCCGCCCGACGATGCGGGTCACGAGCCAGATGACGAAGAAGACGAACGTGGCGCGAAGCGCGAGATCCATGGTGGGCTCCTCGGCCTACGGGAGGACGGTCATGGTGGCGGGCGAGCGGACCGGGTCGATGCCGTCGCCCTCGACCGAGATCGACACGTCTTCGCGGCCGACGGTGGTGGCGTCGACCTGGAGCTGCAGGTAGACGGTGAGCGTGTCGCCGGCCTCCAGGGTGGGGTAGGTCCAGGCGAGTGGCGCCAGCCCCGCGGGACCCGGCGCGCGGGTGGTCTCGCTCGTGGGCGCCGGAGCGATCGTGTTGAGCTGCATGCCCTTCACGAAGCCGGAGCCCAGGACGAGCTGCGGGGCGACGATCCGCTGCCGCGCCTCGACCTCGATCCGCGCGGCCCACATCAGCCCGCCGCGGATGCGCTCCGGCATACGGATGCGCAGCTCGGCGGCCTCTCCAGACGCGGTACGGCTTTGTGGGCTCTGCCCGAACAGCCCGGCGAGCGCGGCACCGACGAACACCGCCATCACGCCCAGACCGGCGCGGCGGTACCAGACGTGCGGCGCGCGACCGATCAGGTCGACGTCGCGCTCAAGGTCCAGGTCGAAGTCGGCAGAAGGTGCAGCCACGGCCTCTGGGTTTCGCGCTGCCGCCGTGAACCCCTATGGCGTTGCTGCCGCACTGGCCATCGGGCTGCGTCAACGGTGGTCAACCGCAGGGTCGATGGGCGCGGGTCGGTGACCTCACCCGAGGCGAGCCCGCAACACGCCTGGAGGTGACGCTCCAGCACTCAAGCCCGTGCGCCCTGCGGCCGACGAACGGGTTAGCGTGCCATCGCGGTCGTCCCTCGTCTCGCGCCTGAAGGCGTTCTCGCCACTCCAGCTCGCGCTGGTCGCGCTTGCCTCCCTCGTGCTCGCCGGCGCCGGCACCGTGGCGGTGGCCAGTGCCATCCGCGCCGCGGGCGGACGCGACAGCGGGCTCACGGGCGGCGACCAAGACCTGGCTGGTGGGAGCGTGCAGATGCAGCGCGAACCTGAGGCCGCATGGAACGTCAAGAAGGCAGCGGGTGACCCTCGCGACCGCAGCGACCGTGCGACCGGGGCTGATGGCCGCCGCGGCGGCACGTCCGAGGCGGACTTGCGTGACGGTGGCGCGTCGAATCCGGCTGGCGCGGGCGAGGCCAGCCCAAGCTCGGGACCCAAAGGCGACACCGGCGGAGCGGGCGCCACCGGGAACACCGGCGGTGCAGGCCCGGGTAGCGGCGATACCGGAGCAGGCAGCGATACCGGAGGCGCCGGGCCCAGGGGTGATACCGGCCCCGGCGGTCCGACTGGCCCTGAGGGCCCGAGCGACGCCACGCCGTCCCCAGCACCCCAGACGCCTCCTGCGCCGACGGGCGCGCCAGGCGGTTCCGCGCCTGCAGTCTTCGTGGTCCGCGACGCGAACGGCACCACGGCCGGCACGCTGGTGGGCGGGGATCCGGAGGTTGGCTGGCTGACGTTCGCCCACAAGAACCGGGTGTTTGCTGCCAACGCGCGCACTGGCGCGCTCGAGCTTCCGACGGTCGACACGTCCTACGCGACGGACGACTGCACCGGCACGCCGTACGCGCCGCTGAGCCTGCCAGCCACGTCGGTGCTGCGGACGGCGAATCCGGGCGAGTCGGGAATCTACGAGTTCGGCCGTCCCGGCTCCCTCGACGTGCGATCCATCTGGCAGCGGGGAGAAGACGGCGCGCCCGACGCCTGCCTGCAGTACGTCTACACGAACTCAGAACTGGCGCCCCTGCGCGCGCTCGCGGCCGAGGATCGGCCGCCCACGCTCAATGGTCCGCTGCGGTCCGTCCGCGCGAACTAGCGCGGGCTACTGGATGACCGGCAGCGCGTTCTCGAACGCGAACTTGCCGTCGCCGATCTCGCCGATCGGGTACTCGCCGGAGAAGCACGCGTCGCAGTGGTCGCCGCGGTCGCCGCGGATCGCCTCGTAGACGCCTTCGAGCGAGAGGTACGCGAGGGAGTCGCATTCCAGCTCGGCGGCGATCTCGTCGACGGTGCGCTCGTGGGCGATCATCTCGTCGCGGGTCGACATGTCGATGCCGTAATGGCACGGGTTCTTGATCGGCGGCGCGGTGATGCGCATGTGGACCTCGAGCGCGCCGGCGCCCTTGAGCATCCGCACGATCTGGCGGGTGGTGTTGCCGCGAACGATCGAGTCGTCGACCACGACGATGCGCTTGCCAGAGACGATCTCCGGCAGCGGGTTGAACTTCAGGCGCAGGCCGTGCTTGCGCAGCTCCTGGCTCGGCTGGATGAACGTGCGAGCCACGTAGCGGTTCTTGACGAGCCCATCGTCGGTCGGCAGACCTGCCGCTCGGGCGTAGCCGCGAGCCGCCGGGGCGCCGGAGTCCGGCACGGGGATCACGAGGTCGGCGCCGGGGGCCGGGCTCTCCTGTGCGAGGAGCTCGCCCATGCGGCCGCGGGCGGCCTGCACGGTGTGGCCACCCATGATCGAGTCCGGCCGCGCGAAGTAGATGTGCTCGAAGACGCAGAACGCCTTGCGCGGCGATTCGACGACCTGGCGGCTCTCGAGGCCAGCGGCGGTAATGGTGATGAGCTCGCCGGGCTCGACCTCACGGACCATCTTGGCGCCGATGATGTCGAGGGCGCAGGACTCGCTGGCCAGGCAGAAGCGGTTGCCGATCTGCCCGATCACGAGCGGGCGCAGGCCCGCGGGATCGCGGAACCCGCAGACGCGGTCCTTGCTCATCACCACGGTGGCGAACGCGCCCTCGAGGTGCGGCATCACGTCGGTGATGGCGTCCTCCAGGTTGGAGGCGGGGTTCGTGGCGATCATCGCCGCGATCAGCTCGGAGTCCGAGGTGGACCGAAAGCGCACGCCCTCTTCGCTGAGGTCGGTGTGGAGCTTGACGGCGTTGATCAGGTTGCCGTTGTGGGCCAGCGCGATCTCGCGGCGGTCGCTGCGGTAGATCGGCTGCGCGTTTTCCCAGGCGTTGGAGCCCGTGGTGGAGTAGCGCACGTGGCCGACGGCGAGGTCGCCAGAGAGCGCTTGGAGCTTCTCCTCGTTGAACACCTGGCTCACGAGCCCGAGCTCGCGCAGGGTGAGGATGTGCCCTCCCAGATCGCATGTAGCGATTCCGGCTGACTCCTGGCCCCGGTGTTGCAGGGCGTAGAGCGCGAAGTACGACAGCTTCGCAACCTCATGCTCGCGGTCCGGGGCAAAGATCCCGAACACGCCGCACTCGTCGCGTGGGCCGTCGCGGTCGTCGGCGGCGTTCACACCAAGCAGAGTAGCTGGCTTGTGAACATGCCGTGAGATCCCGTCCAGCGGACGGAGCGGGCTCACACGCCACCTGGCGCGCTACCGTCCGCCAGATGACCGCCTCGGCGACTCCCACGGTGTCCGCTCCGCTGGTGTGGGTGGAGCTCATCAGCAGCGACCTGCAGCGCGCATCCACGTTCTACGGCGCCGTCCTGGGATGGAAGCCCGCCAGCGAGCCAGGCACCACCGATCTCGTCGTCTATCTCGACCAAGCGCGCATGGCCGGCCCGATCTGCGGGATCCGCCCGCGGACCCCAACGGACCCGCGCCCAGAGGGCTGGGAGGGGCCGCTGCCCGACCGCTGGACCGTCCGGCTGTCGCCTCCTCGGCCCCCCATGGCCGCCGATCCGGCCGGCGATCAGTTGCTGCGCCCGCGCGCTCCCGGACCGCGCCTGGGTCGCTGGAGCAGCCCGAACGCGCTGTGTTACGCAGAGCTGCGCACCCCGGATGCGGCCGGCGCCAGGCACTGGATGGAGCAGCGCCTCGACGTGGTGCTGCAGCCCGGCGGCGAAGGTTCCGAACCTGGCACGTTGCTGTTGACCTCGTCGGTGGTGTCCGGGATTCCGGTGGCGGCCGTCGTGCCCGAGACCGACCCGCGTGAGGTCGGGTGGTACCCCTGTGTGCAGGTCGCCTCGCTGGAGCGCGCCGTATCGCTGGCGGCACAGGCAGGTGTGGGTGAGGTGCGCGAGCGCCCTGTGCCGACGGGCTGCCCCGGCGCCGGCGCGCTGGAGATCACCGATCCCGGCGGCAGCCGCATCATCCTGGTGGAGCACGGCCCGGCCCACGGCCGGCGCTGATCGAGCATGACCGGCGGGGAGCCACCGATCGGCAGCGAGGAGCGCCAGCGCGAGCTGCAGCGTCGCCGCGCCGAGGCGCGGGGCGCAAGGCGCGGTGGCGGCGTGCCATGGCTGGCCTTGGTGGCGGTCGTGGCGACCGTGATCGCCGCCGGAGCGCTGGCCGGCTGGCTGCTTGGGCGAGATCCAAGTCCCTCATCGACGGCGACCTCGCCACCCGCAGCCGCGCCCGCCACGACCAACGTGTCGGTCGCCCAAAGCGACGCCGGTGGCGGCGCGCCCGCCGACGGAAACACACCAGCAACCGACCCTCGCACTCCCGCTGACTGGCCCCGTTCAGGCACCGCAGCGCATCGCACGCGGGTACCGATCTTGATGTACCACCTGATCGCCGAGCCGCCGGCGGGGACCGCGTATCCGGGGCTGTGGGTCCCGCCGGACGAGCTCCAGGCGCACGTCTCGGCGCTCAGGAAGGCCGGGTACGTCGGCGTCACCCTCGGCGAGGTGTGGGACGCGTGGCACGGCGATGGTCGTCTCCCAGACCGGCCCGTGGTGCTGAGCTTCGACGACGGCTCGATCTCGCAGGTGATGGCTGCGGCCCCCGTCCTCAAGGACGCCGGGTGGCCGGGCGTCTTGAACCTCACGCTCGACCACGTGGGCAACGACGGCATCCCGAAGTGGGGCGTTCGCCGGCTGATCAAGCAAGGCTGGGACATCGACTCCCACACCCTCGACCACCCGGACGTCACGACGCTGGGCGCCGACGAACTTCGGCGCCAGCTGGTCGATTCGCGCAAGCAGATCAAGCAGCAGTTCGGCGTGACCGCGCGGTTCTTCTGCTACCCCGGCGGACGAAACGATGCGACCTCCCGCGCCGCCGTCAAGCGCGCCGGCTACGAGGGCGCAACCACCACCGAGCCGGGGCTCGCGGCGCGCTCGGATGATCCGTTCGGGTTGCCGCGCCTCCGGGTCGATCCGGGCCTCAGCGGCCCGACGGTGGTCAAGCTCGCCTCCGGCGCCTAGGCGTCGCGGGGATCGCGCTGCTCAGGCATCCCTGGCGAGCGGCCGGGCTCAGGAGAGGCGGCTCAGGATCCACGCAGTGAGCGGGCGGACCGCGTACCGATCGTCGGTGATGTTGGCGTGCGTGGCCGTGGGGTAGCTGCGGTAGGTCACCTGCTTGCCCTTCAGCCACTGCGTGAGCACGAACTCGTCGGCGAAGATCTTCAGGGTCACGGGATCCACGACGCCCTGATCCAGGCGTACCGGCAGGTTGCGCGGGAAGGTGAGGTTCCGTGCGTCGTTGCGATTGAGCACGCGGTCCAGCCGAGCGAGGGCGGTCTTGGTGAGCGCCCGGTCCTCGCCGGTGAAGAACTTCGGTGCCAGGCCGCCCCACGAGTCGGTGTAGGTCAGGTCGGCCAGGCAGCGGGTCTCGGTATCCGGCAGGAGCGCGAGCGCGCGGTCGCTGAGGGCGCCCTGCTTGAACAGGCGGCCGAGCTCTGGGTCCTCGACCGCCGCGCCGGTCAGCACGATCGATGCGAGGGCAGGCAGCGTGGCCAGATCGCCTGGCACGGCCGCGAGGTTGCGCAGGGTTTGCAGCAAGAGGCCGCTGCGCAGCGCGGGCGCCACGGCGGCGACGCCACGCAGGTCGAACTCGGGCGCAAGCGCGCGCGCCCGTGCACCGGTGAACAGCGACGAGACGCCTCCCTCGGAGTGCCCGGCGGCGACCCAGCGGCGGCTGAGATCGGGTGAGAGATCGTGCGCGGCGCGGACCATGTCGGTGGTGGAGCGGGCCAGGCTGGCGCCGATCAGATACGGGTGGGGGCCGGGCGTACCGAGCCCCTCGTAGTCGCTGCGCACGACTGCGACGCCCGCGTTCAAGAGCGAGACGGCCATGGCGTTGCCGCGCAGCATCCGGTCGAGCTCCGGGTCGCCAGCGGTGGCCCGGCTCGGGGCGCAGCGGTCTGCCGCGCCCGTGGTCACGTGGCTCCAGGCGACCACCGGCCAGCCGCCGGCCGGGGCATCGCCCTTGGGGAGGAACACCTGACCGGACACCACGCTCGGGTCGCCGTAGATGTTCCTGGAGCGGTAGATCACCGTGGTGGAGCTCGCCGCTGCCGAGATCGTGGTGATCGGACTCGCGGGACGCGCCCACACCATCGTGCCGCTCTCGCCCGCGACCAGTGCCTGCGGCGGGGCGTAGAACTCGTCGCCCGCTGGGCCTTGGGGCACGGCCGCGCCGGACGTCGCCGGGAAGAGGAGGCCTGCGAGCAGGAGCGCGGCGACCCACGGACGGACCTGCGCCCGTCGACCGCTCACCGTCGCGGGATGGGAGGCGTGGAGTCGTCGAATGGGCACCCTCTCAAGGTAGGTGGTGACCCTTGTTTGGGGTTACACCGAACTTCGGTTTGGGCTGTGAGGACCCACATCTGGAACCGATGTAGCGGGGTGTTGCCGCGAGCGATACGGTCGGCCGATGAGCGCGATGCCGACCGGAAGCTTCTGCTGGGCTGATCTCCTGCCCACCGACCAGTCGAGGGCCAGCGACTTCTATGCCGAGCTTGCCGGTTGGTCGGTGGCCGTCGGTGGTGAGGAATACGGCGGCTATGCCTTGGCCTACGCCGGGCCTGAGCAGACTCCGGCCACGATGGTCGGGGGATTGAATCCGTCGATCCCCGCCATTCAGGCCTTCCGGGAGCAGGCGGGGCAGCCGGCCTCCGAGATGTTCCCCGGGTGGACCATCTACCTGGCCACGGGCGATCTCGATGCGCAGGTCGCGCAGGTCACGTCGAGCGGCGGGCAGCAGCTCATGCCGCGGATGGATGTGCCCGGAATGGGTGCCTCGACGCTCTGCGCCGACCCCACCGGCGCACCGTTTGGGCTCTGGCAGTCGGCCGGCCACGACGGGTTCGGCGCGTTCGGCGAGCCGGGCAGCTTCTGCTGGAGCGAGGTCTATTCCACGGATCCGGCAGCCACGCGCGACTTCTTCGTGAGCGCGTTCGGCATGGACGTCAAGACCATGGCTGAGACGCCCGAGTTCACCTACTACCAGCTCATTCCGGCTGGCCAGACCACGCCGTCGTTTGGCGTGACAGGCATGCCCGAGGAGCGGAAGGGCAATCCCTCGCACTTTGGTGCGTACCTGTCGATCGCTGGCGTCGACGACGCCGCAACGCGGGTCGTAGCCAAGGGCGGCACCATCATCACCGGCCCGCAGGACACGTCCTACGGGCGGATGGCCACCGTGCTCGATAGCGAGGGTGCGCCGGTCAACCTCGTCGACCTCTCGACCGCCACGGGCGGCATGTGAGCCCGACGGCCGCCGGACGGCCCTACGGGAAGTAGGGCGCGAGGCCGCCCGACCAGGCGGCGTGCAGCGCGTCGAGCGGCTCGTCGATGGTGAGGTCGCCGGCGGTGGCGTGCAAACGATCGCCGCCGACCTTGCCCACGACCGTCACCTTCGTCTGCTGCGCCAGTCGCGCGAGGGCGTCGGCGTCGGCGCTGACCAGGAAGAGCCCCGGGGCTTCGCCGAAGAGGGTGGTCCACGCGTCGGCCTGCGTGCCGGTGATCGTGAGCTCGGCGCCGTGTCCACCGGAGACGGCGGACTCCGCGACCGCGGTGATCACTCCGCCCTCGGCGACGTCGGTCGCGCTGGAGAGGTCGCCGGCGCGCACCGCGTCGCGGACGGCTTCGATCGTGCCGCGGATGGCGGGGATGTCCCACTCAGGCAGGCCGTCTGGGAGCGCTTGACCGCGCAGCTTGCTCAGCTCGCTGAGGGCCAGCTGCGGCTGCA
>JAEMRF010000429.1 GCA_016463515.1 Solirubrobacteraceae bacterium | reverse complement strand
GCTCGCTAGAGGATCTTTTCGCAGTTCTTGATGCGGTCCTTGCCGCCGCGATCCATGTAGACGCGGTCGTACCCGGCGCCGCAGTCGATCTGCTCGGCGGTGCCGTCGATCGAAATGATGGTGTCGTTGCCGGGGCCGCCCGAGAAGCGGTCTTTGCCCTTGGACCCCATGATCAGGTCCGAGCCGGCCCCGCCGATCAGGGTGTCGCGGCCCGCTTGGCCCCAGATCACGTCGTCGCCGGCGCCGGCGTCCACGTAGTCGTTGCCGGTCCCCGCAAACATGCGGTCGTCGCCGGCTCCGCCAAACATCCGGTCGTGGCCGGTGCCACCGTCGAAGACGTCGTTGCCGTCGAATCCCATCAGCAGGTCGCTGCCGGCAAAGCCGATCAGGGTGTCGGCGTAGCTCGTGCCAGACATGCGATCGCGGCCGTTGGTGGCGCGGGACTTGCCAGCCTCGTATCGCACGGCGGGGCTGGCCGTCTTGGCTCGGGCAAGGCCGCCCACCAGCAGTCCGGCGTTCACTCGACCGGTCAGCGTCGAAAACTCGGGATCGTCGGCGGCAGGGTCGCCGAACTCGATGTTCTCGCAGTTGCGGGTGGCGCGCCCTTCTCCAGACGAAGACACGTAGACGGTGTCGGTGCCTGGGCCGCAATCGACGACGTCCACGGCCGAGCCGGTGTAGATCACGTCGTCGCCGTCGTCGCCGTAGATCTTGTCGGTGCCGCCGCGGCCGCCGGACAGGATGTCGTTGCCCGGTCCTCCGCGCACCACGTCGTTGCCGGAGCCGGCGTCGATCACGTCGTCACCAGCGCCGCCGTCGATGCCGTCATCGCCGTTGCCGCCGTTGACCAGGTCGTTGCCGTTGCCGCCGAGCACTTTGCGATCTGCGCCGCGGTTCGTGTCGATGTAGTCATCGCCGGCGCCGCCGTTGTAGAGCGGGTCATCGCCGAAGCCCTGCTCGACCATGAAGTCGTTGCCGTCCCCGCCGTACACGAAGTCCAGGCCGTCGCCACCATCCAGGATGTCGTCGCCGGGGCCGCCGTCGATGCGGTCGCCGGCTTGCCCGCCCTCGATCTCGTCGCTCCCGACGTTGCCGTAGAGCCGGTCTGCTCCGATGTCGCCCAGGATCCGGTCGTCGCCGACGCCGCCGACGACCTTGTCGTTGCCGAAGCCGCCATCCAGGCGATCGTGGCCGGCGAGCCCCAGGATCTTGTCGTTGCCCAGTCCGCCGAAGATGCGATCTGCCGACGAGGTGCCGCGCAGGCGCTCGCCGCCGCGGGTGCCGTCGATCGTCCGCGCCGACGCGGAGCCAGCGTGGGTGAGCACGAGGAGCAGGGCGCAGGTGGCCCAGGCACGGGGGAGGTGCATGGGTGAGTGATCGGCGCGGCCTCTTCGATGCCGAGCCGGCTCGACGATCGTCAGGTTGCGGCGCTCATCCGCGGCGACGGCACTGGGTCGATCGGCGGTGGCTTCACGGCCTGGAAAGGTCCGCGGCGTAGCTTCTGGGCATGCGGTCGTCCGGTCCAGGGGTGCTGATCAGTGCGCGTGCCAAGCGCGTCTACGTCGGCGTGACGATCGCGTACCTGCTGGTAGCGCTGGGCTTTGCGGCCGCCGGCGTGTGGGTCGTGGCCGTGGCGCTGCTGGCGATGGGCGGCGTGATGACCGGCGCGAGCCGGCAGATGCGCACGCCCGGGCCGCCGCAGCGGTAGCGCGCGGCGGGTCTTCGGGGGGCGGGGGAGATCCCGCCCGTGGTGGTGGTGTGGTGCCTAGGCGGCGAGGCGCTCTGGGCGTGCGTCGACCACGTGGCCGGTCACGGCCCAGGCCTCGGAGCGCTCGCGCGGGCGGCCGATCATCGCGGCGGTGCCGTCGTCGAGAATCGGTGCGACGAGGAGCTCGGGGTGCTCGACGAGCGTCGCGACGACCGTGTTGGTGTCGGCGCCGTCGAGGTCGAGGCCCAGGCTGCGGTAGCGGGAGTCGCGGCGCACGAGCGCGTCGACCGGATCGCCGGTGAGGCGAGCGGCGACGTCGCGCAGTTCGGGCTCGGTCAGCGTGGTGCCGGCGAGGTCGGTGCGGCGCACGTCGAAGCGGTGGCAGCCGAGCTGCAGCGCCTGGAGCGCGTACTCGGAGGTCGCCGAGTCCGGGTCATGGAGCAGCGTGAGTTGGGGGAGCGTGGAGAGCAGGTTGAGTGGTGCCATACCAGGCACGTTACGCCCGTTATAGGCCGGTTGCGCCAGCACATACCCTCGTGTGACCGATGACGGCGAGTTGGTGGACGGACGGTGGATGGTTGGCGCCGCAACCGTCCAAACTGGCTGCGATTTGGGCTGATCGGCTGGGCTGATCAGCCGGCGTCCACAACCTTGCCCGCGGCAGCCCAGGCCGCCGCACGCGGGCGTGGACGACCGATCATCGCGGCGGTGCCGTCGTCCAGGATCGGGCGCTGTAGCAGCGCCGGGTGTTCGGCGAGCGTCGCCACGACGGTCTCGAGGTCGGCGCCGTCCAGCTGCAGGCCAAGCTTCTTGTAGTTCGCGTCGCGGCGGACCAGTGCGTCGACGGGATCCCCCTGCAGCCGGCCCGCGAGGTCCCGCAGCTCGTCTTCGGAAAGCCGCTCCTTGACGAGCAGGTACTTGCGCACGGTGACCTCGTGCCCGGCCGCCTCGAGGGCATCGAGGGCGTGGACCGAGGTCGAGCAGTGCGGGTTGTG
>JAEMRF010000428.1 GCA_016463515.1 Solirubrobacteraceae bacterium | reverse complement strand
CTGTTCGGTGAGCTTGCTGATGAACTCCGGAGCAACCATGCGCTGGAGGCTATCGCGAGGGGTTCGTGCGTGAGGCGCGTCAGACGGCGCGCTCGGCGCTCAGCTCGGCCTCGGACTCCGCGAGCGCGGCATCCATCGCACACCCGATCAGCACCCAGACGGCGGTGCTGTTGACCGGAGCGGCCTGCACCGAGTCATCGGTGGGGCCCTCGCCCAGCAGCCACAGCCCGGCAGGACCTGCATCGACGACGTCGATCCGCACCTGCGGGTCAGCAGCGTCGCCGTCGGCGGCCCAGAGGTTCAGCGTCCAGCGGGTCGACGCTTCGCCCAGGAGCGCGCGAAGCACGGCCGGAGGGTAGTCGGCAGCAAAGAACCGTTCGATCTCGTCGAGCTCCCCCGCAGGCGCCCCGTGGCCGCAGTAGAGGCTGGCAACCTCCAACGGCAGCGGGACGGCGTCGATCAGCGCGTCGTACGGGCGAGGGCCCAGGTCGACGAGATCGGCGATGAGCCGCGGGAAGGTGGCCACCACTGCCACCTTCACGACGTCCGGCGTCGACGCCACGACGCCAGGGCCGACCGCCAGCTCATAGACCTGGGCCCCGCCGGCGCGGACCACCTCGAGGCGTCCGTGCAGCGCCGGAGCTTGACGGGTGGCCGTAAGCAGCTCGGCAGCGTCAACGGCAGCGTCGTCGTCGACGCCCCGAGCCCGCAACGCCTGAGCCAGCGGAGCCGGGGCACCGGCGTCCCAGGAGGCCCGTTCCTCGGGCGACAGGGTCAGTTCAAACATCGATCGACAGGCTCTCGACGAGGTCTTGGAACTGCAGGTACAGGGTGGCGAAATCAGGCGCCAGAGCCGTAGCCGTTACCACCACGGACCGGCTCCCGAGCGGGACGATCCACTGTTCGACGCTGACGTCTTCGCCGTCCTCCACACATGCCACCAGCACACGCGACGCGGGGCGCTCGTCGACCTCCGCCTCGTTGGTGTCGATCAGTCGCGGGGCGTCCACGGCCTGAACGAGTTCGTCGGCATGCCCAAACCGCAGCTCCGGGAGACGCAGGTACTTCGGCTCCTTGCGCACCTGCGCAGTGAACGACGGCTGGACTGCACGCGGTTCGTCGGCGGCGACGAACCGCAAGTGATCGGGCGCGACGACGAGTTCGTCCCACCCGGGCGGGCAGGCGGCAGAGACGGTGAGCGGCATGGCGCTAGTCCGCGGCCGGCAGCGCCGGTTCGGCGGTTGGGTCCGTCGGCTCAGCTGGATACGTCGTGTCGCTCTCGCCGGGTGCTTCCTGGGCCGGCTCCTCTGGCGGGAACTCGTCGAGCGGTGGCTCCTCGACCGGTGGTTCCTCTGGCGGGAACTCATCGACGGGCGGTTCCTCCAGGACCGGCGGGGCGGTAGCAGTGGGACTTGGGGTCTTCGGTTGGGTGTTCGGTTGACGATCAGGACCGAGTTTCAGCGCGCGTGCCGCCTTCGCGGCAGCGTCGAGCGCGCGGGCGAGGTCTCGCCATTTCGTCTTGCCGAGCACGAACGCTTTGACCTTGGTCTTCGGCAACGTGATGCGTCCTCGGCCCGCGGCGGGCGCCGCCCGATCCCAGTATTTGGCCCACCGCGCGAGCTGCAGCGGCACGCCCGCAGCCCCCGCAGCGGGTGTGCGGTAGGTGCTCGCGATCGAGTTGATGATGGCCGTGAGCCGCGGCTGCTTGAGCGGGTCGATGCCGCGTTTACCAGAGGTGAGGGCGATCAGCCGAGCGACATCCTTGGCGGTCCCTTCTCCGTTGGCCAGGCGAGCGAGCGAGGCCCGTGTGGTCAGGGTGTCGGCCTGCCGACCTGCCCGGACGCCGGTTTGATCGATGTGATGACGGGACGCCCGCAGGACGCTCGCGAGCTTCTTGGCGTGAGCCGGAGGCGACCCGCCGCAGAACGAGTCGTTGAGCCGTGGTCCGATGTCGGCCAGAGCGCGTTCAATGCCACGCAGCCGTTTGGCGGCGTCGTCCATCTCCGTCGGATTGAGCTTGATCTCGCCACTCATCGCGGGCCCGGCACCTGGCCGCCTGGGTTGTTGACGAGGGCCCAATCATGTTGGAGCCGCTCCACGGCGTCGGCGGCGGCGTCCAGCTCGACCGACGCGGCCGTGAGATGACCTGCTTCACGCCGCAGGTGCCGGAGGCGCTCCTCCGCACGCTCGTTGACCTTCTTCACCAAACCTCCGCGGCCTTCAATGCGGGTGTGCTCGGCTTCACCGATCTGCGTATTCAGATCGTCGACCAACCGGCGCAGCCGTGCGGCGTTCTTACGCATCATCACCGGGTCACCCGGCGGTCCTGCGTAAGTTGACGTGGGCTGCGGTGTCACTGTGCTCCTGCCGCGTTCACCGTCAGCACCCTAACGCGCCACCAGATTGTGCGCAACGCGGCGTCTCCCGTCGACCTCTGGCCCCAGATTCGGCATTGATCGGGCGATCTTGCGCCGACATTCGGCCGCCGAGCCCTTGGGAAGAAGTAGCCGTTTTCCGGCGATTTTTTGGGTCCTTTGTCGTTGAGTGAGCACTAGGGTTAGGTCGCCCTATGAATAAAGACCAACCCCGGCAGTCGGGATTCGGTACCGTTCCTGGCGTGCCCGACCAGGTGACCACCAAGAAGCGCTGCTGTAAGTCCGGCCCCAGGTGCAAGAAGTGCCCTGTGGTGTGGAAGCGCCTCGAGA
>JAEMRF010000427.1 GCA_016463515.1 Solirubrobacteraceae bacterium | reverse complement strand
CTGCTCGGCCTGGATCAGCTCAGCGACTACGACCGCGTGGCTGTGGTCACGGCGGACGACGCCCGACTGCCGTGGACGCAGGGCCGTGATCTCGTGCTCGACGCCTACCGCGCGTTCTCCCCCGAACTGGGGGCCTCCGCCGAGGCGTTCTTCACTTCGAACTACATCGACGCGGCCCCGCGGCAGGGCAAGCGCGGCGGCGCATTCTGCGCCTACACGGTGCCCTCGCGCCACCCCTACATCCTCATGAGCTACACGGGCAGCCGCCGCGACGTGCTCACGCTCGCCCACGAGCTCGGCCATGGCGTGCATGCCTCGCTGGCGCGCCCGCGGGGCGTCTTCGAGCAGCACACGCCGCTCACGGTCGCCGAGACGGCGTCGGTGTTCGGCGAGACCCTCGTGTTCGAGCGCCTCCTGGAGCAGGCCACCGACCCGGCCGATCGCCTCTCGCTCCTGGCCGAGAACGTCGAAGGGGCCATCGCGACCGTCTTCCGGCAGGTCGCGATGAACGACTTCGAGCACCGCATCCACACTGCGCGCCGCGAAGAGGGCGAACTCAGCGTCGAGCGGTTCAACGAGCTCTGGCGCGCCTCCCAGACGGAGTTCTTCGGCGACAGCGTGAACGTGACCGAGGGCTACGACACCTGGTGGTCCTACGTGCCGCATTTCATCAACACCCCGGGCTACGTCTACGCCTACGCGTTCGGGCAGCTGCTCGCGCTCTCGATCTACAAGCGCTACCAGGACGTCGGCGAGAGCTTCGTCCCGGACTACCTGAGCCTCCTCGCAGCAGGCGGGTCGCGCTCGCCCGAGGACCTGGGAGCCATCGTGGGGGTCGACCTCACCGATCCAGGGTTCTGGCACGCCGGCCTGGACCTGGTCGAGGATCTGGGGAAGCAGGCCGAGGCGGCAGCGTACGCCGCGCGGCCTGAGATCGCCGGGTGACCGACCAAGATCCCTACGGCCCCGGGGGCCGCTGGCACAAACCCGGGGCCCAGCCACCGGCTGGCTCCGAGCCATGGCAGGGCGGAGAACCCAGTCCGGAACCGGCCCCCGCGGCCGAGCCACGGTGGCAATACGAGATCGAAGCTGAGGAGCGAGCCGCCCGGCGCCGCGCGCGCTGGGACCGCTTGCGCAACGTCGGTGGACCGGTCGGGTTCGCCGCACTGCTCATCTGGAAGTTCGGCCGGATCGCCCTGGTGGCGCTCGGCAAGGCCGCGCTCCTCTTCAAGATCCCGCTGCTTGGCACGGTGCTGTCCGGGCTCGTCTCGATCGGTGCCTACGCCCTGTTCTTCGGTTGGCCCTTCGCGATCGGACTGGTCGGCTCGCTGCTGGTGCACGAGCTCGGGCATGTGGTTCAGATCCGGCGTGAAGGCATGCCGGTGAAGGCGCTGAACTTCGTGCCGCTGCTGGGCGCCTACGTGCTCAGCGAAGCTGCGCGCACGCCCGATCAGCAGGCGCGGATCTCGATCGCGGGGCCGATCGCCGGCACCCTGCTCGCCGTGGCGATCTTTGCCGTGGCTGGCGATGATCCGTTGCTGGAGGCCATCGCCTACACCGGCTTCTTCCTCAACCTCTTCAACCTGCTGCCCGTTCCGATGCTCGACGGTGGCGGCGTCGGCCAGGCGCTCACCTCCGGCTGGTGGGCGCTGATCGCAGGCGCCGTCGGCCTCGTGGCCCTCGGGACCGGGGGCGCGTTCGCCGCGATCGCCGCACTGGCCGCGCTCCTCATGACGTTCCTGAGGCGCAGCGACGGCTTCCGCCTCGACCTCGAAGGCGTGCCGTTCAGCGAGCGCGCCAAGGCGGCGGCGCTCTACGTCGCCGTCATCGCGGTCTGCGCTGCAGGCATGCAGGCCACCTTCCGCGACCGCACCGACGACCTCGTCGACGAGTACGGCTCTGCCGTCGTGGTGCAGATCGCGGCGCCGGAGCCCATCACCCCCTGAACGCATGATGCGGACGCGCCGCGGTGGAGCGTTCGGCGCACCAGTAGGGCTTTCGCGCCCACTGACCACCAGCTCGCGCACGTGCGTGCGCCCGCGGCGCGCGGGTCGTGGCGCCCCCGAATGCGGGTTTTGCGGGAGTTTCATGGTGACGGCTTCCTTGCGGTGCCCAGTTCGGGGCAGGATTCCTTTGCTGCAGGGGTAAAAGGTCGCCTGAGTTCGTCCGACCTATGGAGCAATGAGCGCGCTGCAGCCCGCGTCCCCAGAGCCTGAATTCGCCTCGAGCGAGCACGGAGCCCCTGAGGCGAGCCCCACGACGTCCCCGACCGCGGCAGTTGCCGGCGGCCGCGGGAACTCGTCGCGCGGCGCGACCACCAAAGCCGGACCGCCGAAGGCTGCATCGACCAAGACGGCTGCCAAGAAGAGCGCCGCAAGCAAGAGCAGCACCGCTCGCAAATCCGGCTCGACCGCTGCGCGCCAGCCACGCCGAAAGGCCGCTGCCTGGCCAGCGCCCAAGCCCCAAGCCGTGCGTCCCGCAGCTGGCGCCACCCCGACGCGGAGGGAACCCGCCCCCACCTCGAGCGTGGCCGCCCCGGTCGAAGCCCCATACGAGGCACCCGTCGCGCCCGAGGCGCCGATCGCCGAGGTGGCACCCGTCGCACCCCAGCCACCCATCGCCGAGGTAGCACCGGAGGCACCCCAGCCACCCATCGCCGAGGTGGCGCCCGTGCCGCCGCAGCCGCCCGTGGCGTACGAACCGCC
>JAEMRF010000086.1 GCA_016463515.1 Solirubrobacteraceae bacterium | reverse complement strand
CCGATATCCACGGCCTCGGCGACGGTCATGCCGCGGGGAACCGGCGCATGCTGCGGCACGAACGCGCGCAGGCGAGCCAGCTTGTGGCCCGAGCGACCCGACACCGGGGTGCCATCCCAGGCGACCTGACCGCCCGAGGCGGCTTGGAGACCCGCCACGACCCGCGACACCGTGCTCTTGCCGGCGCCGTTGGGTCCCACGAGCGCAACGACCGACCCGCGATCTACGGTCAGGTCGGCGCGCTTGACGATCTCGGCGCGGCCGATCCGGACGGTGAGCTCCGTGGCCTGCAGCAAGGGCGCCATCAGTGGGTCCTGCGCAGCAGGTACAGGAACCACGGCACGCCGAGGATCACCATCAGGGGCCCGACCGGCAGCTCGACGGGAGCCACGACGACGCGCGCCAGCGTGTCGCCCACGAGCATCACGGCCGCGCCGACGACCGCCGAGGCCGGGACGAGGAACACGTGACTACCGGTGCCCGACGCCAGGCGCACGAGGTGGGGCACGATCAGCCCGAGAAATCCGAGGAGGCCAGCGATCGACGCAGCACCGGCGGCCAAGAGGGCCGCGGCGACGCCGGCGACGATGCGCACCGTTCGCGGGCGGGTACCGAGCGACGCAGCCACGTCGTCACCGAGGGCGAGCCGGTCCAGCGGACGGGCGAGCGCCACGGCGAGCAGCAGCCCGACGGCCAGATACGGGCCAGCCGTCTGTGCGGAGAGCCATCCGTCGGAGACCAGCCCCCCAGCGATGAATCCGATCGCCGCCGGCACCCGATCCGGGAAGGCGACCATCAGTGACGTGGTGCCGGCGCCGAAGAGCGCCGCGATCGCGATGCCCGCGAGCACGATCCGCTCGACGGAACCGCCGCGCGCGCCCGTGCCGCCGAGCAGCAGCACCATTGCGGCGGCGACCAGCCCGAACACCAACGCTCCGAGCGGCACCAGTGCCTGCTGCGCCGGGGCAGCCAGCAGGATCAGGGTCGCGCCGAAGCCGGCGCCACCGGTCACGCCGATGACGTCCGGTGAGGCCAGCGGATTGGCGAGCGCGCCTTGCAACAACACGCCGGCCACCGCGAGACCGCCGCCAACCAACACAGCGGCGACGGTCCGCGGCAGGCGCAGCTGCGTGATGATCTCGTGCGTGGATGCCGCGACCGGTCGGCCGAGCAGCGCATCGATCACGTCGCCGAGCGGGATCCCGACAGCGCCAAGCGCGACCGACACGACGACCATCACGCCGAGCACGACGAGCCCACTTGCCAGGACTACCGTCCGCCGGGTCGGCGGGCGGCGCACCCGGCTAGTTGCGGAGGTAGCTACGGCGGACACTGGTGATCGTCGAGGCCACGCCGACGATGGGCTGCAGCAGGGTGTTGCTGGTCGACACGTAGACCCGCTTGTTGCGCGCGGCTTTGGTCGAGCGCCAGCCCGGCCGCTTGCCGAGGTTCCTGGCGATGCGGTCGATGTCGGACGGGTTGCCGTGGGGGACCGCGATGATCACGTCGGGGTTGCGCGCCACGACGAATTCGTCGGAGATGCGGGCGTACCCCGTGGATGCCTTCAGACCGCCGGTGATGAGGGCGCCACCCGCGCGACGGACCACGTCGCCGCCCCACGAGTTCGGCAAGAAGGCGTAGGTCGTCGACCCGACGCCTAGGACCATGAGCACCTTTGGGCGCCGCTTGATGTTCTTGGAGGCCTGAGCGATGGCTCGACGCTGCGCTGCGGCCAGCCGCTTCCCGGTTGACCGCTTGCCCATGATCTTGGCGATGCGCTGGGTCTGACGGGGCACGTCAGCGACCGTCTTGGGCTCGCGGTTTCCGACGCGGATCTTCAGGCGTTTCATGCCCGCGGTCCCGCGACTCCATGCGTCCGTCGTGAACACGAAATCGGTGCGGAGCGAGGAGAGCTGCTCCAAGTTGGGCCCAGCCGGATGCGACAGCGGCAGTCGACGGGTCGAGGCCAGGTTGGGGTGGTAGAGACTCGGCCCGCCGGAGGGTGCCTGGCCGACGGCGATCGGCCGCAGCCCGAGCGAGGCCATCGTGTTGGCCGAAAACGGCGTCAGTGCGACCACACGTTTCGGCGGTTTGGCCTGGAGCATGGCCGGGGCAAGCAGGGTCAGGCAGACGGCGGCAACGACGGCCGCAGTCGGCCGTCGGCAGCCGCCGACGAGCGCACGGGAAGCAGGGGGCATGTGGAGTGCCTCAGGGTGGTGGGGAGCGGGATGCCCTATTCCGACCGTCGCGGTCAGAATTGGAATAAGGGCACCCTAACCAATTAGGAGGCCCTTACAAGCGCGCCGACGCGCCACCTTTGGTGGTCTGTCCTCCAGCCATCCCAGTCTCTCCCCTCCGTCTAAAGCGGGTTGGCCACGGGGATATATGGACGGCCCTGCCCGTGCCGTAGAACGTAGTCATACGCGGGAGCGCTCACGGCTGAAGAAGGACTCTCAGCTTGCAATCTTGCGGACTGCGGCCTCCGGGCCTGCGGTCTGGAACAGGGTCTTGCCGGACCGACGCGGAGTGGGACTCGCGTCGGTCCGGCGCCTTGTGCCCGGGTTGCCCGTCTTCGCCCGGCTCATGCTGACCGCCCGTCGCTAGCGTCGGGCTCGATAGGTCACCGCTGGAGGCGACCTGTCCCCCGAAGGAGTCCTGCCGTGCGCAATCCCCGCAGCTCGTCCCTGGTCCTCGCCGCTGCCGTCACAGCGACAGCCGTCGCTCC
This sequence comes from Solirubrobacteraceae bacterium, assembly GCA_016463515.1. Taxonomy (GTDB): domain Bacteria; phylum Actinomycetota; class Thermoleophilia; order Solirubrobacterales; family Solirubrobacteraceae; genus JAGIBJ01. Next base: position 7,963 of record JAEMRF010000086.1, on the reverse strand, counting down.
CGTGGCAGCGCTCGCCCATGGCAAACACCGCGATGGCCGCCCACAGACCCCACCTGCGCCGACGATCGCGTTGCCAAATGCGTTCCAGCCGGAGGGCATCGCATCAGACGGCAAACACCTCTTCGTCGGGTCCATCCCTACCGGTGCGGTGTATCGCGCCGACCCGCGCTCCGGTCAAGGGGCCGTCCTCGTGCCTGGTCGCGAGGGCCGCGCCGCAATTGGCCTCAAGGTCGCCGGCAAACACCTCGTCGTCGCCGGAGGCACCACCGGACGGGCCTTCATCTACGACGCTCGGACGGGAGCCGACGTAGCCGAGGTGCCGCTCACGACCGGAAACGCGTTCGTCAACGACGTCGTGGTGAGCAAGCACACCGCCTGGTTCACCGACTCGCGCCAGCCTCAGCTCTACCGGCTCGACCTGCACCCGGGCAAGGGCAAAGACAAGGACCGCGACAAGCGCCACAAGGGCAACCATGCCGAGCGCGCTGGCGGCCGTCATGGCGACAAGCGCCCGTCGAACCCGGCCCCGGCGGCGGCGACGCTTCCGATCTCCGGCGCGCTGACCTACGACGCCGATCCCGCGACGATCGATGCCAACGGCATCGTGGCGCTGCCCTCAGGCAAGCAGCTCCTCGTGGTGCAGAGCCGCACCGGCAAGCTCTTCAAGGTCGACGCTGCGACGGGCGTGTCGGTGGAGGTGAACCTGGGTGGCGCGACGCTGACCAACGGCGACGGCATGCTCCTGGAGGGACGCACGCTCTACGTGGTCCAGAACCGCCTGAACCAGATCGCCGTCGTGAAGCTCGACCGTGACGCCTCCGCCGGGACGGTGGAGCGCACGATCACCAGCCCGCTCTTCCGCGTCCCGACCACCATCGCCAAGGGCGCGTTTGGCCTGTATGCGGTGAACGCCCGCTTTGGCACGCCGCCCACGCCAACCACCGACTACGACATCGTGCGCGTTTCGACTGGTCGGTAACCGCTTAGTCGGTCAGCAGGGAGCGCAGCCGCGTAATGCGCGGCTCGCGCCCTGTACCGGCGGCCGCGGTGCGCAGCGCGCCGGTCTCTCCAACGAGCACGCAGAGTTTGCGGGCGCGCGTGACGGCCGTGTAGAGGAGTTTGCGGTCGAGCAGGAAGCGGTGCGCGCTGGCAACGGGAATCACGAGGACCGGCACTTCGGTGCCCTGCGCCTTGTGGACCGTCATCGCAAAGGCCGACTCGAGCGTGCCGAGCGAGCTGCGCGGGACCTCGATCTCTTCGCCGTCTTCGGCCTCGACGAGCAGGGCGCCCTTGCCAAGCACACGGCGCGCCCGCAGGACCTGGCCGTTGACCAGGCCCGCGTCGTAGTCGTTGGCGGTGGCGATGAGCTTCTCGCCGGTCACGAAGCCGGTCTTGCCGAGCGGCTCAGCGCCGGCGAGCAGGCCGTCGCGGATGCGGCGCCCGAGCTCGGTCACGCCGGCCGGGCCGCGGTAGACGGGCGCCAGCACCTGCTGGCCGGCCACGGGATCGACGCCCGCATAGGTCGGCAGGCGCTTGGTCACGAGCTCCACGATCTCGTCGGCGATGGCCTCGGGGCCGTCGCGCTCGATCCAGAACACGTCGCGGTCGAGCTCAGGCGGCTCGGCGCCCGTGCGCTCGGCGATCTGCGCCCGCAGCGCCTCGAGCTTGAACTCGGGCAGCTCGCCGCGGTTGATCGCGTGGGCGGCGTGCACGATCATCGAGCGCTGCGACTGCCGCTTGATCGTCTTCAGGCGCGCGACCGGGCAGATGCCGCTCTCGATCAGGTCCTCCAGCGGTTTGCCGGCGCCAACGGGCTCGAGCTGATCGACATCGCCGACGAACACGACGTGCGCACCGGTAGGAATGGCCTCCAAAAGGACCTGGAGCACGTCGAGGCTGAGCATCGAGGCCTCGTCGACCACGATGAGGCCAGCCTCGATCGGTTCCTCTTCGTTGCGCTCGGCCTGCTGCCCCGGGACCCAGCCGAGCATGCGGTGGATCGTCTTGGCGTCGTGACCGGTGGCCTCCTCCACGCGCCGCGCAGCGCGGCCCGTGGGCGCGGCGAGCGCGACCTGCTCGTCGCCGAGGGCCTTGCCGCCGAGCTGGGCGAGCGCCTCGATCAGCACGGTCTTACCTGTACCTGGAAGGCCCGTCGCAACCGAGAGCGGGTGCTCGAGCGCCGCCACCACCGCGGCGCGCTGCTCGGCATCGAGCACCTTGCCGTCGATCTTCAGCGGATCGGCGACCTTCAGCTTCCCCAGCAGCGCGTTCGGCTTGGCGCCGCCGATCCGTCGCAGCCCGCCTGCGACCGCCTCCTCGCGGCGCCAGAGCACACCGTCGGCAAGCAGTCCGTCCTTGAGCACGAGCGTCTTGCCGTCGGCCAGGTCAGCGAGGTCGTCGGGGAGTTCAACCTGAGGGTCCAGGCCGAGGCCAAGCGCCGCCGTGCGCGCCTGCTCCACCGGGAGGGCGACATGCCCTTGCCGCATCGACGCCTCGCGCAGCACCTCGCTGAGTACGGCCCGTGCGCGCTCCGGACCGCTGGGGTCGACGCCCGCTGCCCGCGCGATCGAGTCGGCGGTGCGCACGCCGACGCCGTGCAGGCTCGTGAGCGAATACGGATCGGCCTTGACCTTGGCGACCGCGTCGCGGCCCAGCTCCTTGGCCAGCTTGCCGACGAGGTAGCCGACGCGGTGGCGGGCGAGCAGCAGGTGCAGCTCGCGATTGGGCGAGAGCCGCTTCCACGACTGCGCCGACTCGCGGGCCCGTAGGCCACCCAGGCCAGACACACGCTTGAACGCGGCTTCGGGATCGGCGTCGATCTTGGCGATGGCCTGCTCGCCGAACCGTTCGACGAGCTCTGAGGCTTTGCTCGGGCCGATGTGTCGCACGGCGCGCAGCACCTCCTCGACGGCCCCGCGCTCGTCGACGCCGAGGCGCTCAACCGCCACAGCCTGCAGCGTCGGCCCGTATTTGGGGTGCGCGGACCAGGTGGCGCGCACGCCGATGCGGTCGCCGGCGTCGGCCCCATTCAGCAGCCCAGCGAGCCTGGCGCCCTTGGGATCGCCGTCGATCGTGCGCACGAGGGCGAGCGACCACTCCTCGCGGCGCGCAAGGATGCGATCGACCGCGAGTTCGCCGTCGAACGTGCCCGTGCCTTCGAGCGCTGGAAGGTCTCCCCGGGCCATCGCAGTGCAGTATCCCGAATGCAGCTGCGGAGACTCTGCGTCGACTGCGCAGAAACTGCGCAACTCGCCCTACAAAAGAGGCCCCGCGGGGCGGGGCCTAGGAGCGAACGGCGCCGGCGGCGAGCAGACCGCCGGTCACCCCATGCTCGCTCATCAGGTCGGGGCGCAGAGGCCCCGACGGTCAGTCCCTAGGACTGCCCGTACTCGGAGGCGTCGTGAAGACCCTGCGCAAAGGCGTCGGGCATCGCGGTCACTTCGAGCGTCTCTTCGTCGCTGGATCCGAAGACGGTGTCCGGCTCGTGGCCGTCCGTCTCGATCCACTCCCCCACGTCGCCAAACGACGCGTAGGAATCCGACCATGTCTGCTGGAGATCAGCCATATGGTGCTCCTGCTTTCTGCCGCTCAGAGGCGGCGTCGTGGTCGTGCACGGGTGCGTCTCCAACTGGCGCCCTGGGGGAGCACTGGGGAAAACGACCCGCAACACCGTGCGACTCCATCTCTAGCTCCGGTTGCGCCGATGGTCAATGGCCCTGGTGCCGAGATCGGCCCAAGCGGCGCCGGGCAGTGTTGCAACCGTCGGTTACACTTTTGGGTTGGGACCGTCGGGGGACAATCCTCTGGACGGAACCTCAACACGGCGCACGCGCGCCGCGGCTCGCTAGCCCCGGAAGCGGCGGCCCTTGGGCTTGGGCGGTGCGGGACGCACGTCGATGCCAGCGTCTTCCGGAGACTGCGGCGCAAGCGACTCGGAGAGTTCGGCGATCTCGGCGTCGCTGAAGGGCTTGGGTGCAGACCCGTTCTGATCCGCCCATGCTTCGCCGCGGCCGACCGCCTCGCGGGCTGCGACTTCGGCCTCGCGCTCGCCGATGTTCGTGCGCGCGGCGGAGATGATCCACCACAGCGACCAGAGCGCGAGCAGCGCCCCGACGATCACGAACGCCGTGCCGTAGATGCTTGCGATGATCACGGCCTCTCAAGCTACCGCAGCGGAGGCCAGCTACGACCCGCCGCGGGCGCCCAGATTCAGCGGCGCAGCACCCCGCAGCCAGCCGAACTCCTTTGCACCGGGGCGCTTGCATGGTGGAGCGCGCCAGTCAGCGCATGGTCGGGGCAGGTCTGCCACGATCCGCCGTCGTGCCTTCCTCCACGACCCCACGTCGGGACCGCGCATTCCTGGGCGTGCTCGTCCTGCTGCTCGTCATCGCGCTGGCCACCGTCCTCACACGCGGCGGCGGCCCCGCCGAACGCGGCAGCAGCACTCCGATCACGGGCAAAGGCAGCGGCGACGCCGGCGCGGCAGCGCTCTCGGTCCTGCGGTACCGACCGGGCTCCGACGAGCAATTCGAGAGCCGTGCTGCCAATGGGTTCTCGCACCCGCTCTACTCGCAGGTTCCCGGCGGAGCCGTGGCCACCGCTCAGCGGGTCAGCGCATGGCGCGAGCTCATCGAGGCCGCCGCGGACGCTGACGGGTCGCCGGTCGACGCCGACACCTTGGAGGCGCTCGTGTATCTCGAAAGCGCTGGACGGCCCAACGCGTCTGCGACGGGCACGGTCGACGGCGCGATCGGCCTGACCCAGATCGTCGGGGAGACGGGCAACAGCCTGCTCGACATGAACATCGACCTGGAGCGCTCTGCCGTGCTGACGCGCCAGATCGCCAAGCTCACGACCCAGATCCGTCGGTGGGATGCCCGCAACAGCACCGCGGCAGCCGAGCGCGGCCGCGAGCGACTCAAGGCGCTGCGGATCGAGCGCGCGAAGGTCGACCAGCGGTTCGTACCGGAGGCCGCCCTGGCCGGCGCCGTGCGGTACCTGAAGTTCGCCAAGGACCAACTCGGCCGCCTCGACCTCGCGCTCACCAGCTACCACATGGGGGTCGGGAACCTGCAGAACGTGCTGGCCGCCTATGGGCGCAAGGAAGTGTCCTACGTGCAGCTGTACTTCGACGTGGATCCGCAGCGCTCGCCGCGGGCCTACCGGATCCTGTCGCGCTTTCAGGACGACTCCGCGACCTACTACTGGCGGCTGCTCGCCGCCAAGCAGATCATGGCCGCGTACCGCGACAACCCAGATGACCTGGCCCGCAAGGCGAAGCTCATCACGAGCAAGGCCTCTCGCGAGGACTACCTGCACCCGCCCGCCGACAATCCCGGATTCGCAGACCCGGCCGCGATTGCGCAGGCACGCGACGACGGCGACCTCGTCGCACTCCCGATCCCGGCCCTCAACGCCAACGGTGTAGCCATCAGCCCTGCGATGGGCGAGCTGGCGGGCCGACTGAAGACGTCGCCGTCGCGGTATCGCGCGCTGCGGCGCGGCTCGCTGGCGACGCTCGTGACCGTCGGCGCCGCCGTCCGCGAGCTCACGGGCAGCAACAAGATCCTCACGGTCACCAGCACGGTGCGCGACCTGGAGTACCAGAAGCTCTTGCGCTCGGAAACCGTCCAAGCGACCGAGAACTACTCCGCGCACACCAGCGGCTGGGCGGTCGACATCGCTCGCAGCTACGCCTCCAACAAGCAGGCGCAGATGTTTCAGTTCGTCCTTACCCGGATGCAGGCGCTGGACCTCATCACGTGGGTTCGGGAACCGGCCGCGATCCACTTCACCGCGGCGAGCGATACCGACGGGCGCCTGGGCCCCGTCCTCGAGGTCGCGCTCGGGCGCAGCTGACATACCGGCGGTCCAAGAACCGGCGCCATGCGATCTTCGGGTGGCCCGGGCGTCACTTAGGATCGGTGCATGCTCAAGCTCTCTCGCACCGTGCGCGCGACCGCTCTCACCCTCGGCACCCTAGGTTTTGTGGGCGTTCCGGCAGCTTCGGCAGCCGAGGTCGTCGTGCCCGGCAAGTGCTACGTGACCGTCCCGGGTACCGGTTCGCAGATCATCCCCGTCACCGTGACCGGCCTTGCACCAAGTCAGAATGTTCAGCTGTCGCTGCTGGTAAAGGACCGCGTCGTGAGTGGCATTCCGTCGCTCACGGCCGATGCGACCGGCGGCATCATCAGTTCGATCGACGGGTGGACCTCTGGCCTTGGCACCGGCCCGACGCGCAGCACCAAGGCCAGCGTGGTCGTCAGCGACCTCGCGACCGGTGCGGCAGTCGGCCAGACCGACTTCAAGGTCTCCAACGTCGGTTTCAAGGTCGACGGCGCCTTCAAGCGCGGCAACGTCAAGCGCGTGTGGGAGATCTCCGGCCTCGCCAGCCTGACCGAGAGCCAAGGCGGCGGCAAGGTCTACTACGCCCACTACTTCAAGGGCAGCAAGAAGGTCGGCAAGCAGCGCCTGGGCAAGTCGACGGACGCCTGCGGCTACATCAGGGTCAAGAAGCCGCTGCTGCCGTTCCGCAAGCGCGGCAGCTTCAAAGTCGTGGTCCAGGCCTCGACGGTCTACAACCCCGATCTGTTCTCGGTCGGCGGCACCGTTACGGCCAGCTAGGACCGAAGCCGGGGAGGCGTCGGCCGCACTGGCCGAAAAGCCCACCCATGGTGGACCGTGAAACGTGCCGGAGCAGGTTTCACTACAGGAGCCGCGTGATGCGTCCGTATAGGTGACCGTGGGTCTGTTGTCAGCCCACGGTCCCCCGGTCGCACACGCCCACCACCCACACACAGGCTCCCACCCCATGCTTCGACCCGCCGTCCTTGCGCGCACCGCGCTCTTCGCCGCCCTCGTCGGCGTGACCGCGCCGAGCACCGCCCTGGCAGCTTCCGTGTCCGTCAAGGGCAAGTGCTACGTCGCCTACCCGCCAAATTCAGAGCAGGCCTCGTACGGCGAACCGATTCCCGTGGAGGTCGAAGAGCTCACCCCGGGCCGGCAGGTCAAACTGACGCTGGAGGTCAAAGGGACCCTGACGTCGAGCTCCCCCATGCTCACCGCTGACCGGCGAGGCAACCTCGTCACCGACCTGACCAACTGGACGACCGGCATGGGCAACGGGCCGACGAAGGCCTCCGATGCGCGGATGGTCGTGCGGGACTTCTGGCTCGGCACCGAGCTTGGCTCCGCCAGTCTGCAGGTCGCCAACGTGGCGGCACTGATCGACGGCGACCTCATGCTCAACTCGGTCAAACGCCGCTGGTACATCTCGGGCCTCAGCGAGATCAGCAAGCGCAACGGCTACTACGCGCACTACTACCTGCCGAGCGGCAAGAAGGTGGGCCGCCAGTACCTGGGCACCACGCAGGACCGCTGCGGGTTCCTGCGCGCCAAGCGCTACACCTTCCCGGGCGGCAAGAACGAATTCCCGGACAAGTTCGACATTCGCATCCAGGCCTCCCCCACGTTCACCAGCGACGAACCGTTCGTGGAGTACCGGTTCTACAAGGTGATCATGGGCGCCTGACGCCCCTGGCCCAGCCAGCTACCTCGAGGGTGTGGCGATACGCACAAGCGATCGCCTGCTCCCGCCCTAGCGTGAACGTTAGGTGACGACAGAAGAGCGACAAGAGATCCAGCGCATCGCTGAAGGGCGAGGCGCTGGCTCCTATCGTTGGGTCGTGCTCGGTGGCGCCGCGTTTGGCGCGGCGGCCTTTGCTGCGCTGCGGATGGGCCTCCCCTCTCTCGGCCCGGCCATTCGCACGGAGTTCGACCTGACGCTCGGCCAAGTCGGCCTTGCGTTCTCGGCGCTTGCGCTGGGCACCATGCTCACGCTGATCGCCTGGGGCATGCTCGCCGACCGCATCGGCGAGCGGCCGGTACTCACCGTCGGCCTGCTCGGAACGGCCGCTGCGATGGTCTGGGCTGGTACTGCCCCGAGCTACGGCGTGTTCGTGCT
>JAEMRF010000426.1 GCA_016463515.1 Solirubrobacteraceae bacterium | reverse complement strand
CGACTTCTACGAGGTCGGGCACGTGGTCGAGTGAAACCCGGGTGGCGCGGGGCGGCCGACCTCTCCAGATCAGTGGAGACGACGAAGTCAGTCAGGGGCGCGTCCAGGTCCCCGGTCTTGTTTCCGACGCTGTGGCCGAGTTCAGTGTTGGTGAAGCTAGAACCGAGCATGTACGGGGCGCTGTTGCAGGGTGTTTGGAGGGTTGTGCACCCTCATGCGATGACTGGTCAGGGGCGCTCGTGTTTTTGAAGCGATCCCGAAGCCTGCCCGAAAGCGAGTTGGAGCGGCTGTGGACCGCTCGCCGTGCGCGGAACCCGGTTGCGTATCTCGAGCTTGCGCGCAAAGCGCGCGCGAAGTATCCGCGGGATCCTGAGGCGCTGATCGAGCTGGCTCAGGCGCTGTCGCAGAATGAGCGCCACGATGAAGCGGCCGAAGAGGCTTCGTTGGCCGCTGGGCTTTCCGTCGATGGCGCGGTGCTGGTGCTTGCCGCGTGGGCGCTCATTCACGCGGAGCGGATCGCGGAGGCCGGTGCGGTGCTCGACCGCGTGCTTGCGGCTGATCCTCAGAACCCGGTGGTGGAGAACGAGGCGCTGTACTTACGCGGTGCGACGTACGGGTGGTTGGGGGACGCGCTGCTTGCCGAGAAGTACCTCCGCGACGCCGTTGCGCGCGACGATCAGCGGCCGCTCTACCTCTCAGGGTTGGCGAGGTTTCTACTGCGGCACGACCGGCGCCAGGAAGCCCTCGAGTTGGTCACAACAGCCGAACACATCGCCGATGACGAAGACCGCGCGGAGGCTCTGCGCGAGCTTCACCTGATGGGCCTCGGCTGAAATCGGATTCATCGTCGAAGACGATCTCGGCGAAATCCCCGCGGACCTTGCCGAGAAGGGGCTGGTCGGAGACCTATCGCACTTTCGCGCGGTTCGTGGTCCGACGTCCGGTCAGTCACGTGTCCATGTGTTGTGTCTCGATCCAGCCTGCACAACCGACTCCATCGGTCGTGGGGTCTGTGGGATATACACGCTTGGTCAGGTTCTGGCTGAGGTCGTCGGAAGGCGCTTCAATCGCCACCCGGCATGACGCGAGTGCAGGCTGACGATGTTCAGAAAGTCAGCAGCCCGAACCGCTCGCATTCTCAATGTCACCCGGTCCCGTGTTCGGCCGGGCGTCTACCTGGAGTTGGCCCGCGATGCCGCAGGCAAGTACCCATCCGACGACAAGGTGCTGTTCCATCTGGTTCTGGCGCTGACTGAGAACAAGGAGTGGGAGGAGGCTGCAGACGTTGCCGGTCGGGCTGCGGAACTCTCAGTCGATCCGGAGATCCTGATCGTCGCCGCCTGGAGTTTCATCACGGTGGGGCGCGGGGAGGACGCTCGCGCGGCGGTTGCGAAGGTGCTCGACGGCCAGCCCCTCGAACCGTATGTGAGGACCGAGGCAGTCTTTCTCCGCGGTGCGGCCAACTCAATACTCGGGGAGATGGAGCTTGCCGAGCCTGATCTGCGAGCGGCAGTAGCCCGCAACGATCAAAGCCCCACCTACATCTGGCACCTAGCCAAGTTTCTCGTGGTCAACGACCGCCGGGACGAAGCGCTCGAACTCGTGACCATCGCACGCCGGGTCGCCGACGAAGCAGATCGCGCCGAGGCGCTCGGAGAGCTGGCGGAAATGGGCCTTGTCCCTTAGCTGAGTCCCAGGCCATTGGCTCATATGCGCGTCCACGCGCGTTCCTGATTAAGCGCCGTGACCGAATCCACTGTTGGTGGAAGGTCGCGCGCGCTACAAGGCTGGTCGGGGGGACGGGCTTACCGACGCGCGTCACCCATTGGCGGTGCTCGTCGTCTGGATCGCGTGGACCGCCTGCGTGGTCGCCGTTGGCGCTGAACGGCGTAGCGTGGCGCTGGCAACGGCGGTCGGGCTTGGTCTGATGCTCTGGCTGCTGGGACGTGCTTACCGTCCGCTGCTCAAGGACGCCTCCATCGCGGACGCTCGTCGAACGCGCCATAGCCGCCTCTCGCAGGAGCCGGTGGGCCGCTTCATCTTCTGGGCGCCGGTCATGGCCCCGCTGGTGGTCGGTTTCCTCGCGAGTGACCCAGCTACTGCGGCATTGGTATCGACCGTCGTCCTTACCGGCACGGCGAGCTGGCTTGAGTACCTGCGCCGTACCCGACCACGGGTTGAAGGCGACGACTTCAGGTGGTTCGACGAGAGGCTTGAGGCCTATCGGCCAAGTCTCGTTGGCGGCGCGGTCGCGGCTATAGCCTGCGTTGCCGTGGTTGCGGCCCTCGCAGTCTCGGATGACGGGCTCGACGCTGAATCGTTGGCGTGGTTTGTTGGCGTCGGCGGTGGGATCGTGGCGGGGTCGATGTATGGGCGGTTCTTCCTGACCTGGCTGGACGATGGTGCAGTTGGCGTCCTTCCAAAGGTCGTTGCGACGACTTCCTGGCTCGCAGTGCCGGCGCCCCTCGTAGCCGACAAGATGTTTCCCGGAGAAGGCATCGTGGCGATCGCGAGCATCGGCCCAGCCGTGCTTTGTTGCGTGGTGCTTGAGCTCTGCCGTCGAGACGCGGTGCCTAAGCGAATGGCGGCCCTGGTGCGCGAGGGGCGCGAACGCGAGGTCAGGCTCCGGTACGGAGCCTCCGTAGCGGCAACGACCCACTGAGCGGTGCACCAAGGCCCGTCGTACGCACGTCCAGGTCGACGGTCTTGATCC
>JAEMRF010000425.1 GCA_016463515.1 Solirubrobacteraceae bacterium | reverse complement strand
TCAGGACCCGTGCGATCTCGGCGAGCGTGGCGGCCTGATCGGGGACCGAGCAGAGCACCAGCGAGCAGACGACGGCGTCGGCGGAGTCATCGGCTGCGGGAATTGCGGCGCCCGTTCCCGCCACGACCTCGACGGGCACCGGGGCGGACTTCGCCGCTTCCTGCGCCTGGGCACGCAAGTACGGCTCGGGCTCGATGGCCGTCACCTGCGTGACCTGAGCCGGGTAGAAGGGAAACGCCGAGCCGGAGCCACAACCGACCTCCACGACCACGCCGTGGAGTCCTCTGGCGAGCTGGGCCCGCTTCTCCTTGATCGACTGCGGCTGGAAGCGGCGCATGGCGGTCGTCCAGATCCGTGCGAACACCGGGTGCGCCTGATCGGCAGGGGCAACGGTCCGGGTAGCCATGCGCCGGACCTTACGCCCGCACCGCGCCTCAGAGCAAACCTCGGCGCGCTGGCCCTCTCGGCGCGAGCAGGCTCCACGTCCACCGCTCGCGCGCCGACCGAGCGCCCGTCCGGTCGCCACTGTCTAGGGTTTGGCGCGTGGCCACCGTCCCCCGTGACCAGCAAGGCGCCTCGCCGCCCGGGCCACCGACGGCTGACCATGACCCCAGCTCCGGGGGCACACTGGCCGACGCCCTGCACTGGGAACCGCAGTCGCGCCTGGGGCAGCTCGCCATGGGGCCCATCGGCCGCGTGCCCGGTCCGCGCCTGTTGCGCGCGCACCAGATCTCCACCGGGATCGCGATCGTGTTCGCCAACCTCGTCGGCGTCGCGATCCTGCTGGTCCTCAACGTCTTCGTGATCCCTGGGTCGCCGCTGCCCAAGGGCGACGGCCAAACCGTGACGATCGCGGTCGTCAGCACCTACCTGGTGAGCGCGTTCCTGATCGGTGGAGCCCTGATCGTGCGCGAGTCCAACAAGGCCTGGCGCTGGCTTCCCGAACACCGCAAGCCCACCCAGGAGGAAGAGCTCGGCGTGCTGCGTGCCCCCGTGCGCGTGTTCGTGGCGCTGGTGATCCTCTGGACCATCGGCACGGTCGTCGCGATGGTCACCACCCTCGCCTACGACTGGCGCCTGGGGCTGCGCGTCGGCATCACCACCCTGATCGGCGGACTGTCGACCAGCGCCTTCGGCTACCTCCTGACCGAGCGCGTGATGCGCCCGGCCGCGCGCGTCGTGCTGCCCCACCGCGACCCGGATGCCCCGCCGGCGCTGCCGCCAGCCGGAACTCGCCAGCTCCTCACGTGGGCGCTGGGCACGGGCGCGGCGATGTTCGGCGTCTGGATCGTCGGGCTGCTGGTGCTCACTGGCGCGATCACACCGCAGGAGACCGGCCGCAGCCTCGCCACGCAGCTCGAGGACCAACAGCACTTCACCACCCGCCTGGCCGTCGTGATGCTGGTGCTCGGGTCGATCAGTCTGACGGTCGGGTTGATCGCCGAGGTGTTCACGGCGCGCGCTGTGGCCGACCCGATCCGCGGGCTGCGCCGGGCGGTGCAGCGACTGACCGACGGCGACCTCACCGCCCGCGTGACGCTCAACGACGCGACCGAGATCGGCCTGCTGCAGGCGGGCTTCAACCGCATGGCTGCGGGGATCGAGGAGCGGGAGGAGCTCCGCGACCTGTTCGGGCGGCACGTCGGCGGAGAAGTCGCCGACACAGCGCTGGAGCGCGGCGCCGAGCTGGGCGGCGAGACGCTGCACGTCGCGGCACTGTTCGTCGACGTGGTGGGGTCGACCTCGCTGGCGATGCAGCGACCCGCGCACGAGGTGGTTGAGCTGATCAACCGCTTCTTCGACATCGTCGTCACCGTGACCGGCAAGCACGGCGGGCTGGTCAACAAGTTCGCCGGCGACGGAGCCCTGGTGGTGTTCGGAGCGCCGAGTCCCCTAGAAGACACCGCGACGCCGGCCTTGCAGGCTGCACGAGAACTTGCACGCGCACTGGAGGAGCACGCGCCCGAGACGCCCGCCACGATCGGGCTCTCTGGTGGCGAGGTGATCGCTGGCAACATGGGCACGCAGGAGCGCTTTGAGTACACCGTGATGGGCGATCCGGTCAACGAGGCTGCTCGCCTGAACTCCCAGGCCAAAGGGCTTCCGGGCCGCGTCGCGGCGGCGGGGCGCCTGGTTGCGGAGGCATCCGAGGCCGAGCAAGCGCATTGGGAAGTGCTGTATTCGGTGGTGCTTCGCGGACGCAGCGAGCGAACCGACGTCGCCTCGCTCCGGACGAAGCGCACACCCACGGATGTCCGCTAGGACGCCCGCCCCTGCTACGTTGGATCTGTGCGCAGCTCTTCGGAGCCGCGCCGGGCAGCTTGCCAGTGCACCGCTCCGCGCGGTCGTAGGGGTCAGTCGCCAACGCCCTACGGCCCTCGCCACACACTCGCGAGCCAGCCCGCGCCACGCGTCGACTCCGCCGCCAAGCGCTCAACTCCCCTTACCCCGCGCCGGTCCGGAATCGTTCCGACAAGGCGCACGCGGCAACGCTGCCGCCAAGGAAACACATGACTGCATCACCCGCTGTCGACGTACCGTCGGCATCGTTCCGCGAACTCGGCGTGAGCCCGGCTGCTGCCGGCGCCCTCGAGAAGCGCGGCTACACCCATCCGCTGCCCGTACAGGCCATGGTCCTCCCGGACGTCCTGGAAGGCCGCGACATCCTCGCGAAGTCGCCCACCGGCTCCGGCAAGACGCTCGCCTTCATGGTGC
>JAEMRF010000085.1:2954-10713 GCA_016463515.1 Solirubrobacteraceae bacterium | reverse complement strand
TTCGTGCAGGAGGACGGCACCTGGCGCTCGCCGATCGCCAAGTTCCTGGGCGAAGAGAAGACCGCTGCCGCCAACGTGGTGCTCGAAGCCAGCCCCGGCGACCTGCTGATCTTCGTCGGCGACCAGGCCAAGATCGCCGCGCCCGTGCTGAGCGCGCTGCGCCTGCACTTGGCCAGCTACTTCGACCTCATCCCCGAAGGCCAGCACGCGATCACGTGGATCGTCGACTTCCCGATGTTTGAGTACAACGACGGCGAAGACCGTTGGGATGCCCTGCATCACCCGTTCACGGCGCCGACCGGCGACCTCTCGGACCCGGGCAGCCTGAAGTCCCGCGCCTACGACCTCGTGGTCGATGGCTCGGAGCTGGGTGGCGGCTCGATCCGTATCAACGACCCGGCCGTGCAGTCGCGCGTGCTGGAGATCCTTGGCATCGACGCCGAGGAGGCCCAGGACCGCTTCGGATTCCTGCTCGACGCGCTGAAGTTCGGCGCTCCGCCGCATGGCGGCATTGCCTTCGGCATCGACCGCGTCGTCGCCACGTGCGCTGGGCGCGACTCGATCCGCGACGTGATCGCCTTCCCCAAGACGGCCACCGGCGGCGACCCGCTCACCGGCGCACCGGATCAGGTCGATGCGCGCCAGCTGCGCGACCTCGGCATCCGGACCACGGCCGCCGCACCGGCCGCGGGCTAACGGCCTCGGGCGGCTCGGCCGCTCCGCAACGCACCGGTTGGCGGGTCCTCAAACGGGGGACAATCCGCTCATCGTGGGCTGAGGCGGCGTGTTGGCGTCCGCATGGGCTCAGGTTCTCCCGGCGACGGCCGAGATAGTGAGGGATGAACCAGGTATCTAAGCCCATGCAGATCGCCCTCGGGGCGGTGTTGGTGTTCGCCGTGCTCTGGTTCGTGGCGCTGCGGCCCAAGGAGCCGGCCATCGAGCCGGTCGCTGCGACGCCCGCAACGCCCGCTGCGACCACGCCAGCCTCAGACGCTGGCGGCGATCCGGCGCAGACCGGTCTCGGCAAGGCCGTCGAAACGGCGAAGAACGGCGCCGCTGCTGCTGACGCAAGCACGGCAGCCAAGGAGCAGCAGACCGGCGAAGAGACCTCCACGCCCGCTGCGACCACCGCCCCAGCCGCGGACGCCACACAGCCCGCCGCGCAGGGCACTCCCGCCGCCGCTGCCAGCAAGGACGCTGCCCCCAAGGGTGAGTCGTCGAACGTCAGCGCCGCCCAGCGCCGCGCCGACAGCGCCATCCGCTCGATCAAACGTGACCTGGCGGCCCGCCGCGCCGTCGTCGTGCTGATCTGGTCGAAGTCCGGCAAGGAAGACACCGTGCTGTACCGCCGCATCAAGAACGACATCGACCGCCGCGGCGGCCGCGTTCGCACCTACTTCATTCCCGTGGCCCAAGTGGGTCGCTACGACGGGCTCCTGGCGGGTCTTGCCGTCGGCCAAACCCCGTCGACGATCGTGATCGCTCCGAACAACGAGGCAAAGGTCCTCGGCGGGCTCACGAGCACCGAGCGCATCGACCGCCTCACCAGCGCTGCGCTGCAGATCAAGCCTGCCGCGACCGCGCCGTAGCCCGGACGCCGAGCTTCTCGGCGCAGCGAGCTCCGCTGCGCGCTCCTCAGCTGCGTACCCTTGCCTGGTGGCCGACGAGCGCTTTGCTGAGCACCTGCAGCACCCGCACGCGCTGGGGCTCGCCCCCGACGGCGCCTGCACCGGCACGGCCGGCGGCGCCGCCTGCGGTGATCTGATCCAGATCCGCATCGCGACCGACGGGCAGACCGTGACCGGCGTCGGATTTGACGCCAGCGGCTGCGGCGCCGCCTCGGCGGCCGCCAGCGCCGCTGTGACGCTGGCCGACGGCGCGAGCGTGCTCGACGCCGCCCGCATCGACGCCGCCGCCGTGAGCGCAGAACTCGGCGGACTTTCCGCAGGCAAGTTCCACGCCGCTGACCTGGCCTCTGATGCCCTCGCGGTGGCGCTTGGCGCGGCGATCATGCGCGCCCCAGCCGCCAACGTGCTGGATGAGGGCCGGACGCTCGTTGCGCTCTCTGGCGGCGTCGACAGCGCCGTCGCAGCGACCCTGGAGGCGCAGGCTGGCCGCGAGGTCGTGTGCGTCACGCTCGAGCTGTGGCGCAGCGCCGAGAACGACGCGGAGCGGTCCTGCTGCTCGGCGAGCGCCGTGCGCCTGGCGCGATCGGTGGCGCACAAGGCGGGCATGCCCCACTTCACCGTCGATCTGCGGCAGGAGTTCCGCGTCGGCGTCGTGGAGCCGTATCTGGAGGGGCATCGACGCGGGGCAACCCCCAACCCGTGCATCAAGTGCAACGGCAACGTGCGGATCGACGCCATGGTCGGGCTCGCCGATCGCCTCGGGGCCGCGACCCTCGTGACCGGCCACTACGCCCAACTCGAAGACGGACTCTTGCGCGCGGGCGTGGATCCCGCGAAGGACCAGTCCTACATGCTCGCCGGGCTGGATCCAGCCACGCTCGCGCGGCTGCGGTTCCCGCTCGGGCATCTCGCCAAACCGCAGGTGCGGGAACTCGCGGAAGCCGCACAGATCAGCGTGGCCAAGCGGCCCGAGTCCCAGGACCTCTGCTTCTTGGCCGGCACCGGCAAGCGCGCATTCCTGCAGCGCCACGGCGGCCTGGAAGATCGGCCCGGGCCGATCGTGACCGCCAGCGGTGAGGTCGTCGGCGCCCACCACGGCGCCCACAACTTCACGGTTGGCCAGCGACGTGGCCTGGACCTCGGCGGCGGACCGATCCGGTACGTCATCGCCACCGACCCCGCGGCGAACACGGTCACCGTCGGCTCAGCCGAGGACCTCCTGGCCCACCGCGTCGAGCTCTCGGGCGTCGCGCTGCACCGCGGCGAGGAGGCCGTGCGAGCGGTCCGCCTGCGCTACCACGCCAAGGCGATCCCTTGCCGCCTTGAAGGCACCACGCTGCACCTCGAGCAGCCGTTCCCTGGCGTCGCCCCCGGCCAGAGCGCCTGCCTGCTCGACGGCGACGTGGTGGTCGGGACCGGCACCATCGTCAGCGCGGCCTGAAGCCCAGCCCGCGCTGCGAAGCGCTCGATTCAAGCCTCCTGACAGGACGGTGTCAGGAGGGCAGTGCGAAGGTCGCCGGGAAGCGACCAACCAGCAAGGAAACGCACCAATGGCAACCACCACCGTCAACCACGCCGTCGTCTGGACCGAGATCCCGGTGACCGACCTGGACCAGTCCATGAAGTTCTACGAAGCGGTGCTCGGCGCCCCGCTGACCCGCAACGATGCCGGGCCGAACCCGATGGCCGACTTTGCCTACGGCGACGGCAGCGTCGCAGGGCATCTCTACCCCGGCAAACCTGCCGCCGACGGAGCCGGCCCGACGGTCCACCTCGCGGTTCCGGGCACGGTCGAGGAGGCCGCAGCGCGGTGCGTCGACGCGGGTGGCTCCGTGATCGGACCGGTCATCACGATTCCGCCAGGGCGCTTTCAGTACGCCACCGACCTGGACGGCAACTCGATCGGTCTGTTCGAACCGCAAGACTGACCCGGTGCGACGTGCTGACCGCCTCTTTCAGATCGTGCAGCATCTGCGGGGCGGTCGGCTCGTCACGGCCAAGCAGCTCAGCGAGTCGCTCGGGGTCTCCGAACGCACGATCTACCGCGACATCGCCGACCTCTCCTCGAGCGGAGTGCCGATCGAGGGCGCCGCAGGCGTCGGGTACGTCATGCGAAAGGGGTTTGAACTCCCGCCGCTGATGTTCACGACCGACGAGGTGGTGGCGCTCGTCGTCGGCGCGCGCTTGCTCGGCGCGTTCGGTGGCGACGACATGGCCTCGGCAGCGGCCGAGGCACTCGTCAAGATCGGGGCTGTCTTGCCCGAGCCGGCCCGCCGCCGCGCCGACGCCGTTCCGATCTATGCGTATTCCGTGGCGACCGACGAGCCAGGTCGCGTCCGGCTTGACCAGCTGGGAACTGCGATCGATGAGCAGCGTCGCCTCCAGATCGGATACCGCAACGAACGCGGCGCCGAAACCCACCGGTCGGTCCGGCCGCTGGGGCTCTTCTACTGGGGGCGAAGCTGGACGCTCGTTGCCTGGTGCGAACTGCGGCAGGACTTCCGCCAGTTGCGAGTCGACCGCATCTTCGACTGCGAACCCGGGCTCCGCTTCACGCACGACCCGGAAAAGAGCCTCGCAAAGGCGCTTGAGGGGATGCAGGCCAACGACCGTAGATGAGCGGCCGCGCGAGGCCAGGCAGCGCCCCTTAGTATCCGCGCCTGTGACGTCCGACGAGATCCGCGAGCGATACCTCAGCTACTTCGCTGACCGAGGCCACCTGCGCCGTCCTTCGGCGTCGCTGGTGCCAGCGGCACACGACCCGTCGGTCCTGCTCACCACCGCGGGCATGCACCCGCTCAAGGACTACTTCCTGGGCAAGGAGCAGCCGCCGGCCAACCGGCTCACGAGCTGCCAGAAGTGCTTTCGCACCGGCGACATCGAGAACGTCGGCGTCACCGCGCGCCACCTCACGATGTTCGAGATGCTCGGCAACTTCTCGATCGGCGACTACTTCAAGCAGGGCGCCGTCGAGATGGCGTGGGAGTTCTCGACCGCGCCGGACGGCCTGGGCTTCGCGCCTGAGACGGTCTGGGTGACCGTCTTCGGTGGCGACGAGGAGCTCGGCCTCGGCGCCGACCAGGAAGCCATCGATGCCTGGCTCGCGGTCGGCGTGCCGCGCGAGCGGATCGTGCTCTGCGACCGCGAGGACAACTTCTGGCAGGCCGGCCCGACCGGCCCGTGCGGCCCCTGTTCAGAGCTCTACTTCGACCGCGGCCCGGACTACGGCGGCGACGATGAGGTCCCCGCGGGCCCGGGCGAGCGCTACCTGGAGTTCTGGAACCTGGTGTTCATGCAGTACCGCATGGGCGAAGACGGCTCGCTCACGCCGCTGCCCACCCAGAACATCGACACCGGCCTGGGCCTCAACCGCATGGCGCTCATCAAGCAGGGCGCCGAGACGATCTTCGAGACCGACCAGTTCGCGCCGCTGATCGCCCTCGGCAAGGAGCTCGCGACGAAGGAGACCGACGACCGTGCGCTGCGGATCCTCGCCGACCACTCCCGCGCGATGACCTTCCTGATCGGTGACGGCGTGGTGCCGTCCAACGAGGAGCGCGGCTACATCCTGCGCCGCATCATGCGCCGCGCGATCCTGCAGGGCAGCCGCATCGGCATCGAGCCCGGCTTCCTGACGCGCTACGTCGACCAGGTCGTGGAGCTGATGGGTGCCGCGTACCCGGAGCTCGTGAGCGAGCGCGACACGATCGTGCGCTGGGTCGTGGCCGAGGAAGAGGCGTTTGGCCGCACGCTGGAGCAGGGCACCAAGCTGTTCGAGGAGATCGCCGCGGCCGTCCCGGCCGGCGGCACGATTCCCTCGCCTGACGTCTTCAAGCTCCACGACACCTTCGGCTTCCCGTTCGACGTGACGAAGGACCTCGCCGAGGAGCAGGGTCTGCACGTCGACGAGGACGGCTTCAACGTGCTCATGGACCAGCAGCGCGAGCGCTCGCGTGCTGGCGTGGGTGGAGGCGCGGGAGGCGGCGCTGGCAACCTGCGCGACGCCGCGGCCACGCTCGCCACGGCGACCGAGCCGACGCAGTTCACCGGCTACACCGACCTGCGCACCAACGACGCCCGCGTGATCGCCCTGGAGCCCCTCGGCGACAAGACGCTCGTCAAGCTCGACCGCTCCCCGCTCTACGCCACGGGCGGCGGCCAGGTGGCCGACGCCGGGGAGCTGGAGTGGGGTGGGCGCGGCGGCAGCCGGGCGCCCGTCGCCGACGTCGTTCGCATCGGTGAGGACCAGATCGTCGTGCTCGACGCGGGCGCCGCAGAGGGCCTGTCGGTCAATGAGGTCGTCGACATCGAAGTCGATCACGCCGCCCGGTTCCGCACCCAGGCCAACCACACCGCCACGCACCTGCTGCAGGCTGCGCTGCGCGACGTCGTCGGTCCGCACGTGCGTCAGGCCGGGTCCTACGTCGGGCCCGACAAGCTGCGCTTTGACTTCAACCACGGCCAGGGCCTCTCGGCCGACGAGCTGCGCGCCGTAGAAGACCAGGTCAACGCCTGGATCGCGAGCGACGCGGCCGTCAACTGGCAGTTCCTGCCGATCGCCGAAGCCAAGGAGCGCGGCGCCACCGCGCTGTTCGGTGAGAAATACGGCGACGTGGTTCGGATGGTCGAGGTCGGCGACGGCAACTGGTCGCGCGAGCTGTGCGGCGGCACGCACGTGGCCCGCACCTCCGAGATCGGCGCGTTCACCGTCGTCTCCGAAAGCTCCTCGAGCGCGAACGTGCGCCGCATCGAAGCCCTCACCGGCCCGGCCGCCGTCGAGCGTCTGCGCGAGTCCGACCGCCTGCTGCGCGAGAGTGCCGCAGCTCTGCGGACGCCGCCGGAGACGCTGCCGGAGTCGATCAACGCCCTGCGCGAGCAGCTCAAGGCTGCCGAGAAGGCCCGCCGCGAGGCGCAGACCGCCGACGTCGACAGCCTGCTGGTCGATCGTGTCGAGATTCCGGGCGGCGGGCTGCTCGTGGCCCGGATCGTTGAGGTCGCCGACGGCAAAGCACTCGGGCAGCTGGCTGAGAAGGGCCGCGAGAAGCTCGGCGAAGACGCAGCCGTCGTGTTCGGCGCGGCCTTCGAGGGTCGCGCGCAGCTCGTGGTCAACGTCGGTCCCCAGCTCGTGGAACGCGGCGTGAGCGCAGGCGACGTCGTGAAGGCCGCCGCACCGCTCATGGGCGGCGGAGGTGGCGGACGCCCGAACGCTGCGCAGGCTGGCGGCAAACTGCCGGAGAAGCTGGCCGACGCGATCGCATCGGCACGCGAAACGGTCCTGCAGGCCGCAGGGAGCTAGGGCGTGGGGCGCATCCTCGCGCTGGACTACGGCAGCGCACGCTGCGGCGTCGCGATCAGCGATCCCAGCGGCACCATCGCCTCGCCGCTCCCCGTCGTGCGCAAGGCGGCCACGCCGAGCGGCGTGAAACGCATCGGGCGGCTCGTCGCTGAGTATGGGGTGGAGCGAGTGGTGCTCGGCCTACCGATCGGGCTCTCTGGCCGGGAGACCGCCCAGACCAAGGAGACGCGCCGCTTCTGCGAGCTGCTGCGCGTCGCCGTTCCGGTTCCCGTCGACCTCTACGACGAGCGCTTCACGACCCGGATGGCCGAGCGTGACCACGATGCACGCGCCGACGAAGACTCCCGCGCTGCCGCCCATCTCCTGAGCGGCTGGCTCGCCGAACACGGTGGGCTCCCACCGGTGCCGGAGTCCTTCGGTGGCCCGGCATGGGAGGATGCTGGGCGGTGAGCTTGTTCGGAGGACGAGGCCGCGATCCGCGTGAGCGGACCGAGGAAGACCGCCGGCAGGCGATGATTGACCGCGAGCGGCGTCGCTCCGGCGATCCCACGTGGACGCCCGAGCCTGGCCATCCGCTCTACCGCGCCGCAGCCGCCTCGCCGCAGCAAGCCGCTCCGACGCCCGCCCCCGCGCCACGTGCGCCGGTACGGCCCGCTGCGGCCACCCCGCCGGTCGACGAACCCGTGCTGCGCCCAGCCCGCCCCGCGGCACCAGCTGCCCCGGCGACGCCGCGTGCTCCCGCTCCTTCACGTGCCCAGCCGCGACATCCCGACGATGCCGGCGCTGATGGCTGGTGGGACGACAGCGAGGTGTTTGCCGCCCCGGCAGACGAACC
>JAEMRF010000085.1:0-2854 GCA_016463515.1 Solirubrobacteraceae bacterium | reverse complement strand
ATCGATCCCGAGCCGCCAGCACAGCCCGTCGCGCCGGCATTTGACCTTCCGGACCACCGCCAGGTGGCCGTGCATCGCCGGCGCTCGTTCGCCGGTCGTGCGACGACCCGCACGGTGGTCTCGCCCCCGGGCGACGCCAACATGGGCGGCTCGCTCGGCCGCGGCCGCACCCGCCGCCGCAAGCTGGCGTTGCTCGTCGTCTTCCTGTTCTTGGGGGCCGTCGCATGGTCCCAGTGGACGCTCTGGCAGCCGCTCAAGGGCAGTGGGGGCGAAGAGATCGCGGTCTCGATCCCCGAGGGCTCCGGTGCCAGTGAGGTCGGGCAGACGCTCCAAGACGCGGGCGTGATCGACTCCGCCCGCCTCTTCACGCTGCGTGCCGTCATCGCTGGCCAGCGAGAAGACCTGCCTGCCGGCGAGGTCAAACTCAACCGCGACATGTCCTACGGTGCGGCCCTGGCCAAGCTGAACGGCGCCACGGTGAACCCGTTGGACCTGCAGAGCGTGACGATCCCAGAGGGCCTCTCGATCCGCGAGATCGCTGCGCGGTTCAAGCGCCAGAACACGGTCGACGGCTACGGCGCGACCGCCGTGAAGGTCCTGCGCGAACGCCGCGAGGAGCTGCGCGCCGACTACGGCGTGCCCAAGAACGCCCGCACGCTGGAGGGACTGCTGTTCCCCGCCACCTATGAGCTGCCGGCTGGATTCACGGCGCGCGACCTGATCGATCGCCAGCTGCAGGCGTTCGAGCAGAACTTCGGGTCGGTCTCGATGGCTCGGGCGAAGAAGGCCAACCTCACGCCCTACGACGTGCTCACGATCGCGTCCCTGGTGGAACGCGAAGCCCGCCTCACCCGTGAACGCCCGCTGATCGCTGCGGTGATCTACAACCGCCTCAAGGCGGGGATGCCGCTCGGTATCGACGCGACGTTCCGCTATGCCAGCGGCAACTGGAACGACCCGATCAGGCAGAGCGAGCTCGACAAGGACGGCCCGTTCAACTCCCGCACGCGTACCGGCCTGCCGCCGACGCCGATCGGCAACCCTGGCCTCGCCTCGATCGAAGCGGCCGCCGCCCCCGCGAAGGTCGACTACCTGTACTTCGTCGTCAAACCGGGCCGCTGCGGCGAGCATGCGTTCGCGGCCACGGCCGAGAAGTTCGCTCAGGACAGCGCGAAGTACAACGCCGCGCGCGAAGCGGCCGGCGGTTCGCCGGATACCTGTTGAGCGCGCGCTACGGCGTGGTCGGCTGGCCCGTCGGTCATAGCCGCTCGCCCGCCATGCACCGGGCGCTTGGGCTGGACTACCAGCTACTGCCGGTGCCGCCCGACCGCGCCGAGGCGACCCTGCGTGCGCTCCCGGCTTCGGGCTTTGCCGGCGTCAACGTGACCATCCCGCACAAGGGCGCGGCGCTGGCCGTTGCCGATGTCGCATCGCCTGCCGCACGCGAGATCGGCGCCGCGAACACGCTGATCTACGGCGCCGACGGCTCGATCACCGCCGACAACACCGACGCGCCCGGTTTGCTGGCCACGCTGCAGGGGCGCCCGCAGTCCACGGCTGTGGTCCTGGGGGCCGGCGGAAGCGCCCGCGCGGTGGTGTGGGCACTGCGCAGTATCGGCTGCGACGTGGGCGTTTGGAACCGAACGGCCTCGCGCGCGCAGGAGCTCGTCGCCGACCTCGGGGGGACAGCATTGTCCGGTCTTGGTCCCGCGGACCTTGTCGAACCAGCCGACATTTTGGTGAATTGCACGGCGCTCGAGCTCGACCGTTCGTCCAGTGGGATCGACGGCATACCGGTCTCCGTCGATCACCTGGCCAGATACGCCACTGTGGTGGACCTGGCTTACAAGCCCGGCGGAACGGTGCTGACTGCTGAGGCAGCCAAGCGCACGTTCGTCGTCGACGGCCTGGAGATCCTCGTCCAACAAGGTGCGCGCAGCTTTGAGTTGTGGACCGGTCGCCCCGCGGATGTGGCGGCGATGCGGGCCGCCGTAAGGAACACAGCAGAGGACCATGGAGCCGCATACGATCCCCCAGGCGGAAGGCCCGTTCCATGACCTGACGGTCGCGGAACCCGGTCACACCGGCGCGCACGCCGGTGCGCCCTCTGCAGGCGGTGCGGTCTCAGGCGTCCACGTTCCTTCCCCCGCCGATCCCTACGCGGCTGCGGCCACGCCGGCCGCGCAGTCGACCGTCACGCCGACCGATCCCTACGCCGGCTACGCCGATCCCGTCGCCGCCCACGCTGCCGCCCAAGCGCAGTACGAGGCTGAACTGGCTGCGTACGAAGCCCACATCGCTGCGCAGGCAGCCGCCGAGGCCGAAGCGGCCCGTGCGGCTCGCGCTGAAGCCCCAGCTCCTGAGACCGCCGCGCCAGCGCCGCTTGCGGAAGGAACCTTCGACGTCGTCGGTGAGGCATCTGCTGAGCCCGAGATCCCCGAGCACGACGCAAGCGTGGGTGAGGACGGAGAGCTCCTCCTGGAGGGACTGTCGCGCCCGGCCGGCCTCGCGCGCCACACCCGCTCTGACCTTGATGCCGCCGTCTCGATCGGCCTGCTCACCACCGAACAGGTCGCCGCGGCCCGCGCCACAGGCGCCGAGCAGGGCCGCCTTCCAGAAGCCATCCTGCTGGAGCAAGGCGCGATCTCGCCCGAGGGGCTGGCCCGCGCGACCTCCGAGCGGCATGGCATCGAGCTGATCGACCTCTCACTGTTCAAGGTCGACTTTGCGGCCGCGAACCTGATCGATCCGGCGGCCGCCAAGCGCTACGAGGCGCTGCCGGTGAAGATGCTCACCGAGCGCGTCGTGATGGTCGCGATGGTCGATCCGGCGAACATCATCGTCATCGACGACA
>JAEMRF010000424.1 GCA_016463515.1 Solirubrobacteraceae bacterium | reverse complement strand
CCCTCCGGAGACTCCCCTGACCACGCCAGCGCTCCAGTCCACCTCCGGTCTCGGGGGTCCGCGCACCTTTGCCGACGACCGGTCGCTGCTGCGGCTCGTGCTCGACCGGGTGATCGTGGCTGGCGAGGGCGAGGGCGCGCTTGACCTGCACCGGCAGGTGATCGAGCTCGGCGAGCGCCTGCGCAGCGGCGACGACGATGCCGCGACCGAGCTGGGCACGCTGATCGGTGAGCTCTCGACTGAGGGGCTCGGAACGCTCGCACGGTCGCTGACCCGCTGGTTTCAGCTGCTCAATCTCGCCGAAGACAACGACCGCATCCGGCGGGTGCGCTCCAAGGAGCTTGCGTCGGCGCCGCAGGCGCGCAGCGGGTCGCTTCGCGAAGTGATCGAGCAGATCGCGGCGGACGGCCTCACGGCCGACGACGTGCGCGGGTTGCTGGCTCGTGCCGAGGTGCACCTCGTGATGACGGCTCACCCGACGGAGGCCCGGCGTCGCACCACGCTCGACAAGCTCGCCCGCATCTTCGGCGTGCTGCGCCAACTCGACGAGCGCCGCCCGACCCATGACGACGAATCGATCGCCGCCGAGGCGCTCTCCAGCGCGGTCCAGGAGCTCTGGGGGTCCGATGAGATCCGCGCCGTCACGCCGACCGTGGGCGACGAGGTCCAGACCGGCCTGGCGTATCTACGCACCACGCTGGCGGAGGTCCTGCCAGACATCTACCGCGAGCTGGAGACGGCGGTCGCCGAGACCTTCCCGGACGCCGACATTGCGGTGCCGGCGCTGCTGCGGTTCGGATCGTGGATGGGTGGTGACCGCGACGGCAACCCGTTCGTCACCCCGGCCGTGACCGAGGAGACGCTCACCGCGATGCGCGCCGCCTGTCTGAAGTTTCTTCGTGAGCGGCTGATCGAGCTGTCGGCGCGGGTGTCGCTCTCGAGTCGACTGGTCGGCGAGCCGGCTGAACTCGCTGCGCTCGAGGCACGGGGGATCGAGGAGTTTCCTCGAACCCATGCGGTGCTCATGGGCCGCAGCCCCGAGGAGCCCTACCGGCGAGCGTTCGGCCTCATCGCCCGCCGCATCCGCGCCACGCTCGAGGGCGACACTCGCGGCTACGCCTGCTCCGCCGACCTGCTGGCGGAGCTGCGGACCTGCGAGACCGCCCTGCTTGCCAGCGGCGGACAGTTCGTGGCCGACGGGCTCTTGCGCGACGTGATCCGTCAGGTCGAGGTCTTCGGCTTTCACTTCGCGCGCCTCGACATCCGCCAGCACGCCGACAAGCACCGCGCGGCGATCGCCGAGATCCTGGCTGAACTCGAGCTCACCCCCGACTACGACGACCTGCCGCAAGACGCAAAGCTCGCGCTGCTCGCCGCCGCAATCGACGATCGCCGACCCCTGATCCCGGGCGACATCAGCGGCTTTTCCAGCGCGACCCAGGAGACGATCCAAACCTTCCGCACCCTCGATGAGCTGCGTCGCGGCGACCACGAAGGCGCGCTGCAGAGCTACATCATCTCCGGCTGCTCGGGTCCGGTCGACCTGCTCGAAGTGCTGCTGTTCCTCAAGGAATGCCGCCTCTCGCGCGCCGGCGGCGTGGACTGCGCGCTGCGGATCGTGCCGCTCTTCGAAGAGGGCGAGACCCTCGCCGCCGCGGCCGACACGATGCGCACGGTCCTCTCGTTCCCGTGCTACCGCAACGCCCTGGCGGCGGTCGGCAACGAGCAGGAGGTCATGCTCGGCTACTCGGACTCCAACAAGGACGTGGGCTACGTCGCCTCCGGTTGGGGCATTTATCGCGGCCAGCTCGAGCTCTCCGAAGTCCTGCGCGAGCATGGCCTCACCTGGATCTTCTTCCACGGCCGCGGCGGCGCCGTCGGGCGCGGCGGCGGCCCGAGCATCGTGGCGATCGCCGCCCAGCCGCCGGGCACGGTCGGCGGTCGCCTCAAGGTGACCGAGCAGGGCGAGGTCCTGTCTGACAAATACGCCGTGCCCGAGATCGCCCACCGCGAGCTCGAGCTCACCACCGGCGCGGCGCTCCTGCGCGGAGCCGGCAGCGGCGACGCGCGCCTCTCCGCCGAGCGCCGTCAGCGGTACGACCCCGTCTTGCAGCAGATGTCGGAGCAGTCGTCGACGGCGTACCGCGCGCTCGTCTACGAGGACCCTGACTTCGCGGCGTTCTTTCACTCCGTCACCCCGATCGGCCAGATCTCGCAGCTGCGCTTCGGGTCGCGACCGGCCAAGCGCAAGGCCAGCCAGCGCATCGAGGATCTGCGCGCCATCCCGTGGGTGTTCTCGTGGACGCAAGCGCGGATCGTGCTCTCCGGCTGGTACGGCTTTGGCTCCTCGTTGCAGGCCGCGCGCGAGCAGTTCGGACTGGAGATCCTGCAGGAGATGGACCGCGACTGGCCGTTCTTTGCGGCGCTCGTGAGCAACGCTGAGATGGCCTGCGCCAAGGCCGACCTCGGTATCGCCCGCCGCTATGCGGCCGTGGCGGGCAACACCGAGATGCGCGAACGCATCTGGCCGCAGATCGAAGAGGAGTACGACCGCACCACGCGCGAGCTCACCGCCGTCACCGGTCTGGGTCGGCTGCTTGATCGCGAACCGTCGCTGCGCCTGTCGATCGACCGGCGCAACCCCACCGTCGACCCGCTGTCGTTCATTCAGATCGAGCTGATGAAGCGGGCGTTCGCTGGCGAGAGCGGTGAGGAGATCGCG
>JAEMRF010000423.1 GCA_016463515.1 Solirubrobacteraceae bacterium | reverse complement strand
CTCCCCGAACACCGCGCGCGCGAGCTCGCACACGATCCGCACTTCGCTGCGCACGTGCTCAGACGGCGGCGGAAGGTGGCCGCGGGTGCCGTGCACGACGCTCATCGAGTCCTCGACCGACACGACCTGGTCGCCGTCGCGATCGGTGCGCCCAAGTGTCGGGAGGATCAGCGCCTCTTCACCGACCACCGCGTGGGAGCGGTTGAGCTTCGTCGACACCTGCACGGTCAGTCGCGCGCCGGCCATCGCCTGCTCGGTCAGCGACGTGTCTGGTGAGGCCGACATGAAGTTGCCGCCCATCGCCATGAACACGCGCACGCGCCCGTCGGCCAGGGCGCCGATCGTGTCGACGACATCCAGCCCGTGCTCACGCGGCGGGTCGAACCCGAACTCCGCGGCGAGCGCATCAAGGAACCCGTCCGACGGCTTCTCGTAGATACCCATCGTGCGGTCGCCTTGCACGTTTGAGTGGCCGCGCACCGGGCAGAGGCCCGCGCCGGGCCGGCCGATCATCCCGCGCAGCAGCAGCGTGTTGACGATCTCCTGGATCGCTGCGACCGACGCCTTGTGCTGCGTGAGCCCCATCGCCCAGCAGATCACCGTCCGCTTGGAGGCGAGCAGCATCTGGAAGCCCGCCTCGATCTCATCGCGAGTAAGGCCGGTGGCCGCGAGGATCTCGTCCCAGTCGATCTCGGCCAGGTCGGCCCGCAGCTCCTCCAACCCCAGCGTCGAACCAGCCAGGAACTCGTGGTCGAGCACCGTGCCCGGCGCGGCCTCCTCGGCCTCGAGCAGCAGGTGGTTGAAGGCGCGAAAGAGCGCGTGGTCGCCGCCGAGGCGCACCTGCAGGAAGGTGTCGGTCAGCTCGGTCCCGTGGCCGATGAGCCCCGAGAGCTTCTGCGGGTTGTCGAAGCGGCTGAGTCCCGCCTCGGGGAGCGGGTTGATCGTGAGGACCTTCGCGCCGCGCTCCTTGGCCTCTTCCAGCGTGGTGAGCATCCGCGGGTGATTGGTGCCGGGGTTCTGCCCAGCGATCACGATGAGGTCGGCTTCGACGAGGTCGTTGATCGTGACCGACCCCTTGCCGATCCCGATCGTCTCGGTCAGCGCCACGCCCGAGGACTCGTGGCACATGTTCGAGCAGTCCGGCAGGTTGTTGGTGCCCAGCGCGCGCACGAACAGTTGGTAGGCGAAGGCCGCCTCGTTGCTGGTGCGCCCCGAGGTGTAGAACGCCGCCTGATCGGGCGAATCGAGGGCCTGCAGCTCTCGGGCGATGATCGCGTAGGCGTCGCTCCAGCTGATCGGGGTGTAGTGCGTGGCGCCACGCGCCAGATGCATCGGCTCGGTCAGGCGACCTTGCTGGCCGAGCCAATAGCCCGAGCGCTCGCGCAGGTCGGCGACTGAGTGCCGAGCGAAGAACGACCGGCCGATTCGCCGCAGCGTGCCCTCTTCGGCCACCGCCTTGGCGCCGTTCTCGCAGAACTCCAGATGGTGCGCGCCCGACTGCGGCTCCGGCCACGCGCAGCCCGGGCAGTCAAAGCCGCCCGGCTGGTTGATCTTCGCCAGGGTCTGCGCGCCGCGGGTCACGCCGAGGTGGCGCATGGTCTGCTTGGCGATCGACACCGTCGCCGGCATGCCGACGGCGTGATCGAGCGGTGGGCGCACGGCGAGCCCGGCGTCGTCTTCGGGCACCTCGTGGTCGCGGTCGGTGCGTCCGCGTCCCAGGTGCCGTTCGCGCTCGCCCATGGGAACAGCCTAGGCCGCAGCTAGCGTGTGGCCATGCCCGAATCGACTCGCCAGCGTGTGGCGCGCGTCCGCGCGACGGTGATCGAGCCCGGCGATCCAGCTTCGGCTGCCGCTCACGGGCTGTGGCGCGAGCGCACCGAGCGGCTCGCGGGCGAGGAGCCGCTGGAGATTCGCGTCGCGGTGCCGGGCGGCGAGGTCGTCGCGACCACCGCCACGATGCGCACCCCGGGCCAGGATTTTGCCCTCGCCGCGGGGCTGCTTCATGCCGAGGGCGTCATCGCTTTGCCGGGCGACCTCGCTGAAATCGGCTATTGCGCCGCTGCGGCCGAGCAGCAATACAACGTGGTGACCGTCCGCCTCACGCGGCCGCCGCGCCGAGCGCTTGCGGCGCGCACGCTGATGGCGACCGCCAGCTGCGGCGTCTGCGGGACCACCTCGATCGACGAGCTCCTGGCTCGGGTGGGCCGAGTCGGCGGCGCGGGCCGACCCGACGTCGGCCCGCTCGACCCGGCGGTCCTCGCCGACCTCCCGGCACGCCTGCGCGAGGCGCAGCCGCTCTTCGACGAAACGGGCGGCCTGCACGCCGCGGGCCTCTTCACCGCCACCGGCGAGCTGCTCGGCGCGGCCGAAGATGTCGGCCGCCACAACGCCCTCGACAAGGTCCTTGGCGAGCGCTTCCTGGCTGGCGGCCTGCCGGCGCCAGGCGCCGTCGCGGTCCTCTCGGGCCGAGTGTCGTTTGAGCTCGTGCAGAAGGTGGCCGCGGCTGGCATTCCAGCGATCTGTGCGGTCTCGGCCCCGTCGAGCCTGGCGGTCACAACTGCCGCGCGCCTTGGCATCACGCTGGCGGGGTTCGTTCGCGATGGGCGGATGACGGTCTACAGCGGCGTGGATCGGCTGAGCGGTGCGGTGAAGGAGACCGCTTTACGGCCCCTCGGGACCTGCGGCGAGTGCGCCTGGAACCTGGCACCGCAACGTTGCGGTGC
>JAEMRF010000422.1 GCA_016463515.1 Solirubrobacteraceae bacterium | reverse complement strand
TACTTCCGCTTCATGGCCAAGCCCACGAGCTCGATGGCCGGCTACCAGGCGATCGTGATCTACCGCAACGCCGCGGGCAGCATCACCAACGCCCAGTTCACGTCCTCCGCCGACATCAAGTGGGGCGAGGGCGCCTGGAGCGCATCGGCCATCAGCCCGCTCGCGACGAAGATCCCGCTCACGGCCGAAAGCCCGACCGCCTCGGTCCAGCTGCACTTCGTGTCGACTGGCAACAAGGTCGCCCTCGGCATCGGCTTCTGGGGGAAGTTCACCGGTGGCGACGTTGGCCAGACCAACATCGACAGCGTGATGGTGGACCCGTACCGACGGGGCTGATCGCGGGAACCAACCGCTGGAGGTTCAAACCTCCACCAACCACCCTCGACCGACGGGGGCGTGGGCCGCAAGGCCTGCGCCCCCGTCGGCGTTGTGACGTGTGCTCGCTCGTTGGCCCAGGTACGCGCAGGCCGATCGAGTACCCGTCGCTCAGGTGTGGGGGTGCGCGTGCACGTGCGGCAGATGCCAATGCGGGCGCAGCGGGCGATCATGCGGAGCCGCGCCGATCATGGCGGTGATCACGCCCGCGGCCATCACGGTGAGTCCGACCACCGCGACCAGCGGCCCAGGACCGGTGTCATACCCGACGGTCCCGAAGTCGGTCAGCTCCAACGACGTGAGTGCCGCCACCACGAGCACGCCGAGGAGCGCACACTCCAGGGCGACCACGGCGGTCACGCCGACGCCGATCGCATGCCAGTGGGGACGTGCGCACATCGCCGCGACGGCGCCGACCACGACCACGGAGGTCACGACCAGCAGCAGGTCGCCGTAGTGCATCCAGGTCCACCCAGCCTCGGGAGACGACGCTCCGAAGTCCGGGGTACTTTCGGCCCACGTCATCCACAGCGAGCCGACGGTCGCAGCTGCCCCGCCGACGGCCAGCAGCAGCGCAAGTCCCGACACTTTCGACGGGAGCGGATCAGCTGAGCGTTCCACCAGTCCAACGTACCCCGCTGGCGGGGCCCGAACCACGGGTTTTTCCGCGGCTCAGCGCAGATAGGCCGCCGCACGAGAGGTCATCGCAACGCGCTCACAAGAGCGAGAAGAGCGGACTCGCCACGACCAAGATGCCGCCACCGACCGCGATCATCGGCAGCAGCCGCAGAACGGGCGGACCGCTCGCGTCGCCGGGTTGATCGGCGATGACCCAGTCCGAACTCTCGGGGTGGTACTTCACATTGACGACGTGACCAACCACCAGCGGTGCCCACGAGATCAGCTGACTTTCACGGGTCACGCCCTGGCCGTCCACGTAGCGCACGGTCGCGCGCCCAAACCTGATGCCGCTCGCGGGGACGGCGTGCGTGATCTCCGCCACGACCGGCACCGTGGGTTCAGGGTCTGGGCGTAGCGCTGGAAGCAGCGGTCGCAGCGCAAGGCGCAGTGCGATGGCCACCCACATGACGCCTCCTCCGAAGCAGGCGATCAGTGGAGTGAGCTGGGCAGCACCACCCGACGCGTGCGCGCCAGACCGGTACATCCCGATGAACGCAAGACACGCTCCGATCGCTGCCACAGCGAGCCACACCGCCGAGACGCCCACCGCAGCCACGGTCCGGAGCCCCGATCGCGCGACTGCGGGGAGACCCGCCGGGGCCAACGACTGCTTGCCAAGGTTCATGCCGGGGTAGTCGGCCGACCCCACCGAACCTGGACGTCGCGGAGCGTGACGGTCCGCGGACGGCCTACTGGCCGGGTGCCTGCCCGCTCACCAAACGCGCGAGAGGCCGCCGACCCCAGTCAGGGTCGACGGCCTCCCAGAGCCTTCAGCTGCGCGTGGCCGCTACTCGGCGGGCGCGCTGGCGATCACGGCGATGAGATCGCCGGAGTTGATCGCCTCGCCCTCTTTGGCGGCGAGGGTCTTGATGGTGCCGGCCTTGTGGGCCTTGACCTCGTTCTCCATCTTCATCGCCTCGATGATGCAGAGCAGCTGGCCCTCTTCGACCGTCTGCCCCTCTTCGACGACGACCTTCCACATGTTGCCCTGCAGCGGCGAGTTGACCTCGTCGCCGGAGTTCCCGGAGGACTTGCGCTTCTCGCGCTTGGCCTTCGGCGCGGGGCCGGCAGCAGCGCCGCCACCGGAGCCAACCGCGATCGGCGGCGCGAACAGCTTGACGCCGACGCGGCGACCGCCGACCTCGACGGTGTAGTCGTGCTCGACGTTCTCGTCTTCGTCCTGCTCGGTCGGAACGACCGGCTCAGCCGGGGCCGTGGAAGCGAGCCACTCGGGGTCTTCCAGGAGCTCGGAGCACGTCGACGCCTCAGCCCAGTTGCTCGTGGCCATGATCGTTGAGTGGAACGGGATCAGGGTGGTGAGGCCCTCGATCTTGTACTCAGAAAGCGCGCGGAGCATGCGGGCGGTGGCCTGCTCGCGGTCGGCATCCCACACGATGAGCTTGGAGACCATCGGGTCGTACATCGGCGACACGATGCCGCCCTCGCCCACGCCGGAATCCACGCGCACGCCCGGGCCGGTCGGCTCCAGGTAGGCGCCGATAGCGCCCGGGGTCGGAGCGAAATTGCGGGCCGCGTCCTCAGCGTTGATGCGGCACTCGATGGCGTGGCCGCGCAGGACGACGTCGTCCTGGGTGTAGTCCAGCGGGAGGCCGGCGGCGGCCTTGATGCCCTGCTTGACGATGTCGATGCCGGTGACCATCTCGGTCACGC
>JAEMRF010000421.1 GCA_016463515.1 Solirubrobacteraceae bacterium | reverse complement strand
CCCAGGCGCTCAGTCCCGTCGAAGTTCAGGACGCCGGAGTCCCAGCGGGTGGTCTGCGGGTTCGCGTCGCCGCGCCACTGCCAGAAGATGAACTTGTCGACCTTCTTGTTCTTCTTGGCCGACTTGAAGATGTAGTCGATGACCTTTGCGGCGCGAGCCTCGTCGTACTTCCACTTGGCGGAGTCGCCGAACTTGACCCAGGCAGCGGTCTCCGTCACCCACAGGCGGCCGGGAAGCTGCTTGGTGAGCGACTTCAGGCCTGTGTCGCTGAGGCGGTTCTGATCGCCGTAGACGTGGATCGCCCAGATCTTGACCTTGCCCTTGGTGAGCTTCTTGAAGGCCGGAATGAAGTTCTTCGCGGTGCCAGTGCCGCCGGCAAGCAGCGACGGCGAGGTCACCGTGCAGCCCTTGCAGGCCTTCTTGGCTGCTTGCCAATACTGGAAGGCGAGCTTGGGGTTACGGACCGTCGGCTGCAGGATGTAGTTGGCCTCGTTCCACGGAATCAGCGTCTTGAAATTGGGGTAGCGGCCCTTCAGGAAGGTGATGAGCGCGGAGTACTGCTTGACGCTGGGCTTCTTCTTGCCCTGGCCAGCCGACCAGCTGCGGTCGATCGCGAGGATCGGGTTGGCACCAGCCGTGGCGGCGGCGGTCATCCAGCCGTCGAGCTGGGAGAGCTTCTCGGGGTACTTCTGGATGTCCCAGTCGACGGTCCGGCGAGCGTCCTTGAGCGGCAGGGCTTGCCAGCGGGCGTCGGTGAACATGTCCGGGCGGTTGTCGCCATACCCGAAGGTCGTGGCGGAGGCAGCGGGGGCGCCGAAGGTGGCAAATGCGCCCAGTGCGGCGACCGCTACGCCCAGTCGGCGGAGGGAAAAGGACTTGATCATGGGTGAAGAAGCTACCTAGCGGAGCGGGGTGGGAGGAAGGGTGCGCCGCCCCAAGTCGGGATCGGCGGTATCTGACTGGGCCTAGAGCGACTCGGCGCGCGCCCGCCCAAGAAACGGAACGGTCTGAAGGCCCGCGGTCGCACTGCTTTCTTGAGCGATGAACCGGGGGTCTCAGCAGCGACCGGGGTGTAGATCTACCGGAGCAGTCCCGTCTCGGCACCTCTATTCCAATCGCGCTGGGCCGTCGCTCCCGGCCCGAATCGCCGTGCAACAACTCGCACGAAGTTTGCACTCGCCGGGCGCGGTGCAAGGATGGGCCTCGTGATCGTGAAGTGCCGTGAAGCGATGGGGTCGGTTGGCCCTTGCCGCGCCTGGGGCGTTGCCCGTTGAGTCACGGTCCATACATCGAGACGCGTGACTCTCCGCTCGTCGCCCCGGAGCCCGGCTCGCTCGGCCCCCGCGACAAGTCGATCCCGCGCCGTCCCGACGGATCGCGCATCCCGGGCTGGGACACCCCGGCCGACCTGACCAAGGCCCCGGCCACCATCCCGGACCCTGCGACCACGCCGGTCCCGGATCACCTCCGGATCGAGATCGAGGGCTACGTCGCCCGCTACCCCGATGCCAAGTCGGCGATCATCCCCGCGCTGTGGGCGGCCCAGCGCGAGCACCACTGGACCTCGCCGACCGCAGTGGCACAGGTCGCGGCGGTCCTGCAGCGCACGCCGGCGGAGATCATGGCCGTCGCCACGTTCTACGACATGTTCGAGACCGAGGAGATCGGCACGAACACGGTCTACGTATGCACCAACATCTCCTGCTCGCTGCGTGGCGCCGACGCGCTGCTGCACGAGTTCGAGGCGCAAACGAAGGACCGCAAGGACGAATTTCACGTGCGTGGATTTGAGTGCCTGGGTGCGTGCGACATCGCGCCGATGATCTCGATCGATGGCCTCTACATCGGCCCGATCGACCTCGACGAAGTCAGCCAGATCCTGGAGACGGTGGTGACCGACGGGCGCACCGCCGTGTTCCCGGAGCGCCAGATCAACAACCGCCCATCGATGGACCCCGGAGCAGGCGACGCGCCCACGCATGGCGCGGCCGGCCCGCAGACGCCACTCGCTGATGCGCCGAAGTCCGCGGCCGAGGCCGGCGCGACCGCAGCAGCTGATCCACGCCGCGAGTCCAGCGCCACGCAGCCCTCGTCCGACCCGAGCAACGTTCAGCCCACTGAAGACCGTGCCACCGGCCAGGACCCGGAGGAGGACTCGCTATGAGCAGCGCCGCCCCGAAACTCTTGTTCGACGGGATCGATGAGCCCGGCCTGCACACGCTCGAGGTCTACGAGCGGCGCGGCGGCTACGAGGTCATGAAGAACGCCCTGATGGGCCCGCAGGACGGGATCATCCAGGAGCTCAAGGCCTCCGGCCTGCGCGGCCGCGGCGGCGCTGGCTTCCCGCTCGGGATGAAGGCGTCCTTCATCCCCGAAGGCCCGATGGACAAGTACCTCGTCTGCAACGCAGATGAGTCCGAGCCGGGCACCTTCAAGGACCGCGAGCTCATGCAGAAGTGCCCGCACCGCTTGATCGAGGGCATGGTCATCGCCGCCTACGCGGTGCGCGCCAACAAGGCCT
Source organism: Solirubrobacteraceae bacterium (assembly GCA_016463515.1). Taxonomy (GTDB): domain Bacteria; phylum Actinomycetota; class Thermoleophilia; order Solirubrobacterales; family Solirubrobacteraceae; genus JAGIBJ01. The sequence continues at coordinate 211 of JAEMRF010000421.1, read as the reverse complement.
TCATCTACATCCGCGGCGAGTACATGCACCAGGCCGACGTGCTCGAAGCGGCCGTCGAAGAAGCCAAGGCCAAGGGCTACCTCGGCAACGACATCATGGGCTCGGGCCACAACCTGGAGCTGTGGGTCCACCGTGGCGCCGGCGCCTACATCTGTGGCGAGGAGACGGGCCTGCTCGACTCGCTCGAGGGCAAGCGCGGCAACCCGCGCCT
>JAEMRF010000084.1 GCA_016463515.1 Solirubrobacteraceae bacterium | reverse complement strand
CGGCGGGTTGTACGGTTCCGGCCGCCAGGCCGTAACCGGACCACCCGATCGCAGCCAGGGGAGGGTCACCCCCACCCCCGACCAGACCAACGCCCGCCGGCAGGCCCCAGCGCCTACTTGATGAGGACGGTCGTCCCGACCGGCACCCGCGGGTACAGGTCGATCACGTCTTTGACGTGCATCCGCAAGCACCCGTGGCTCGCGCGCGAACCGATCGACCAGGACTCCGAGGTGCCGTGGATGCCGACGCCGTCGACGATGCCGAGCCAGCGGGCCTTGAGCGGGTTGTTCGGCGCGCCGCCGGGGACGGTGGTGCCGGCGAGCGAGCCGGCCCAGTCGCTGTTGGGCACGTGCCAGGTCGGGTTTACGGCCTTGTTGGTGATCGAGTAGGTGCCGGACGGCGTGTCGTGGCCGGCGGCGCCAACGGCGATCGGGTAGGTCTTGCTGAGCTTGAGGCCCTTGAACACACGCAGCTTGAAGGTGCTGCGGTTGACGGTGAGGATCGTCCAGTGCTTCTTCTTCAGGGTGCCGCGGGTGACCTTGGCCTTGACGGCGGCGCGCTTGGGGATGAAGAACCGCGAGCTGACGGGGTCGCGCAGCGCCTTTGAGATCGAGGCGGCAAGCGGATTGACCTCCACGCGGCGACCGACCAGGTGTGGGGTCACGCGGATGCGGTCCGGCGTGATCTTCATGACCGCGTCACGCGGGGCGCGGTACTCCTTGTCGGCGAGCTTCTTCACGAACGCGCGCACGTTGTCGTTTGAGAACTTCACGACCGGCGTCGCGGCACCCGGGGCCGTGGCGGCCAACGCGGCGCTCACCGAGGCGGGCACGTCGATCGAATACAGCGCCTGACCTGCGCTGAGCTTGTGCTTGCGGGCGCCGACCTGGACGACCACGTCGCGCTGGATCTGCGCGCGAGCGGCTTCGAGCTTGGTGGTGGCGTCGGCGGCCGACAGACCGGAGAGGTCGACGCCGGCGACGGTCACGCCGGCAGCAACGACGGGCGCGGGCGGCGGCGTGGCAGCCGGATCTTGGGCCGAAGCGATGGGGCTCGCCGCGAGGGCGGCGGCGAGGGCAACCGGCACGCTGAGCGCGCGCACGGCGTGGGAAACGCGCAAAAGCATGGGCCCCACGGTACCTGGAGATCGCCGATCTGTTGGCAGTTGGCGCACAGGTCGGGCGCGAACTTGCAGGTCAGAGGGCGTCAAGCTGGCGGACGAGCGTCTCGCAGACCTGCCGGCGCTCTCGGTCGCTGAGCTGGTGCACGACCATGCCTTCGATGGCGTAGGACCAGATCCGAGGGATCGCGGCGAGCTGCTCGTCGGTCGGGGGCGGGGTGTGGTTGGCCCCCGCGGCCAAGTGCTGCCGGGCTTGATGGATGAGCCAGCGGTCGGCGGTGGCGTGGAAGTCGTCGTGCCAGGTGCTGATCGACGGCGACACGCGCGCTCGCGCGTGGACCGTCGCCGTGAGTCCGTTGAGGCGCTCGAACACGGTCACGAGCCAGAGCAAGCGGTCGACCAACGTCGGCAAGACCTGTGCGCCGTATTCGGCGAGGGACTCCCCAAAGGTGCGCTCGGCCACTTCGATGAAGAGGGCGTCCTTGTCGTCGAAGTACCAGTAGATGGTGTTCGTCGCGATGCCGGCGGCCTTCGCCAGCGCGGTCATCGACGTCGCCTCGTAGCCGTTCGTGAGGAACAGGTCGGTCGCCGCATCCAAGATCTCGGCGCGCTTCTCCTCGCGGTCGACGGTCGTGCGGTTACGAGCCAAGGCGGGGCCCTGGAACCGGTGCTGCGTCGCTCTTGACTGCCATGTAAGACGACGATACCGTCCCACCTCTTACATGTCGATCAAGACTGACCAGACCCAGCCGACCGAGCGCGCCACGCGGGAAGATGTGGTCTTCCTCTCGTCGGGTGTGCGCTGTGCCGCGTGGCTGTACCGGCCCACCGGCACGCCCGCCGGCGACGCCACGGCCAAGCCGCCGCTCGTGGTGATGGCCCACGGGCTCGGTGGCACGCGCCACATGCGACTCGACAGCTATGCCCAGCGGTTCGCCCAGGGCGGCATCGCGGCGCTGGTCTTCGACTACCGCGGCTTCGGCGACAGCGAGGGCTCGCCGCGGCAGATCGTCGACGTACCTCAGCAACTCCAGGACTGGCACGCCGCGCTGGCTTACGCGCGCACCGAGCTGGCGACCGAGGTCGACGTGAACCGCATCGCGATCTGGGGCACGTCGTTCGGCGGTGGCCACGTGCTGCAGATCGCTGCCGACGACGACAATCTGGCTGCGGTCGTGGCGCAGTGCCCGTTCTCCGATGGCGTGGCCTCCACGTGGAAGCGCTTCCTCGACGCCCCGGTCAGCGCCGCGGTGCTCTTCACGCTGGCCGTGCTCGACACGATCGGTGGCCTGCTGCGCCTGCCCCCGATCCGCGTGCCGATGGCGGGCACGCCCTGGATGCCCGCCTTCTTGGCCTCGCACGATTCGCTCAGCGGCGCCGCCGACCAAGCCGGCCCCGGCACGGTCGCCACCGCCCGGACCAGCGCGAACCTGCGGCGCTTCCACTCGGTTCGCACGCGCGTCGGGGCGCACATCGAGCCAAGCGACCGCGTGGCGCCGAAGGGCAGCGACTCCATCTGGGGCACCCTGATCACGCCCGAGGGCGCGGTGGTGGTCAACGCGATCGCGGCGCGGCTCGTGCTCAAGCTGGGCCTCTACCGCCCGGGCCGATCGCTGCGCCGCTCCACCGCGCCGGTCCTGATCTGCGCCTGCGACGGCGACACCGTCGCGCCGGTCGGTCCGACGGTCCGCGCAGGCAAGGGCCTGCCCAACGTGACGGTCAACCGCTACCCCTACGGCCACTTCGAGATCTACAACGGCGACCCGTTCGAGCACGCCGTCGCCGACCAGCTGGCGTTCCTGACGGCGCAGTTGGCGCCGTCCCGCTAGCTCTGACGGGCTGCATGCGCCGTTGCAGGCGGTTCGGCGGCTCCCGTTTGCCCATGCGGCCAGTGCTTTGGGCCTCGGCCGCATGGAAACCGCCTGGACCGGCCCGGTGCGCGAATGAACGCCGGTACAATGGCGCGATGCGCCTCTCCCCGGCCATGGTTGCTGCTGCGACCTGCCTCACCCTGCTTGCGAGCGACGCCCACGCTGCCACGGTGGCCCCTCCCGGGGGCATCGAGATCTCACGCCGCGTCGACCCGTCGCTGGATCCCTTCATGCGCACCGAGCAGCGCCAGACGCCTGCCGCCGCGATGACCTTCAACCAGCAGTGGCTGAGCACGCACGCCCGCCCGCTGGTCGTGCACGACTCAGACCCCGCGGTCAGCCTCAACCTCACGGGCTGGGCGACCAAGCCGAAGGTCGCCGTCTACTACAACGCCACGGGCGTGAATCCGTATCGCACCACGCAGATGCGGCAGGCCAAGAAGTGGCTGATGAGCCAGGGCGGCAAGCCCGTCATGGTCGACGGCTGGCGCGCCCTGGATCTGCGGATCCCGGCGGCGCGCAAGTGGTGGCTCTACGGCAGCGATGGCAAAGCGACCTGCAACGAGGATCGCGATCAGCGGTCGGCGCTCGACCTGCTGGCCTGCGGCTATTCGGGCCTGTGGCTCGACAACGCCCTCACCACACCCAAGCAGGGCTTCAGCCCCACGCCCAAGATCCCGGTCAAGGCCTGGGAGCGCGGGATGTTCACGCTCCTGAAGACGCTGCGTGCCAAGAAGCCCAAGGGCACCACGTTCACGATCAACGCCCACTGGACCGACACCGACTTCGGCTACGCCACGAAGCCGAAGCTGCGTAGCTCCAACGGCAAGATCCGCGCAGCCAAGTACGCCGATCAGGTGATCATCGAGGGCGGCGCGATCGATCCAGGTCTGCACTATGCGCTCCCGGCCAAGCAGCCCTGGTCCTACCGGCGCCTGCTGAACTACGCCGACGCCATGCACAAGCAGCGCATCAAGCTGCAGTGGGAGAAGACCGGCAGCAGCGACCTCACGCTCAACAAGTCCCCGCTGCAGGGCGCCCCCACGCTCGCCAAGATCCCGTCCTGCCGCGACACCGATCTGCAGTCCGGCACGTGGTTCAACGGTGACGCCTCCTGGGCGGCACATGTGCGCTCGGCGGCGTTCAACTACGCCACCGCGATGCTCACGTTCGTCAAGGGCGACAACGTCGGCGACATGTGCGAGTACCCCGGTCGTGGCTGGCGTGGCTACGAGGCCAACCTCGGGCTGCCCGTCGGCAAGCGCTTCGAGCGCGGTGAACTCGTGATCCGCGAGCTCACCGGCGGCGTCGTCGTCGTGAACCCGTCCGATCGCCCGGCGCGCTACGTGCTGCCGTCCGGCCGCACCGGCGTCGACCTCGCGTCGACCGTCTGGCCGCTGAACGACACGCCCGTCACCGCCGTCACGCTCGCACCGCGCACGGCCGCGGTCGTCGACTACCAGTAAGCCCAGCCAGCGGCGCGGGCGCTTCGCCCGCGCCCGCGTGGCTCTGCGCTTGGTGAGGTCCTCGCCTGCGATCGGCGAGATCGCCGCTTGCGCTTGGCGAGGCCCCTAGCCGCAGCGCGGCCACCGACGGGGCTCAGCTCATCTGCTGCTGCACGAGCTCGGCGATCTCGGCGTAGCCGCGACCGGGAGCTGGCATCACAAACGGCGGCACGTGCCGCACCACCGACGGCGCGAGTGGGCCGGCGACGAGTCGCCACCACGTGCCAAGCGCACCCAGCGTGAGTCCTCGGCCAGGAACCGGCACGAAGCCGAACTGGCGCTGAAGGTCGCCGGGGAGCGAATCGATCGTGACCTGGTTGATCAGCTCTTTGAGCGGCAGCAGCGCCGCGGGCAGCGGCGGGTTGAGGATGACCCGGCGAGAGAGCGCACGGGCGTCGTCGGTCACGACCAGTCGGCCGCTCTCGAGCATGCCCTGCATGTACTCCAGGTGCACCGCGTAGCTGCTGGGCATGTCGTCCTCGCCCAGACCGAAGATTTCGCCGACCTGGCGCCACTGCTGCCAGAGCTCCTCGCGCTCGGCTGGCGACAGCGGTCGCACGAAGCGCTCGAACGCGCGGTAGGAGGAGTCGATGAAGGCCGCGAGGATCCAGAGCAGCAAGTCCGGATCGTCGCCCCGGAATGGTGTGCCGGCGGGGAACGGGCCAACGGGTTCCTTGAGCGACCCGCGGACCCGCGCATGCATGGACCCGACGATCTCTTGGACCTCGCGGGCCTGCCGCTCGGAGCCGTAGATCACCGTGTTGACCGCGAGGGCGGTGCGCGCCAGGCGGGGATGCGGGTCGTCGACCGACGCCGAGTGGCTGAAGAAGCCCACGAAGGCGACCGGGTGGGCGGCCTGCATGAAGAGGGCGCGAGCACCGGAGATCGCGACCAGGCGCTCGCGCTGGACCTCGCGGATCAGCGAGTCCTCAGCGAAGAACGGCTGCTCGCCGTGGGCGCGGACGCGCGGCGCAGACGGGGAACGCCTGCGGGCGGGGCCGGGGTTGGCCTGCCGGGATGCGGCGGAGGCGGAGCTCACGCCACCTCAGGACCGGACGTGCGCTCGCGTTGCTGCGTGAGGAGCCGACGCACCTGGCTGGTGCGAGCGGCCGTCAACGAGTCGACGCCAGAGTCGGCCAAGGCCGCCCTGCGCTGACGCCGTTCCTGAACGAGGCGGTGGACCGAGTCGAAGGGAATGAGCTCTGCAGTGCGCTGAGTGTCAGTCATTTCGGTCTGGAAATCCGCTTCGGGTGAGTTCAGGACGGGTCGTCCGGTAGCCAGATCATCGGCTGCGGCGAGCAGAACTTCAGCGGGTGAGAGAGAAACGGTCGACATGCGGGGGAGTTACCGGGTGTACGCAAGGGGTACGCTGGCCGGACCAATGCCGGCTCAGGTTTTCATGGGAAAGGAGTGCGTGTGCCAGTTCAGGCGCGGTCGTTGCGACCAATCCTGCGTGCGCGACATGCTCGCCACCCCCTTCTACATCGCGTGCTTGCGACTCACCGGCCGCAGCTGCCTGGTCGTGGGCGGCGGCGAGATCGGCCTTGAGAAGACCGAGGGCCTGCTCGCCTGCGACGGCAAGGTGACCGTGGTGGCGCCGAAGCTGAGCGCCGGGCTGCAGGAGCTCGTCGACGAGGGCTCGATCGAGCACCACCAGCGCGAGTACGAGACCGCCGACCTGGAAGGCCGGTTCATGGTGATCGCCTGCACCGACGACACCGACGTCAACATCCGCGTCTACGACGACGCCGAGGCCCGCGCGATGCTGGTCAACGTGGTCGACGTGCCGCCGCTGTGCAACTTCATCCTCCCGGCGATCGTGCGCACAGGGCCGCTGGCGATCGCCATCTCGACCGCGGGCGCCTCGCCGGCGCTGGCCAAGCGCATGAAGGCCGAGATCAGCGAGCAGTTCGGTGAGGAGTACGCCCGCCTGGCGATCCTCCTCAACGACGTGCGCGGCTGGGCCAAGTCGACCCTGCCGACCTACCAGGACCGCAAAGTGTTCTTCGAGAGCATCGTCGGCGGCACTCCGGACCCGATCCAGCTGCTCAAGGACGACCGCACCGACGAGCTGATGCACGTGATCTCCCAGGCCAAGGAGGCCGCAGCGCAGAGGCTCGCCGCATGACCATCCCCGCCGTGATCGTGATTGCCCACGACCCGACCCACCCGGAGCTCTCCGTCGAGGAGTACGGGCCGGAGGTTGCCGCGCGCGTGGAAGCCGTCGGTGGCGACGTGCTCGCGATCGAGCTCGTGCCGCTCGGTGGCGAGCTGTTCGAGGAGCGTCTGCAGCACTACATCGACGAGCAGGTCTGCCTGCTGCTCACCTGCGGCGGCGCCGGTATCGGCCCCGACGACATCGTCCCCGAGCTCACCTCGATCATCGTCGAGCGGCGGGTGCCCGGGATCGAGGAGATGCTGCGCCGCGCGCTGGCGCAAGAAGCCTCTGAAGGCACGCTGGAGCGCGGGGCCTGCGGGATCGCTGGGGAGACCCTGGTCGTCAACCTCCCGCGTGAGGTGCGGCTGATCGAAGCGGCGCTCGCCGCGCTTGCGCCGATCCTGCCGACGATCCGCGAGCGGCTGGAGGGGCGCGAGCCCCCGGCCGATATGCGCGACGATGCGTCGGCTCGTGAGCTCGACGACGAAGACGACTTCTACGACGACGAAGACTGACGCCATCCCGGCGACCGACGCCACCCCGGCGATCCTGGCCAAGGGGCTCCTGGCCGCGCACGGCCGCACCCCCGTCCTGCGTGACCTCTCCTTGCGGGTGGAGTCCGGGGCAACCGTGGCGCTGCTGGGGGCCAACGGCTCGGGGAAGACGACGTTGCTGGCGTTGCTGGCGGGCCTGCGCAGCCACCATGGCGGCGAGCTGAGCGTGCTCGGGCATGCGCTTCCCGCCGAGCGGTGGGCGCTGCGCGGCAAGGTCGGCGTCGTCTCCCACCAGCCGCTGCTCTATCGCGATCTCACGATCCGCGAGAACCTCGACTATCACGCGCGCCTGCACGGCCTCTCCGCTGACCGGACCGAGGCCGTGATCCAGGAGGCCGAGCTCCAGGACCGCGCCGACCAGCCCGTCGGCGCGCTCTCCCGCGGCCTGACTGCCCGCGCCTCGGTGGCGCGCGCCCTGCTGGCCGACCCGCCGCTGCTGCTGCTCGATGAGCCGCTTGCCAACCTGGATCCGGTCGCCGCCGAGCTCGTGGGCGCGCTGATTGCGCCCCGCCCGGGCCGCACCCGTGTGATCGCCAGCCACGATCCGGCGCAGGCGCTGCAGGAGTCCGACGGCGTGATCGTGCTCGGGCCGTCGGCCACCACGCGCTACGTGGGACCCAGCGACGGGATGACCGCCGCCGACGTGGAGGCGCTCTACCGGTGAGCGCGCAGACCACGATCTCGGGCCCACGCGCCGTGCTCGCGGTGCTGCGCAAGGACCTGCGCCTGGAGCTGCGCTCGTTCGAGCTGCTGCCGGCGATGGGCTTGCTGGCGCTCGGCACGATGATCGTGCTGCGCTTTGCCCTGGATCAGGAGACGGTCGAGGGCGATCTGGCTGCCGGCTCGCTGCTGGTGCCGCTGCTCTTTGCCTCGCTCCTTGGCATCTCGCGGCTCTTTGCCGGTGAGGAGCGCGACGCTGGCATCCAGCAGTACCTCCTGAGCCCGGCGCCCGCCGGGGCACTGCTCGCCGCGAAGGTGCTCGGACTGACCGCCGTCCTCGTGGCCCTGGAGATCGTTTTGGTGCCCGCGTTCGGCCTGCTGCTCCTTGGCCCAGAGCTGCTTCCGGTGCTCCCAGAACTCGTCCTGGTGCTCCTGTTGCTCGATCTCACACTGGCCACCCTCGGCGGGATCGTGGCCGGCATCGCCATCGGGGCCAGATCCCGAGAGCTGATCGTGCCAATCCTGGTCGTGCCGCTCGCCATTCCGGCGCTGATCGCGGCGCAACAGGCATTGGCCCCGGTACTGGAGCCCGGCGCCGAGGCGCTTGCATGGCGCTGGCCAGCCGTTCTGGCCATCTATGCTGTGGTTCTTGCACTCGTCGGCTCGGTAGTCGGCGAGTACCTCGTAGAGGACTAAGCCTTCCCTCTCCATGACCGTTCGCGGCCTGCGCCCACTCTCGATTCTCTCCGTCGTGCTCGTCGCGGTCGGTTTCGCGATGGCGTTTCTCTACGCCCCGCTTGATACCGACCAGGGCTTCCGGCAGAAGATCTTCTACCTGCACGTGCCGATCGGCATCGTGGCGCTGATCGGCTTCGTGATCGGCGGCATCCATGGCCTGCGCTACCTGCGCGGCGGCGGGTCCGAGGCGGATCTGCGCTCCTACGTGCACATCCACCAGTCGCAGATCCTGGCGGTCTCGGTCCTGATCACCGGAGCGATCTGGGGCAAGACGGCCTGGGGCGCCTGGTGGCGGTGGGATGAGCCATTCCTGGTGTCGTTCCTGATCGTCTTCCTGCTGTATTGCACCTACCAGCCGCTGCGCCTGTCGATCGACGACCCGCGCCGCCAGGCCCGCGCGGCCAGCGTGTTCGCCGTGGTGGCGGGCGCCTTCGTGCCGATCAACTTCGCCGTGGTGCGCATGGCCGACGCCTACCTGCACCCGCGCACCCTCTCCAACGCCGCCGACGGCTCGATGCCGACGCCCGTGCTCGTCACCTTCCTGACCTGCCTGGTCGCGATCTCGGTGCTCTACGCGACGCTCGTGCGCTACGAGGTGCTCTCCAAGAGCACGACGTTCCGCTTGCGCGCACTCGAGCGCCGCGCCGGCGGCGACGACCTGATTCCCCGACGCTCGGCGGTTCCGCAGGCATGACGCTCCCCTCCGTTCTCGCCCAGGTCGACACCATCCCCGAGGATTCGGGCGGCCCCTACGTGATCGCCGCCTACGTGGTGTTCCTGGTGATGGTCGTCGTCTACCTGGCGATCATGGCCCAGCGCCTGCAGCGCATCGCCAAGACCGCCGATGCGCTCGAGGCCCGCCTGGATGCGCTGCAGCCCGGCAGTGGCGCCGCGCCGTCGCCCTCCGCCACGGCGCCCGCTGAGCCGGTCGCCATCACCCCGAAGGCACCTGCCACGCCTGCTGCTCCGGCCACACCCGCCGGAGATCCCGCCGCATGAGCGAACTGCTCACCGTTGGCGTCTCGCATCGCACGGCGCCGGTCGCGCTGCGCGAGCGCCTCGCCCTCCCGGGCGACGGCGCGGGCCACGTGCTGGGTGAGCTCGCGGCCTGCAACGACCAGATCCACGAACTCGTGGCGATGTCGACGTGCAACCGCACCGAGATCACCGTCCTGACCGACGACCCGCAAGCAGCCGAAGACGGCTTGCTGCGCGTGCTCGCGCGCCGCGGCGGCTTCGCCCCGGACGACCTCGGCGGCGCGGTCTTCCGCCTGCACGAAGCCGACTCAGCGCGCCACCTCTTCCGGGTGGCGTCGGGCCTTGAATCGATGGTCCTCGGCGAAGCCGAGATCCTCGGCCAGGTGCGCCGCGCCCACGAAGTCGCCGTCTCCGCTGGCACCAGCGGCGCCACGCTCGACCGTCTCTACATGGCCGCCGTCGGTACTGGCCGCCGCGTGCGCAGCGAGACCGAGATCGGGCACGGGTCGATGTCGATCTCCTCGCTGGCAGCCTCACTGGCCGAGCGCGAACTCGGCGACCTGTCTGGCCGGCAGGTCCTGATCATCGGCGCCGGCGAGACCTCCGAGCTGGCGGCCGCGGCGTTCCACCAGCGCGGCGTGACCACGCTGTTCGTCGCCAACCGCCGCGCCAACCGCGCCATCTCGCTCGCCGCGAAGTTCGCCGGCAGCGTCGCCCCGCTCGACGATCTTCCGGGGCTCCTTGAGTCCGCCGATGTGGTCGTCTCGGCCACCGCCTCACCGCACCCGATCCTGCACCGCGAGGCCATCGCCGAGGTGCTCCCAGCTCGCGCTGGCCGACCGCTGCTGCTGATCGACCTCGCCGTCCCGCGCGACATCGAGCCCGCCTGCGGTCTGCTGCCGGGCGTGCAGCGCTACGACCTCGACGCGATGGAGTCCGTGATTGCGCGCATGACCCACGTGCGCAAGGCCGAGGCCGTGCGCGCGGAGACGATCGTCGACGACGAGCTGCTGCGCTTCAACGAGTGGATGGCCACCCGCGGCGTCGCGCCGACCATCGCCGCGATGCACCGTCAGGCCGACGAGATCGTGGCCCGCGTCCTCACCGAGAACGCCGGCCGCTGGGAGTCGGCGAGCTCCCGCGACCGCGCCCGCATCGAGGCGGTCGCCCGTGCCGT
>JAEMRF010000420.1 GCA_016463515.1 Solirubrobacteraceae bacterium | reverse complement strand
GTGCCTGGGCGATCGCCATCGCAGCGAGATCCGCAAACGCGACGCTGATGTCGCGGGTCGCGCGGGAGAACGGGTGCGGTTGCTGCTCGTTGTCGAGGTAGAGGATGCCGATCACCTCGCCGGCGAGCACCATGGGGACGCCGAGCATCGCGCGCACGTCCCAGGCGCGCATCGCCGAGCGCACAGGCCGCGGGTCCAGGGCGGCGTCCGACACGAAGACCGGCGCGCGCGTCTGCACGATCTCGCGTGCAAAACCGTCGGCTTCAAGTCCCGCGACCGACCGCCGCACGCCTGGGCCGATGTCGACGCCGTGCTGGCAGCCCGCGTGACCGGGGAAGGTGCCGGTCTTCTCGTCGAGGAGATAGACGGCGCAGCGGCTGACGCCCGTGAGCTCGCAGACCTGCGCGACGATCAGCCCGAGCAGCGCGTCGAGCGATGTGCCTTCTGAGAGCGCGGCGGCGATTCCCGCAAAGGCGGCCAGTACGGCATCACGGTTGGGCCCGAACTCGGCCTCGGCCCAGTCTTCCGCCGACATCCGCTCGGGGGCGCGCACCTCGGACACACCCCGGAGGATGACGGCCGTAGCCTCACGCCGCCAGTGCGCAGCGCACAACCTGGCTGCGCCCGATCAGTGCGCCGACCAACGGCCCCGCTCAGCCGCGACTCATCGCGCCTGACTGAGCTGCAACTCCGCGCGGCTGGCCAGCGCCTGTGGCGACTCCGAGCGATCCCACTGCGCGATGCCGACCGAGAAGTGGTGGCTTGCCCCGGCGACGCGTTTGGCATGCGCCACCGAAGCCTTCGCCGCACTGAGGTCGAGCCCCGGCATGAGCACGACGAACTCCTCGCCACCGAAGCGGGAGAGCAGGTCGAACCCGGCCGCTCGCCACGCGTCGCTGACGCTCAGCAGCAGCTCGTCGGCGGCCTCCATGCCTTGCGAGAGCGTGATGCGGTCCAGCCGGGTGATCTCCACGATCACGATCGTCAGCGGGGTGCCTGCCTGGTCGGCACGCCGCAGTTCGGCCTTGAGGGCCGCGGCCCACCACCGCTCGTTTGGCAGCCCCGCCGCCGCGCCACTGCGGGTGGCCCTAGCCATTGCCGCGTTGCGCTGGACTCGGCCCAGGGCACGGCCGACGAGCTCGGCGGCGGACTCCAGGAAGGCTCGTCGCTCGTCGCTCGGTGGCTCCGGGCAGTCCAAGCGCAGCACGCCGAATGCTTCGCCGCCACCGCCAACCACGGGGACCACGCCGACCGTGACCGAGCTGCCCGGCGCCGTCCTGAACGTGGCGGTCATCCGCGGTGCTGCGGCGGTGCGCGGCACGAGTTCGGCCCGCGTCGCCACACCCCCACCGACGAGTTCGCCGGCGATGGCGGCGCCGATCTGGGCGGCGGTGTCGAGCACAGCCAGTCGGCCCGAGATGCGGCTCAGGGCCTCGGCGTGCTGGCGGGCGAGCCGTTCGGCGTCACGCTCGGCGAGCAGATGGCGCTCGAAGCCGCGGCGTCCTGACGCGTCGAAGATCGTGACGCGCGTGATCGCGGCCTGGCCGGCGCTCGACTGGTGCACTGTCGCCCCGAGCAGCATGAGCAGGATGCTGCCGTCGCTGCGGCGCAGATCGAGCGCGACCTCACGCAGCTCCATCCCGGCGGAGAGCATCGGGGCGCAGTGCGTCTCGAAGTAGAGGCGGCTGCCGACGGTGAGCAGCGTCTGGAAGCGCAGTTCGCCGAGCAACTCCTCGCGGCTGCGGCCCGTCCACCGGGCAAACGTCTCGTTGGTGCGCACGATCACGCCGTCGGCCGTCAGCGACAGGTAGCCACAGCTGGCCTGCTCGTAGAACTCGTCGATCGTCGGCGCGTCGAGCGACGGCCTCGCGTCCGCTGGCCGCTCCTCCTCCAGCTCGCCGAGCGCTCCCGGGTCGCCGAGCGGTTCGCCAGGCTGGTCGGTCACACGAACGCCTTGATCGCGGCGATCGTCTCGGCGGGGGCGCTGAGGTTCGGGCAGTGGCCCGACGCATCGAGCTGCTGGAACTGGGATCGCGGCACGGCCGCGGCGACATACCGGCCGACGGCCTCTGGGGCGATCAGATCGTTCGCGCACTGCAGCACGAGCGTGGGCACCGGTACGAGCGGCAGATCGGCGCGGTTGTCACCGAGGAACGTCGCCTTGGCAAAACGCAGGGCAATGTCCGGCGAGGCACGGCAGAAGGTCTCGGCGAGCTCGTCGCTGAGACTCGGCTGCTCGGGGTTCCCCATGATCGCCGGGGCGCTCTCGACCGCCCAGCCGTGGTAGTTGCTGTTGACGGCCTCGAGCAGCTCGCCGATGTCCTGGGCAGAGAAGCCACCTTCGTAGCCGGTGGCGGGATCGTCGACGTACCGCGGCGAGGGCCCGATCATCACCAACTTGGCGAAGTGGCTCGGGGAACGGCGGGCGGCGACGGCGCCGATCATCGAACTCACCGAGTGCCCCACGAAGATGACGTCCTCGAGCGCGAGTTCCTCAAAGATCCGAAGCACGTCGTCGACGTAGCCGTCCAGCGTCTCGTAGCGCTCGGGCTGATAGCCGGAGAGGTCCGAGAGGCCAAACCCCATGTGGTCGAACAAGATCACGCGGTGCGTGGCCTCGAATGCCGGCGCAACGAACCGCCACATCCCCTGGTCGCAGCCGAAACCGTGCGCAAAGACCATCGGCGGCGCGTCCGGGTTGCCGTAGACACGGACGTTATTGGCGAGAAGCGTG
>JAEMRF010000083.1 GCA_016463515.1 Solirubrobacteraceae bacterium | reverse complement strand
CCGCCCGCAAACCGCGAAGCGCCCGCCGATCCACCGCCGCCAACCACCGCAAACGCCGCCAACCAGCCTCACAGGGTCTGCGGCTACGCAGATCCAAGGACAATCGCACGATCCGCGTGAGCCGACCCACTACGCGGCTTCACCGCGCTGGCACCGCCCGCTACGCGGATTCACAGCCCTGGGCTCCGCCCGCGGCGGCGGTTCCACCGCCCTTGGCGCCGTCGTCTACGCCGCTTGCAGCGGCCGACGCACCAAGAACAGCAGGCCGATCAGCGTCATCAGCATGCCCGTCCAGCCGACTTGCCAGAGGGGCGTCACGGCCGCCTGGGCCACCGGGAAGCTGAACACCACGATGCGGGCGCCGAGGGAGCCGCGCCCGGCGGCGCCCATCACGGCGGCCACCACGGCGAGCGGAAGCGCCGCGAGCGGCACGAGCCCGATCGCGCCGCCGCAGAATGCCATCACGGACTTGCCACCCTGCCGCGGGGACCACGGTGGAAAGGCGTGGCCGAGCATCGCCGCGCCGACGCAGGCCCAGGCAGGCCAGGCGCCCAGCGTGGCAGCGTCGGCGCCCTCCCACGGCAGCCAACCCACGAGCGAGCCAGCTGCGGCCCCGACGGGCGGCGTGCCGACGACGACCCACCCCAGCGCGGCCGCCAGCAAGCCCTTGGTGCCGTCGACCACGAAGGCCGGCCAGGCCCGCCCCCAGCCAAGCTGCTCGAGCACGTTCCAGGCTCCGGGGTTGCCGTCACCGGTGGTGCGCAGGTCCACGCCGTGACGACGTGCCACGATGGCTGCGCCGGGGACCGCCCCTAGTGCGTAGGAGCAGAGAATGGCCACAAGTATCCACACGTCTGAGAGCTCGGCGACGACCACGCTGCCTGCATCGTTCCACCTTGTGCGTTATCCCGCCGGTGCGCCTGCCCGAGAGGGCTTCTCGCGGATGGGGCTGGACCGGCCGGTTCTCCAGCGTACGCCTGGGCTGCGCTTCTGGCGGCTGCTCGGAACGGGCGACGGCGGCAAGATGACGGTCTCGGCCGACTTTCGGCGCTGGGCGTTGCTGGCGTTCTGGCGCAGTGACGAGGATCTCGACGCGTTTCTGGCGTCGAGTGAGATTCCGCGGCGGTGGGACGACCTCGGTGCCGAGCGCTACGACCTGCGCCTCGCGACGGCTCGCGCCCATGGATCGTGGGGACGCGCCCACTTCAACGTCGATCGGGCAGCCCCGCTGATCCCCGGCGCGCCGGTCGCGATCCTCACGCACGCCGCGATCCGGCCCCAGCGCCTGGCGCGCTTCTGGGAAGCCGTGCCGCGCCCCGCACTTGATCTCGCCGCGCATCCGGAGCACCTCGCGAGCCTGGGTATCGGCGACGTGCCGATCTTCCGCCAGGCCACGTTTTCGCTCTGGCGCTCCCTCGCAGGGGCGCAGGACTTCGCCTACCGCCGCGCCGCCCACCGCGAGGTGATCGACCGCACCCGCACGGAGGACTGGTACTCCTCGGAGCTCTTCGCACGCTTTCAGCCGCTCTCCAGCTCAGGCACCTGGGACGGCCGCGACCCGCTCGTCGACCTGGGGTCCGCGCCTGGCCCCGAACGCGGCCAGATCTCTCCGTGAACGTCGAAATTGTGTCGTCAGGACGACATGATTTCGACGCTCACGCGCAAGCGGCGGCTACTCGCCGGACTCGGCGCGCTGGCGGAACATCGACTGCTCCTTCAGGTTGCGCTGCACGCGCCGGTCGGCGCGGACCGATTCACGCAGGTCGGCATCGAGATCGAGCTTGGCGCCCAGATGGGTGGTCATGAGGTTGTCGAGCCTCTTCCAGAACACCCGCCGGGCTTTGGCATCGGTGTCGCCCGGGGCGTAGTGGTCGCCGAGGCCGGGCGTTTTCACGTAGACGAGCTCGCGCAGGTCGTCCGGGCGGGTGGCCAGGGCGTCGTACTGCTGCTTGCCCCAGAAGGTGCCGACTTCCTCGTCCTTGCGGGAGACCATCGTGACGACCTTCGCGTCGGGTTCCATGCCGCCGACCGGCGGGATCGGCAGGATCGGATCCTTCTGCCCTGGGAAGGCACGCCCCGGATAGATCGAGAGCACCAGCCGAGCCTTGGGCACGTCGAGCTCCGTAGCCAGGGCGGCGTAGTCGAAGGCCAGCGCGCCGCCGGCAGAGAGACCGACGGCCGCGACCTGATCCGGAATGATCGGCACGGCCTTGGCGGCCAGCTGGACGCCCTGGAACATGTTGGTGCGCGGATTCTGAGAGCCGTCGGTGGGGAACGGGGGCTGCTGCCACGACGGGAAGATCACGGTCACCCCGGACTTCGCCAGGTGCTCGAGCCAGGGCTCGTAGCCCACGATGATGCTCGACCCGAACCCGTGCAAGAAGATGACGGCAGGCTGGGGGCCGACCGCGCCCTTCTCGCGCAAGATGTAGGTGCGGGTCTCGCCATCGCCCACGGCGCCGACCTCGACGCCCGGGCCCACGCTGCCCTTCTCGATCAGGTTGGCGCCCTCGGTCCCAAACGACGTGCGCGGCTCAGCGATCGGGCTCGGATTGACCACGCCCAGCTGCCACGCGACGACCGCGCCGACCAGCATCGCGAGGATGGCGCCCCAGCCGAACACCGGCAGACGGTGTTCGGCAATCCAGTAGCGCAGCGCCTGCAGCCGCGGCTCCCGTGGGAGCCCGGTGATGCTGGCGCTCATCGGCCCGACTCCACGAGTCGGGCGGCGGTCAAGCCAGAAAGCATCACGAGGGGAACACCACCACCGGGGTGAACCGTACCGCCGACGCGCACCAGCCCGCGCAGGGTGGGCACGAGCGGCCCAGGCCGCCGCAACGTGCCCAGGCGTCCGTGGGGCGCGTCGCCGTAGATCGCGCCGTCTGGAGTGCCGCTCTCGGCGGCAAGGTCGGCTGGGCTGCGACGGTCCCGCGCAACCACGCGCCCGCCGCGGAGATCCAGGCCCGCCTCCACGCGCGCCGCGTACGCGTCGATCTGGTCTTCCGGAGCGCCCGCCGGAGCGTTCACGAGCACGAACCACGGCTCCAGCGATGCAGCAGGCTGCGCGGTCTGGCTGCCGAGGGGCGCGGAGGAATCGGGTGTCGCCACAGGCACGTCATCGGCCGCTCCGCCGGGACGCGTGACCGACGCAACGCTCAGATAGACCGTTGGGTCGCGCACGAGCCGCCGATGGCGATAGAGGTCGTCGAACTCAGCGTCGTAGTCGGTGCAGAACCTGATCTCGTGGTGGACCGGCTGCGGCTCTGCCGGCTCGACCGCCAACAGCAGCGCCAGCCCGGACACCGACGGCTCGCGCCGGCCGCTGCGCCCGGCCAGCTCGGCCGCCCGTGACCGCACGGTCGACACGCTCAGCGGCGCCCCGCGCACCAGTCCGCTCATCGTGCGGTAGTCGCCCCCGAACACCACCGCGTCGGCAGGCACGCTGCGCTGGGCGGTGCGCACCGACTGCGCTTTGCCGTTCGCGGCGACGATCTCGGTGACCGGCTCGCCGAGGTGGAAGGTCGCGCCCAGCTCCTGCGCGCGACTGGCGAGCAGCTGCGGGATGGCATGGATCCCGCCGGGCACCCCGGGGTACCACGCGCCATAGGCATGTTCCACGTAGCCAGAGAGCGCGAGCACGGCGGGCGCGCGCCGGGGGTCGGCGCCGGCATAGGTCGCAAAGCGCTCGATGATCTGCTGCAGCCGCGCATCGCCGCGGCTCACGCCGCGGGCAAACTGCCGCAGCGTCTGGTGTGGACGCACCCGCAACCCGTCGCGTGGGTCGGGCGTGGGGTCTTCCGGCGTCGGGCGCCGCGGCGGCCACGGCGGCAACCCCTCGAGCACGGCCTCAGAGCCCTCCCACATCGAGCCGCAGATCCGCAGGTAGTCCGACCAGCCGCGCCCCGCCCCGGGCGACCAGGCCTCGAGCGCCTCGACGGACTGTGCCTCGTCGCCGGAGAGGTCGACGGTCGAGCCGTCGGCGAAGCGATACCTCGTGACGGGGTCGACGGGCCGTAGGTCCAGGGCGTCCTCATCGAGGCCACAGGCGGCCAGGGTGCGGCGCAGGACATGCGGCATGGTCAGGAGCGACGGGCCCGTATCGAAGGGCAGGCCACCGACCATGCGGCGTCCGGCTTTGCCACCGACCGTCGCCGTGGCCTCGATCACCGTCACGTCATGGCCGCGGTACGCGAGGACGGCGGCGGCCGTCAGCCCGCCGATGCCCGCGCCGACAACCACGACGCGCCGACGATCAGGCGGCGCGGCGCCAGCCATCAGCGACGCCCGGCGCGCCAGCGTGCCAGCAACGCGGGAACCGCCAAGAGGCCCATCGAGAGTCCGCCGGCGACGGCCACCTTGGGTCGCTTCCACAGCAGCACGTTGGCGATGATCTCGCCGATCCACGTCCACGCGTAGAGGCCCAGCGCGCCGTCGCCACCGCGCTCGGGGCCGTCTACAGCGCTGCCCGTTGCGGGCGCGAGCGGGTCGTCGGCCGGGTCGATCAGCTCGGCCGCGGCAAAGATCGCCACGCCGGTCGCAAGCCACCCGAGGTAGTTGGTGGCTGGAATGCCCTCGTAGCGGCCGCCCCCAGGCCAGTTCCAGTAGCCCTCGCGCACCATCCGTGGATCGAGGAAGACGTCCCACGCGGTGAGCCCGGCCGCAGCAGCGACCACCGCGGCGGGTCGGCCGCGACCGCCAGCCGCCAGTCGACCCGTCATCCGGCTGGGCCGCGCGAGCAGGGCCCAGGCGGCGCCGGCCATCAGCGGAACTCCGGCGACCTTTGGACCGAGCTGCCCGGAGTAGTCGTAGGGCCCGAACGGCTTCCCGGTGTGGACGCCGAGCAGTTCGGCGCCGAAGCCGATGCCGCCGGCGGCCGCCACGACCGCTGCGCCACGCGCGCCACGCTGCTCGATCGCGTCGACGGTGCTGGTGGTGAGGTAGAGCGCGACGATGGCGCGGGTCATCCACGGCGGGCGCGGTGCGTCGAGGCCGTAGGCGATCTGGGCACCGGCCAAGGAGAGGCCGAGCGCGTGCGAGGGACGAACGTTCACCGCTGCATCATGGCGCGGGGCGCAGCTGACGCTGCACGCCGAACGCCGCGCGGGCTTTGCGCGAGAGCGGAACGACGGCTCGCCCAGGGTGTGTGCCAAGGCCGTCTCGCTCGATCTGCCGAAGGATCTCGCGGTACATCGCGGCCGCCGCGCCGATCGCACGCCGCCCAGACGACAGGTAGGCGATGCCGGCGATGCCCTCGTCGTAGAGCGCGTCGGCGCGGGCGATCTGGTCCGTCAGGAGCGCTGCGCGTTCGCCCGGGCGGATCGAACCGAACCGCTCGACGGTCTCCGTCGCCAGGTACATCCGACCCGCCGCGACGTCTTCGTCGATGTCGCGCAGGATGTTCGTGCGCTGCATCGCCTGGCCGAGCGCGATGGCCGGCCGCCGGGCGGCCTCGGCGTCGCTCGAACCCAGGAACGCGATCATGAGCACCCCGACGGTCCCGGCGACGCGGTAGCAGTAGGTGTCGAGCTGTTCTTCGGTGGTCAAGACCCGTCCGCTCAGGTCGTCGTGCATCCCGGCGCAGAAGTCGGCCACCACACCGCGGTCGATGGCGTACCGCGTGGCGAGATCCTTCATCAGCAGCGCCTCGCGGGTGGTCGCCTGGCCGGTTGCCGCCCACAGCTCGACGCCCTCGACGATCTGGCGCGCGCCGGGCCGTCGGTCGTCGACGGCGTCGTCGAGGGTGCGCAGCACCAGGTAGAGCAGGTGCACGTCGTCGCGCACCCCGCGCGGAAGCAGACGGCTGGCCAGCCAGAACGTGCGGCCGATCGCGCGGTGCGTTGCGCGAGCCTCAGCAAGCGCGGAGCGTGCCGCTGGAGACCGTCTTCCGGCGGTGGCCGTGCTCACGAGGCGACCTCGAGCGGTGGCGTCGCACCTCCCCGCGAGCCCTGCGGCCGCGGGTAGTCCTGGGCGATCAGGTTGGAGGTCACTTCGGCGCCGAACAGGACGCCCGGCACGCCTGCGCCGGGATGCGACCCGCCGCCGACGGCGTAGACGCCGCGCACCTTCGGATGACGGTTCGGCACGCGGAAGGCTGCCGACTGGTGGAGCGTGGGCTCGATGGCGAACGCGTTGCCGTCGACGGCGCCGAGGCGATCCCGGAAGTCCGCCGGGGTCATCCGGTGCTCGACGATCGTCGACGCCGACAGACCCTCCAGACCGAAGGTCTGCTCCAGGTCGGCCATCACGGCTTCGGCGATCTCGTCGGTCTGAGCGGCGTCCCACGTGTCGCCGCTCTTGAGGTTGGGAACGGGCAGCAGGACGGCGATCGAGTCGCCCCCGGCCGGGGCCATCGACGCGTCGGTGCGCGACGGCGCGTGGACGTAGGTGGAGTAGGTCTCCGGGAGCCGTCGCCGCGAGGTCACGTCCTTGATGAAGCGCTTGTAGCCATGGCCGACGAGCAGCGTGTGGTGCAGCAGCTTGGGGAACTGGCGGTCGGTCCCGAGGTAGAG
This sequence comes from Solirubrobacteraceae bacterium, assembly GCA_016463515.1. Lineage (GTDB taxonomy): Bacteria > Actinomycetota > Thermoleophilia > Solirubrobacterales > Solirubrobacteraceae > JAGIBJ01. The sequence goes on along the minus strand of JAEMRF010000083.1, from coordinate 4,266 downwards.
CAGCAGCGCCGACATCGTCGCGCGGCGGGTGCGCAGCTGTTTGCGCACGGCGAGGGCGTCATCCAGGCGGATGGCGTCGGCGTTCCAGACGACCACGTCGGCGGGGACGACCTCGCCGGCAGAGGTCACGACGCCGCGCACGCGACCGCCACGATGCTCGATCCGGTCGACGCGGGTGTTGCAGCGGATGTCGAGGTGTTTGGCCATCGCTTCGACGACGGAGTACGTGCCACCACGGGCGTACTGCACGCCGTCCAAGAACTGAAGGTAGACCAGTGCGCCGTAGATCGCAGGCACTCGGAACGGATCTCCGCCGATGAACAGCGAGTGAAAGCCCATCGCCTCGCGCACGCGATGGTTCTCGAAGTGCCGCGACACGAACGTGTGGAGCGGGAGCGCGGCGCCGAGCTTGACGAGCTTGGGGAGGAACGCCGCGAGCGCGAGCGGTGAGTCGAAGCTGCGGCGCCCGGCGGCGAGGATGCCTTCCTCGTAGATCGGCTTGAGGGCATCCATGAAGCCGTCGAAGGCGAGGGCGTCGTGGGAGGAGAACTTGGCGAGCTCGCCCTTCATCGCTTCGCGGTCGGTCACGAAGTCCAGGTGACGGTCCTCGTCGGCCCAGTGGATGCGGTAGTACGGCTCCAGGTCGATGATGTCGAGCTCGCGGTGCAGATCGAGGCCGCCAGCCGCAAACGTCTCCTCCAGGACCCACGGCATCGTCAGCAGCGACGGGCCGGTATCCCACGTGAATCCAGCATCTTTGATCTGGTACGCCCGGCCGCCAGGTTTGGGGGCCTGCTCCAGCACGGTGACGTCGTGCCCCATGCCCTGCAGGCGCAGGGCCGTGCCGAGGCCTCCGAGGCCTGCTCCGACGATGACAACCTTCACGACGGCAACTCCACCATGGATACCGGGCGAACGTGTGAACGGTGGCGGGCAGCGATCGAGGTCACCCTCGTACTACGCGTCCGGAAGGCCGTCCGGATGACCGATGCCGCGGGGGCGCTACGCCCGCAAACGAGCCACGAGCGAAGCGCTCGCTTCGTCGTATGCGGCCTTGAGCTGAACCTGCTCGGGATCGAGCAGATATTGAAACGCGATCCCGCGGAACGCGCCGATCACGAAGGTCGTCAGTCCGTCGAGATCCACGTCCTGCCGGACGTCTCCAGCCTCCTGGAGTGCCACGACGATCTCGACCATCCGAGCGCGCACCCGCCGGTGCAGGCGAGCGAAGTGCTCGTGGAGGTGAGGCGACGGCCCGAGCGACTCGAAAAACAGCATCGCGAAGATGCGAAAGCGCTGATCGTCGGCTTCGATGTCGCGCCGGTGAGCGTCGATCATCTCGGTCAGGCCCGTCTCGAACGACGCGCCTTCGGGCATCGCGTAGCCGAAGGCGCGCGTCTCCCATTCGGCCGTGACCTCTTCGGCGACCGCGGTGAGCAGTTCGTCCTTGGAGCCGAAGTGGAAGTTCACCGCGCCGCGGCTCATGCCGGCGCGCTCGCCGATGGCCGCGACCGAGGTGTTTCCGACGCCCTGCTCGCCGACGAGTGCGGTGGCTGCGGCGATCAGACGCCTGCGGGCTGAGGCGGTGCGCTGGACCTGCGTCGGCATGCCCCCACATGATGGCGCATTGATCCGCGCCTACATGGAGGGAAACCTAACCCGTCACCCGGTAGGGGGACCATGGTTGGTGGAACGCGTGGCAAGTTCGCCTTGTTTCCGGTCTAACGCTGATACAAAGCTGGCGCGTAGGCGCTCCTGGGCAACGGAGGTCAAGGGCGCGTAGACACGCGGCAGGCGCCGAAATCGCCACAGATTCGGGCCGAATGCAGTGATGCGGGTGCGGCGTGAGAAAGCTCACCCGCAGCCCGGAACGACGTCAGTCGTCCGGCGTGATGCGGGGCGGAGCGGGGTCGATGGAGGGTTCCACGCCCTCCACCTCGGGCAGCGCGATGCCTTCGCGCACTGCGCCGGCGCCGCCGATCAGCAGCAGGCCGCCGAAGAAGAACCCGAGCACCGTCAGCGCGCTGAAGGTGCTGTTGCGGGCGTCGGCGATGGTCGTGACGATGATCGCGAGGCCGAGCAGCACGGCCACGATCGGGAGCAGCGTGCGCCGACCCTTGGAGGTCAGCGCGATGATGGAGAACACGCCCACGAGTGCGACCACGCCGAAGACCGCTGCGGCGGCGCTCGAGGTGTCGGACGGTTGCGTCTGGGCGACCACGAGCAGTGGATTCATGCGGCGGCCATCTCCCGGGCGGACGTGGTGTGCGTGACCGACAGCTCGCCGGGAGCCGGTGCGTCGTCGCGCAGCGGGCCGTCGCCGCCGGCCGGCTGCGGCACGTGCTGGTCGGCGTGGTAGCTGGAGCGCACCAGCGGGCCGCACGCCATGTGGGTGAAGCCCATCGCGAGGCCGCGCTGCTCGAGCTGCTTGAACTCCTCCGGATGCCAGTAGCGCACGATCGGCAGGTGGTTCTCGGTGGGGCGCAGGTACTGGCCGACGGTGATCACCGAGACGCCACTGTCGCGCAGTTGACCGAGGGCGTCGACCATCTCCTCAAAGCTCTCGCCGAGGCCGACCATCAGGCCGGACTTGGTGACGACCTCGCCCTCACCCATCTCGCGGGCGTTGCTGAGCACCCGTAGTGAGCGCTCGAACTTGGAGCCGCGGCGCGCGACGGGGTACAGCCGGGGCACGACTTCGACGTTGTGGTTGAACACGTCGGGGCGCTCGGCGATGACCTTCGCCAGCGGCATCTCCTCGCCCCGGAAGTCGGGCGTGAGGAGCTCGATCTTGCAGTCCGGGGCCTGCTTGCGGATCTGGCGGACCAGTGCGGCCCACACGCCGGAACCGTAATCCGGGAGGTCGTCGCGATCGACCGAGGTGATGACGGCATGCCGGAGCCCCATCTTCGCGATCGACCGGGCCACGCGGGCGGGCTCGAGCGGGTCGTTCCAGGTCGGCTTGCCGGTCGAGACATGGCAGAACCCGCAGCGGCGCGTGCAGGTGTCGCCCAGGATCATGAAGGTGGCGGTGCCGCGCTCCCAGCATTCGCCGATGTTCGGGCAGGCGGCCTCTTGGCAGACCGTGTGGAGGTTCTCGCCAGCGATCAGCTTCGAGAGGTCGCGGTAGCGCCCACCACCGGGTGCCGGCACCTTGAACCACGCGGGCTTACGGTGCTTGAACGGCAGGACGCGCTCGCCGATCACATCGCGAGGATCCATGCCACCAGGGGTGGCGCGGGAGCGGGTCTTGTGGACGCGAACGGGGAGCAGGTCGCTCATCGGTCTCTCCAACGTAGCGTGCCCAGCCGCCTGAAGCAGGGGCGGCGCGCCCAGCTCTGCCCGAGGCGAGGGCTCCTCGGTCGCTGCGGCTATGCCGCAGAAGTGGCCGACGGCACGCCGGCGAGCACTTCGAGCCTTACCCGGCTGATCAGCCGCTGCCGGAGCCCGAGCTCGCGAGCGACCGCGACCGCCACCCGCTTTCGCAGGCACGGCAGCGTCTCCACGCGGCCCGTCTCCTGCGCAAGGCTCGTCATGCGCACGTCCGGAAGGCCGCAGGGCGTGAACCAGTCCCACGGGGCCAGGTCGTTGTCGGCGCCGATGGCAAAACCATGCGCCGAGACGCCGTGGCTGAGGTGCACGCCGAGCGAGGCGATCTTGCGGTGCGTGCCAGCCCATGGGACCGGCGTGCCGTCCGGCCGAAGCGGCGCGCCCTGTGCGGTCAGCTCGTCTGGCCCGCCGACCCATACCCCGGTGAGGTTCTGTTCGGGAGTGGATTCACGTTGGCGTGCGTGGATCCCCTCCTGGGCGAGCGCGCTCACCAGCGCCCGCTCGAGGGTGCGCAGGTAGCCGACGACGTCGCCGGTGCGCACGATCGGGTACCCCACCAGCATGCCGGGCCCGTGGTAGGTCGCAAGGCCGCCGCGCTGCGTGGTGATCACGTCGACGCCGTGCTCGCGCAGGAAGTCCTCGCCGAGCACGAGATCGGTGTCGGCGCTGCGACGGCCCCGCGTGATCACGGGTGGATGCTCGAGCAGCAGCAGCACGTCGGGGATGCGGCCGTCGATCCGCGCCTGCCGCAGCGCATGCTGGAGCGTGAGTGCCTCGGCGTAGGGCACCAGCCCCAGGTGGCTCACGAGCAGGTCCGCCATGCCCTCACGGTAGTACGGCGCGGGCGGGCGCCGGCGATACGGCCTAGGGCCGCGGTTTGCCGTTCGTGCCCAGGACCCACCAGAGGCCGCCGTTGAGGAACACGTTGTGGCAGAG
>JAEMRF010000419.1 GCA_016463515.1 Solirubrobacteraceae bacterium | reverse complement strand
GCGGCCGTCGACTGCGCCTCTGCGGCCGCCGCGGCGAGCGGCGCCTGGGTGGACGCTTTGCCATCGACACTGGCCCGCATGGTCTCCCACGACAGGAACGATCGGGTCTCGCCGGGCGCGAGGGTCACCCCTTCCCACCCCCAACCGAGCTGGTCCTCGTCGAGCGCGGCCGGGCTGTCGAGCGCCGCTACCCCGCCGGTCTGCGCGCCGCTGCGCACCAGTGAGACGGGTTCGTCTGCGCCGACACCGGCCCAGACGTGCGCAAGGGCTGGATCTGACCCGATGCTGCGACCGTCCGTGGTCACGGCCCAGCGGTCGGCGGTGGTGAGGGTCGTGTCGGAGGACGAGGTCGCCGCGAGCTTGGTCGTCGAATCCGAGCCGAGCGAGCCGTCGTTGTAGCTGCGAAGGTCACCGACGTAGACGTTGGTCGTGATCGGCGTGGTGCCCGCATTGGTGACGGAGTCCAGTAGACGTGCGCCCGAACCCTGCGACGCCGACACGAACAGGCGTCGCTGCGCGGAGAGGCTGCCCATCGCGACAGGTTTGAAGACGAGCTGGCGGCCCGAGAGTTCGGTCGAGCAGCCGAGGGCGTCGTTGGCTGGATCGCGGTAGAGCGACACGCTCGATCGGTTCGGACCGACCATCAGGGCGCCGAAGCGATCCCATGCGTCGTCGGCGAGCACCCCGACCTTCAACAGGTCGGTGCTGCCTTCGTCGAGGGTCGCGTAGCCATCATCGGCGCTCCCCGCGTCGTAGCGGTAGCCCAGCGGATCGGCCAGCGCTGGCCCCGCAACGTCCCAGCCGGGCGTGGCTGCGAGGTGGCACTCGCGGCCGGTCGGCTCGTAGAGCAGCGTGGCCTGGGCGGCCGGCGCGGCGCAGAGCGCCAGGCCAGCGATGGCGACGACGGCGGGAACGATGCGAGGAGGGCGGCGAGGCATAAGCGTGGGGAGTGACACCCGATCTGGGAGCGCTCGATCGAGGTCGTCGGCAGCAGCCACCTGTGCTTGAGTGGCGGCGCGCCACAGCCCGAGACCGAGATGCGCGACATCTGGGCGTTGGCGCCCGCCGAGGTCGCGATCCAGCGCGGCCGATCCGGCCGTACGCGATGCCACGCCGCACGCTCCTTGTGTGACGGCTGGCTCAGTGCGGGCGCGCCAAAGTCCGCATACTCCCGTCCCACGCGCGTGCGTCCGCTAACGCCCGCGCCCGCTCGCATCTCGCGCGGCCCGTCACCGCCACGCACCAGTCCCCTCGGGAGAGGTCTCCATGTTCCGCCGCCAGCTCACCACACCGCTGCTGGTTGCCGCGATCCTGGTCTCGGCCACGGCCGCTCCGCCGGCGCACGCCGTCGATCCGTTCACCAAGCAGATCCAGGCCTGGCAGAAGCAGTGGAACAAGCAGTGGGCCACCATGGTCAAGCAGATGAACGCCCAGTGGCAGGCGCAGTGGAAGTCCATGTGGACCAAGCAGGGCATCAACCCCACCACGCCCTACGTGGCCAAGGGCTTTACGGTCGAGCTCCCGGTGGGCGGCCCGGGCCTCAAGGTCGGCGGGCTCGGCGTGAACCCGGGCGGCACCGGGGCAGCCATTGCCGTCGGTTCGGTCCTCGGCGGCACCGGCCAGCTCTTCCTGGTCGACACGCTGCGCCAGTCCTCGGTCGAGGTGCCGCAGTCGGTCACGCTCCCGTTTGACGGCAGCAACGCGCTGAGCCTCGATGGCAAGCGCGTGGTCTTCCTCAGCGGACTGGGCATCTTCGCGAAGCCCTACGCCTACACCAAGGGCGCCCCGACCGCCACGCCGCTGAGCACGAAGACGACCGGCCAGCCGTCGATCTCCAGCGACGGCAAGACCTACGCCTACGCCACCGACGGCGGTCTCCTGGGCCGCGACACGGTCGAGATCGGCGATCCATTCGTTGGCACCCCGACGGTGATCGGCACTGCCGCCACGTCGACGACCACCTTCAGCCGTCCGCAGGTCAGCGGCGACGGCCGCTACATCGGTTGGCTCTCGTGGACGGCCTCCAAGACCGAGTTCAAGCAGTACGACAAGAAGACGCAGACCACCGTGACCGTCGACCTGGCCGAGAAGGGCCTGCCGACCGGCGGCTCGCCCGTGCTGGCCGACTGGAGCTGGGACTCGCGGCGCCTCCTGGTCACCCGCACCACGAGCGGCAACCGCACGGCCTACCTCGTCGACCTCAAGGGCACCACGCGCACCGTGACCACCCTGCCGGGCGCAGTCGCCGGTGAGAGCACCCCGACGCTGCGCGCCGACAGCGCCGCCGTGGCCGTCGCTACGCCCACTCCGATGGACTCGTCCGACACCAACAACGCCGTCGACCTGGGTTGGGTCAACGCGGCCGGCACCAAGTACGAGCGCCAGAGCATCGACGCCGAAGGCAAGCAGCTCCCGAGCGGCATCGGTGCCGTAGCCATCGGCGGCCGCGTACCGCGCTTCGCCGCGGCCGACACCGCCGTGGCTGCGTTCTGGGTCTCCCCGGCCACCGTCGGCGGCGGCGAGTCGGTCTACGTGCGCACCACGCTGCCCGTGCCCAACGTGGTCGTCGCCCCGACCACACCGCCGGCTGGCTGACGCCTGACTCGACCCCGGCGCACACCGCTGCGCCGGGCAAGAGCGTCGTGCGGTGCCTCCTACCCGGTGGTGCGAAGCACCCCTGCTGACGGCGCGTCAGGTGAAACGGTCGCCAAGTGCGGCCGAGAGGACTACCGTTGCTGG
>JAEMRF010000418.1 GCA_016463515.1 Solirubrobacteraceae bacterium | reverse complement strand
GCGCAAACGCACGGCGCTGCGGGCAGGACCTCCTGGGGTCAGGAGGCGCCCCGGCGTGCTGCACCCCCGAGTGCGGCACGCCAGGACACGTGTGGGGAGCTACGCCGGGGTCGTGGCGAACGCGACGTCGGTGCCGGAGCCGATGTACCCGACGGTGCGTGAGTCGAACTGCGCGTAGACGACGACCTGGTAGTCGTTCCCGGGCTGCAGACCGCACTGCTCAATCGTGCGGCGACCGGTTCCCGGGGCCAGGTTCGTCAGACCCTTGACGTACTCGTAGTCGGCGCTGTTGATCTGCACGCTGAAGCTCTTCACTGGGAAGCCCTCCAGCGCGTCCGGCTGGTCCCACGAGATCGACAGGCAGCGATCCGGCAGACCGGCGGCGGTCGTGGCTGCTCGAGCGGTCACCGTGAGCGCCTTGGGCTTGGGGACGACGGTCCCGACCGGTGCGCCGAGCGGCAGCTCCGCCGACGCGTCACTAGCCCCCGAGGCGAGGTTGCCGTACCGGGCATACACCGTGATGTCGTAGTACTCGCCAGGCTTCAGGTTGCAGATGTCCTTGGAGCGCGCGGCCACGCCGAGCTGGTTGAACGCCTTCACGTATTCAAAGTCCGACGAACGGATGCTCACGCTGTAGTCGGTCAACGGGACGCCGTCGATCGGAGCCGGGGCGGTCCAGCTCACCTTCACGCAGTAGTCGAGCGTGCCCGGCAGGTTGTAGACCCGCGGCGTGGCCGTCACGACCGGCGCGCCGAACGCGGTGCCGCGGGGTGAGCCCGTGGGCGTCGGTGCCGAGGCCGCCGCTGGCGAGCTGGCGTTCACGTCGGAGAACGCACGCACGCTGAACGACTGCGCCGCACCGGCCTCCAGGCCGCACCGCTTCACCGAGATGCGGCCGTCAGGGCCGGCCACGGTGCTGATGTCGGCGCCGAGGAAGTTCCTGGGAGACGGAAGCACCTGGCCGCCCAGCGTGGTCTCGTAGCGGGTGATCGTCGCGCCAGCCGGCGCTGCGGCCGGCGTCCACGAGGCGGTGGCGCAGTAGTCGACGCCGATCGTGCCGCCGCCCCACTCCGCCGTCTTGGCCCCGTTTGCGCGCTCCGTCGTCACCGTCAGATTCTGCGGAGCGCCGGGATTCGAACGCGTCAGGTAGCTCACGCGATCGGGCTCGATCCGGTCGGCCTCGGTGGTCGAGCCGTCCGAGATGCCGAGGAACCTGCGCATGACCGGCGACTCGCCGTTGGCGTTGTAGGCCTTCACGCTGAACGTGTAGTTGCGGCCAGCCGCCAGCCCCGTGAAGGTGTAGGAACGCGAGGCCGCTGAGATGGTGCGACTGATGCCGGTCGTCACGTTGCGCACGCGGTAGCCGGAGATCGGCACGCGCGTCTCCGTCGGCGCCGTCCAGGCGACCGTCACGCTGGTGGCCGATGCAGCAGCGACCTCGAGCGTGCGCGGCGCCGGCGGCTTCAGGCGCGAGAAGACCACGCCTGCCCCGCTGAAGGTCGAGAAGGTCGGCGGGGTTGCCTCCGGGAAGCGCGCGAACTTGGCCTTCGCCCAGTCGGCGACCGTCGCATAGTTCTCCGTCGAGCCCGGCTGGAGCTTGTGCGAGAACGCGGTATCGCCGCCAAAGACCGGCGTGATCGACAACGCGCCCTTGGTCACGCCAGACATGATCGGCCGAGCCGTCGCCGTGGGGTAGAGCAGGCCAGTCGAGCCGCTATCCCCTCCAGCGAGCGACAGTGGCGTGCTGCCGGTGAACGGAGCACCATCGGCGCGCGCCCAGCCGACGCTCGGAACGGGAGCGGCGCCGTACGCACCGCCGGCCCAGAGCACGTAGCCCGGAAGGAGCGAGTTCAGGTCAAACGAGGTCGGCTCGGTGAGGAGGAGCGGGAAGCCGCCGGTTGGTGCAGGGATCGCCGTCTCGAGCAGGCTGATCGAGATGTCCGAGCCGCTGTTCGTGCCGCGCTGCTGCATCGACACCTGGTCGATCACCTTGGAGCTCGTGCCCGTCGGCGACGTGTAGACCTGACCAGGCATCAGCGGGGAATGCGCGCTGGAGACGACCCAGCGCGGAGCCACCTGCACCGCGGTGGACGCTCCGACGCCGCTGAGCTTCCACCCATGCACCACGGTGCTCGTGCCGGGGAACTTGGGTGGAGTGCTGACGGGGTTGAAGCCGCCGCCGACGGCGTAGGCCGGGGCCGCCGGAACGATCGCGGCGACGGTGACGCAGGCGGCCGTAGCCACCCGTCGCAAGGCAGAAGTCATAGGGACTGGGTCCTCCTGGTGGGCAGTGGCGCCGAAGCGCTGGCGCATCGTGGCGGTCGACCCCCGTTCCAGACAAGACCCCGACCCCTGAACCAAACCCCTGAACTTGTGTGCGGAGGCGCCACACAACGAGACCGATCGTGGTCACCGGACGAGCCCCTGGCACACGCCAACGACCCTTTACGATGCACGCCTACGTGCCAGAGCCCACCCCGCACGCGACCCGACTGCTCCGCTCACTTTCCAGCACGCTCGTGGGACGTGCCGACGAGCTCGCGGCACTGGCCGATGGCCTCGAAAGCGCCCTGCAAGGCGAGGCGCGGGCGGTTGAGATCGTCGGCGAGGCAGGCATCGGGAAGACCGCCCTCCTGGACGCCCTCGCAGATACGGCCTCCCGCGCGGGCGCCGTCGTGCTGCGCGGCCGCACCGCGGAGTTCGAGCGGGACGTGCCGTTTGGCCCCGTGCTGGAAGCGC
>JAEMRF010000082.1 GCA_016463515.1 Solirubrobacteraceae bacterium | reverse complement strand
GTGTTGACCGACTTGGCCACGCGCAGATCGGCGGCGGCGTTCACGTTGGTCGTCACGCTCGAGAGGTTGTCGGCGGTGTCCGGGTCGAACTGACTGCCGGCGACGGTCGCGGAGTTCTGCTGCGGCGTGCCCGCAGCGGCCAGGTTGACGGTGCCGCGCAGCTCAATCGCCACCGAGGCGCCGTTGGCGAGCGAACCGCTCACCGCACAGCTCACGACCTGTCCGGCGACCGAGCAGGTCACGCCTGAGGGCAGCCCGGTCGGCGTCTGGAGCGTGACGCCCGTGGGTGCGGTGTCGGTGATCGAGACGCCGGTCGCGGCCGAGGGGCCGTCGTTCGTGGCGGTCACCGTCCAGGTGATGGTCTCCCCCACGTCGGCGGTGGCGCGGTCGGCGGTCTTCACGATCCGCAGGTCAGCGGCAGGGTTGGTCGAGGTCGCCGCGGTCGCGCTGTTGTTGCTCGTGTTCGGGTCGAACTGCGTGGCGGTGGCCGAGGCCAGGTTGGAGAAGGTCGACTCGGCCGCGCCCGTGATCTGCACGGTGATCGCGATCGTGGCGCTCGCGCCGCTGGCAAGCGTGCCCAGGGTGCAGGCGAACGGGTCACCGGTGCCGCAGGTGCCCTGCGATGGCGTGATCGACTGCACCGTCACGCCGGCTGGCAGGTCGTTGGTGAGCGCGATGCCGGTCGCCGTCTGCGGGCCGTCGTTGGTGACCGTGACCGTGTAGGTCGCGGTGCCGCCGACGTTCACCGTCGGCTGGCTGACGCTCTGGGTCACGACGAGATCGGCGGTCGAGCCCACGGCGGTGCTCGTGGGCAGCGTGGTGTCGTTGACCGGGGTCGGGTCGTGCTGGTCGCCGTCGATCGTGGCGACGTTGGCGACCGTCGAGGCCGACGCCGATGCGAGCACCCGCGCGGTGATCGTCGCCGTGACCGTGCCGCCATTGGCGACGGCGCCCGGCGTGCAGGTGACGGTCTGGCCGGCCACGGCGCAGGCACCCTGCGTGGCGGTCGGGACGCCGACGAGCTGCAGGCTGGCGGGGAGCGTGTCGGTGATCGTGACGCCGGTGGCCGCCGCCGGGCCGTCGTTGGTGGCCACCAGCGTGAAGGTGAGCAGGTCGCCGATGTTGGCCGTGGCGAGGTCCACGCTCTTGGTCAGCTGAAGATCCGCAGCCGGGGCCACCGTGGTGGTTGCGTCGTCGGCATCGTTGGCCGGGACCGGGTCGAAGGTGGCCGCGGTCACCGCGCTGTTGGCGGTGAGGGTGGTGCCCGAGGCGGCTGGCAGCACGCGGGCGACGATCGTGCCCGACGCCGTCGCGCCGTTGGCCAGCACGCCGGTGCAGGTCGGCACGCCTGCGCCCGCGCAGCTGAGGCCCGAGCCGGTGTAGGAGAGGACCTGCAGCCCGGCCGGAAGCACCGGCACGTAGGAGATGCCGCTGGAGGTCGACGGGCCGTTGTTCTCGACGGTCCACGAGTAGGTGATCGTGTCGCCGACGTTGGCGGTGGCCTGGTCGACCGTGAGATCGACGGCCAGGTCGGCCGCTGCGGCGATCGCCGTGCTGGCGGGCGGCGAGGTGTTGTTGAGCGGATCGGGATCCAGCTGGGTCCCGGCGATCGTCGCGCTGTTGGCGACCGTCGAAGCAGCCGCCGACTCCTGGACCACCGCTTGGACGGTGATCGTGGCGCTTGCGCCCGAGGCAAGCGCGCCCACGGCGCACGTGATGGTCTGCGCCGCCTGGCTGCACGTGCCCTGCGAAGCCGTGAGGGCGCCGGTGCGCAGCAGCGTCGTAGGCAGCGTGTCGGAGACCACGACGCCGGTCGCTGCCGACGGACCGTCGTTGGTGGCGGTGAGCGTGTAGGTGATCGTGTCGCCGACGTTCGCCGTCGCGGTGCTTGCGGTCTTACCGATCCGCAGGTCGGCCGCTGGGCCGATCGTGGTCGAGGCCGTTGCAAGGTTGTTGGCGGGCTCGGGGTCGAGCTGGGTGGCGGTAGCGCGGGCGGCGTTGTTGACCGGTGACTCGGCGGCTGCGCGCTCCACGCGCGCCGTGATCGTGGCCGTGGCGCTGGCGCCCGAGGCCAGCGTGCCGACGTTGCAGATCACCTGGGCCGGCGTGGAGGAGCACGTGCCCTGCGACGCGGTGCGGGTGAGCAGCGTGGTGCCGGCCGGCAGGTCGTCGATGAGCTGCACCGCGGTGGCCGTCGACGGGCCGTCGTTGGTCACCGTGACGGTCCACGTGAGCGTGTCGCCGACGTCGGCCGTGGCCACGTCGACCGACTTGGCCACACGCAGATCGGCCGCCGCGTTGATCGTCGTCGTCACGCGCGAGGTGTTGTTGGCGGTGTCCGGGTCCAGCTGGCTGCCAGCGACCGTCGCGACGTTCTCCTGCGGCGTCTCGGCCGCCGCCCGCTGGACGGTGCCGCGCAGCGTGATCGCGACCGAATCGCCGCTGGCGATCGTCCCGCTCACGGGGCAGCTCACCACGCTGCCAGCGACCGAGCAGGTCACGCCGCTGGGCAGGCCGGTGATCGGCTGCAGCGTCACGCCCGACGGGATCGTGTCGGTGATCGTGACGCCCGTGGCGCCCTGCGGGCCGTCGTTGGTGGCGGTGACCGTCCAGGTGATCGTCTCGTCGACGTCGGCCGTGGCGCGGTCGGCGGTCTTGACGATGCGCAGGTCAGCCGCCGGAGCAATCGTCGTGACGGCCGTGGCCGTGTCGTTGCCGGGCGTGAGGTCGTCCTGCGTGGCGTCGACCGTCGCGGAGTTGGTGGCGGTCGCATTCGCAGCGCCGAGGCCCACGCGGGCCGTGATCGTGATTGTCGCCGAGCCGCCGACGGGGATCGTGCCGAGGGCGCAGCTGATCGGCGAGCCCGCCGGGCACGTGCCCTGCGAGGGCGTGGCGCCCAGGCGCGTGACGCCCGCGGGCAGCGTGTCGACCACGGTCACGCCGGTTGCTGGCTGCGGGCCACTGTTGGTGACCGTGAGCAGGTAGGTGAGCGTGTCGCCGACGTTTGCGGCGGCCAGATCGACCGACTTGGTGATCGCGAGGTTCGCGACGCCGCCGATGTTCGTCGCCACGGCCGGCGCCGTGTTGTTGCTCAGGTCCTGGTCGAACTGGCTGCCGGTGATCGACGCGGTGTTGGAGAGCGTGGTGCCCGCCGCGGCCGGGGCAACGGTGCCGGTGATCGTGATCGTGCGGACGCCGCCACTGGGCAGCGAGAGCACGTTGCAGGTCACGGAAGGTCCACCGGTCGCGCAGGTGCCGGGACCGGAGATGGTCGGCAGGCCCGAGATCGTGAACCCGGCCGGAAGCGCGTCGGTGATCGATACGCCCGTCGCCGTCGACGGGCCGTCGTTGCGGGCCGTGAGCGTGTAGACCACCGTGTCGCCGACGGCCGCAGATGCGCGGTCGACGCTCTTGGTGAGCTGCAGGTCGGTGGCCGGCGCGACGGTGGTCGTCACGTCGGTGGAGTTGTTGGCGGCGTCGGGGTCGAACTCCGTGCCGGTGATCTGGGCGACGTTCTGCAGGGGCGTCTCGGCGGCGGCGCGCTCGACGCGGGCGGTGAGGTCGAGCGTGGCGCTGGCGCCCACGGCGAGGCCGCCGATCGCGCAGATCACCTGCGGCCCGACGACCGAGCACGTGCCCTGCGACGGCACGCGGGTGAGCAGCGTGACGCCGGCGGGAAGCACGTCGGTGAGCTGCACGCCGGTCGCGGGCGAAGCGCCGTCGTTGGTGGCCGTGACCGTCCAACTGATGACGTCGCCCACGTTCGCGGTTGCGCGATCGGCGGTCTTGGTCACGCGCAGGTCAGCGGCGTTGTTGACGCTCGTCGTGACGGAGGACAGGTTGTCGGCCGGATCGGGGTCGAAGGTCGAGGAGGCGACGGTGGCCGAGTTCTGCTGCGGCGTGCCGGCGCTGGCGCGGTTCACGCGGCCGACGATCTGCACGGCGCGGCTTGCGCCCGAGGCCAGCGGCGCGCTCACGGCGCACGAGATGACCTGTCCAGCCGTCGAGCAGCTCACGCCGCCGGGCGGGGTCACCGATTGGATCGTCACGCCCGCAGGCGCGGTATCGGTGATGGTCGCGCCGACGGCCGCCGACGGGCCGTCGTTGGTCAGGGTCACGGTCCAGGTGATGTCGTCGTCGACGTTGGCCGTGGCGCGGTCGGCCGTCTTGACCACGCGCAGATCTGCGGCGGCGTTCACGGTCAGGGGCGAGGTCGCCGTGTCGTTGCCGGTGTCTGGGTCAAAGGCGGTGGTGGTCGCGCTGGCGGTGTTGGTCAGCGTGGTTCCGGCCGTGGCCAGCCCGGGGCGCGCGGCGATCGCGACGGTCGCCGTGGCCCCACTGGCAAGGGTGCCGAGCGCGCAGGTGAACGGGTCGCCGGAGCCACAGGTGCCCTGCGACGGCGTGATCGACTGCACCGTCACGCCCGCCGGGAGGTTGTCGAAGAGCGACACACCCGTCGCCGGGCCGGGACCGTCATTGCGGACCGACACCGTCCAGGTCACATTCCCGCCCACGTCCTGAGCGGCTGGGCTGACCGACTTGCTCACGACCAGGTCAGCGCCCGGATCGATCGCCGTGGTCGCCGTGGCGGAGTTGTTGCCGCCCACGGGATCTGGGTCGGCGCCGGCAATCGTGGCGGTGTTGAGCACGCTCGTGCCGGCCGCCGCGCCGAGCGGGCGGGCCGTGATCGTGACGGTCTCACTGTCGCCGTCATCGAGGTTCCCAATCGTGCAGGTCACGGTCTGCCCCGCGGTGGCGCAGGAGCCGCTGGTGACCGACGCGGTCAGCGGCTGGGTGCCCGCGGGGAGCGTGTCGGTCACGACGACCCCGCTCGTGTTCGACGGACCGAGGTTGGTCGCGACCATCGTGTAGGTGAGCGTGTCGCCGACGGATGCCGTGGCCACGTCGACGGCCTTGGTGAGCCGCAGGTTGGCGCTGCGCAGGATCGTGATCGGGTCGCTGTCGGTGTTGTTGTCGGTCCGGACCTCATTGCCGCCGCTGACCTGCGAGGTGAACGTGACGTTCGTGGCGGTCTGGTTGGGCGTGAGCCCGAGCACCACGTCCGGGTAGTCCGTGCCGCCCGCCAGCGGGTCGGTGCGGTTGCAGGTGATCGTGGGCAGCGTGGTGGTGCAGCTCCAGCCGGCCGACGACGTGATGCCCGTGAAGGTCACGTCCGCGGGGATCGTGGTCTGAAGCGTGACCGGCTGGCCGTAGGTCTGGGCGGTACCGATGTTGGTGGCCGTCAGGGTGAGGCTGCCGGCCTGGCCCGCCGTGAGCGCTGGCGATGGCGTCTGCACGACGACCATGTCGGCGCGGCTGACCGGCGTGGCGGCGACCGAGGAAGGATCGGCGTAGCCGAGGAGGCTGGTCTGCCCGATGTAGCTGCCGGAGGCGGTGTTGATCAGCGGCACGCCCTCGTCGGCGTCGATGTCGATCTGGACCCGGAACCGCACGGTGGTGCTGCCGCCATTGGCCGCGAGAACGCCGCCCTGCGTCGCATTGGCACCAGCGCCGCCTCGGATCGTGACCTGGTTGCCGGCAAAGGTGGCTTGGTCGTCGCCACCAGCATCGGTCTTGGCCCCTGCGTTCGGCCCTGCTGTGATCTGCATCGACCCGGGCACGTAGGTCGTGCCCGCCGGAATCGGGTCGGTGATGGTGACCTGCGCGGCGCCGTCGTTGCCCGTGTTCTCGGCAACGATCTGGTATTCGAGGATGTCGGCCGGTTCGACCTGCCCGCCGTTGACGTCGCTGAGCGTCTTGGTGAGCACGAGGTTCGGCTCGCCGAGCTCGATCGCCACGCCGAGCGCGAACGGGTAGTAGACGTCCTGCGTGGAAGTGAACGAGAACGGCGCCGTCGTTGCGCCGTTTGCGATGGCCCCGGCGACGTTCTCGGAGGCGATGTCGAAGCCGTAGTGATTGGTGTAGTCCGGGTTCTTGGCGGACTGGTAGGTCAGCCCGCGGATCTCGGAGTTCATGAGGTTGATCGGCGCGACCGCGTCGAGGGTCTGGGAGCCGAAGGTGGCGTTGTCGCCAGCGATCTCGGAGTCGCCCTCACCCACCATGTAGCGCAGGCGGGCCGAGACGGCGCCCGCAGCTGGCGCGGTGAATCCCGACGCCGTGATGGTGGTCGGGGCGCCGGCGCCCACGCGCTGGAAGCCATCGGAGAGCACGATGCGCCGCAGCGGCTCGCTTGGCAGCTCGAACACCACCCAGAGGCCCCACCCGCTCCAGTGATCCGGGAGCAGCGCCGTCGTGTTGGCCCGCTGCTCGATGCCGCCGACCGTGTAGGCGCCGTTGCCGGCTGCCTGCACGAGCGCAGTGACGTCGGCGGCGCAGGCGAAGCCGCGCGTGTTCGACGTGCCGGTGTTCGGCAGACTGCCGCACCCGGTGGCGTAGTCGGCCGCCACGTTGCCGTAGGCGATCCCGGCGGTGGCGGGCGTGTCGAGACTGACCGTCGCTTCGCCGTTGTTGTCGGTGCCATCGCCCGCACTACCCCACACCAGGCGCGCTGAGCGCACGATCGCGCCAGCCGGCATGGCGAGCGTCGAGCTACTGGAGTTCGTCGTGGCACCCACGCCATCGACGTCGACGAGCGTGCCGTAGGAGTTGTTGGAGTTGCCGTTGCCGAGCGCGAGCGGCGTGCAGCCACCGGTCCAAGCTGCTCGACAGCTGGAGTTCGCGTTGCCGACGAGTGCAATGTCGCCGCGCAGCGTCTGGGCGTAACTGTTGGTGAAGGTGCGCGCTGCCGCCCCCGCGCCGGCCGGCACGATACCGGCGATCACGAGCGCAAATCCCAGCAATGCCAGCACGAACTGGCTGCCGAAAGAACGATTGCACGGCGCCCCGGAGGGGATCCGTTTGGTGGCGGAGGAAAGCAGGTGGCTCAAGGCGGGGGGAGACCGGGACGAGAGCGTCCAGCGCCGGTCTACCCCGGTTCGTCGGCCATTCGGCCAGTCCTTTCAACGTCGCTCAATAGGTTCGCGCGTTCGCGCGGTCCTTGGACCAGAACCCCAGCAGGAGCTGCGGTTGTCGAGTTGGTCAACTCCATCAAGCACCCTGGCGGTTTCGGCCAGGCTGCTCGGCCCGCGTGGGCGGCCTGCCCTAGTGGGCGCTGACGACCACCGCGGCGGGAGCCTGCGGTGTGGCGGCGGCGTGAGCGGCGCCTGCGGTGCCGGCGCCTGCGCCGGTCGCTGCGAAGAAGGAGAGACCGAAGAGGATGCGCAGGGTCACGCAGCGCATGGTCGCGCGTTCACTGGCGGGAGGCGTTGGGGGGAGGCTGTTCATGGGAAGCAAGGGGCCGCGGAGCGTCGGGTTCTGCGGTGCGGCTCGGCTCTTCGATCGGTCCGCATTGCCCCTGCCTTGAAACCGGATGGACCAGTCCTGGACGCCCCAGCGGGGACTGCCCCCGGATCCATACGCAAGGGGCGGGAAGCACCGGACTTCTGCCCAGCTGGCCGGACGAAACATTCAGGCCGATCGCCCCCAGCCGATCGGCCGAGGCCCGCGCGGGGCCGAGGCGAACCGGTTCTCGCACCGGCCGCCGACCCCTGATTGGAAGCCGCGACCTAGGTGATCTGCACGGGCGTGCCTTCGACGGCGACCTTGGCCAGGCGCGTGATGAAGGCGTTGGGCATGCGCACGCAACCGTGGGAGCGCGAGGTGCCCAGCGGGTCGTTCAGGAGTCCGCCACTGCGGCCGTGCAAGGCCACGCGGCCGGGCCCGCCGCCGTAGTTGTCGAGCACGTTGGAATGGGCGGTGAGGTGCAACGCCCACGGTCCGATCACCTCGCCCTTGGGCTGGCGGACCACCTCCAAGACGGCGAAGGTGCCGCTGGGCGTCGGGGTACCCGGGGCGCCGATGACGACGCGGGTCGAGCCGATCTTGCGCCCATCGCGCAGCAGGGTGAGGCGGTGGAGTTTGCGGCTCACCGTGATCCGGTAGCGCAGCTTGCTCACCTCGACGCGGCTCTCCGGGAGCCAGCCGGTCGCGCCGTTGGGGCGGGTCGGCAAGCGGACCCGCAACCAGCGCTTGCCGCGCACGGTGCGCACCTCGGCGATCTGAAGCACCACTGGGCCGCCATTCCAGCTGCCGAACGGGTTGAGCCGCGCGACCGTGCGGGCCTTCCCATTCGGCTTGGCGCGCACCACCACGGGGACCACGAGGCGCGCGGCGTACGAGACCTTGCGCGTCGGGGCTCTCGGGACGACCGCTTTGGACGCGTCGGACGCATCTGGGTTTGGCGATTCAGGCGTCGCGGGGGGCGGCGTCGTCGCGTCGGGCGTGGTCGGCGCCGGTGTGGCGGCGTCGGGCGTGGTCGCCTGGGGCGTCGTGGTCTGCGGGGCTGGATCGCCCGCGAAGGAGGGCGGCGCTGCGGCGCCAAGCAGTAGTGCCCCCGTGGCGACCGCCGCGAGCGCCATCGCGCTGGCCCGCGCGGGCCAGAGGGGCGACGTCATCGCCAGGAGCCTCGCGCTCGGGTGGAGCCTGGGCGGGTGAGCGCGGTCAAGCACATTCTGGATGATCGGCCACCCAGCGGTGAGGTGGAGCCAGGCGGCGTGGGCGTGCGCGCTAGCGCAGGCCGAGCAGGACCCGGGAGGCCTGGTCGGCGTACTCGAGCAACGGCTGCGGGTACAGGCCCCCGGCCACGACGAGCACGGCGCAGAGGAGGCCGACGGCGACGACCTCCCACGGGGCACGGGTGCCGACTGGGGCGGCCTCGGAGACGACCGCCGTCGGGCGGGTCGCCAGCGCCACAGCGCCACCGGCCGCCAGCTCGGCATCGGGAGACTCGGCGGCAGGTGCATCCTCGCCAGCAAGGTCCGGAGTGCTCGGGGCGGGAGCCGAGCGCCACATGCGCAGGACGGGCGGCGCGTAGTAGGCGAGCGAGATGATGGAGCCGATGATCAGCAACACCGCCAGCCACGTCTCGCTGCCAGAGATCAGCGCGCCCGCAACGGCGATCTTGCCGAAGAAGCCAGCGGTCAGCGGGAGTCCTGCGAGGCCGAAGAGTCCGATGGTGCCGATCCAGGCAAGAAGCGGCCGGTCGCGACCCAGGCCGTCGAGTGCAGCCACATCGTCACCCAGGTCCGGGCGCTCGATCTCGCGCGCGGCGACGACCGCGAAGACCGCGAACGTGGCCGCGGCGTAGACCACGAGGTAGATCAGCATCGACCCGAAGGCACCGACGGAGATCGCTGCCACGAGGTAGCCGGCCTGCGCGATCGAGGAGTAGCCCATGAGCCGCTTCATGGTGGGCTGCCCGAGCGCACCGACGTTGCCGACGATGATCGAGGCTGCCGCCAGGACGTAGAGCACGGGCTGCCAGAAGTCGACGAGATCAGGAGCACCGAAGGCCGTGATCACGAGGCGAGCGGTGACGATCAGGGCTGCTGCCTTGGTCGCGACCGACATGAACGCCGTGGTGGCGGTGGGCGCGCCGTCGTAGACGTCAGGGGTCCACTGGTGCAGCGGCGCGAGCGACAGCTTGAAGGCAAAGCCGGCCAGCAGGAGGGCAAGGCCCGGAATCAGCAGCGGAGCCAGGGCAGCGTCGCCGCTGACGGCCGCGATCTGATCGAACTGCATCTCGCCGGTGGCGCCGTAGATCAGGGCGATGCCCATCAGGGCCGTGGCGGAGCCGACGGACCCGAGGATGAGGTACTTGAGGCCCGATTCCAGCGAAGCGGTGCGATCCACGTGGGAGGCGCACAGGATGTAGAGCGGGATCGACAGCAGCTCGAGGCCCACGAACACCGTGACGAGGTCGTTGGACGCAGCGAGGATCGCTGCACCGAGCGCGGAGGCGATCAACAGCGAGGCGGTTTCGCCGTGGCCGGCGTCTTCGGTGCCGCGCGCGCGGGCCGACAGCGCGATACCGACGATCGCTGCAGCCGACGCCAGGATGATGCCAGCCAGGGCGCCGCGATCCACGATCAGCGAGTTGGCGACGGCCGTCGTGGACGTGGGCTCGTTCCAGAGCAGGGCGGCCGCCACGATCGCGACCACGGCGCTGGCCACGGCCGACCAGATCGCCAGGATGCGCCCGAGGCGCCCTGGGAACAGGCCGCCCATGAGCGCGAGGACCATGCCGATGGCAAGCGCGAAGAACGGTGCGCCGGCCTCGAGCTCGAACGAAGGACTCTTGATGGCGGCCAGGATCATTTGGGCGTCACCTCCTGGAGTTCGAACTCGGGGGTGCCGTCGACAGCGGTCTGCCCGGGAGGCGTGTTGCCCTGGATGATCGCCTGACGGAGGATCTCTTGGTCGGTGGAGGGCGTCTCGGGCTGGCCATTGGCGAGCCGCTCGCTCTCAAAGAGGGCGCGTGCCGGCGCGACCGCGGAGCGTGCTGCGCTCTCGCTGGGGTTCAGTCCGATCTGCGGGACCAGCGACAGGAACGCCAGCGCGGCGACGGCCAGACCCAGCACGCTCGCATCGAACCGGCCGACTTCGGGGGCGTCCTCAGGGACCGCGCTGCCGCGTGCGTTCTGGAGGGCCCCGATCATGAGGCGCAGCGCATAGGCAGCGGCAAGGATGACGCCGAGCGAGGCGATGATTGCCGCCCACGGCGAGATCCGCCACTGGCCGAGGAGCACGAGGTACTCGGCGACGAAGTTGCCGGTGCCCGGCATCGCGAGCCAGCACAGCGCCACGACGAGGAAGATGGCCGTGAGGACCGGGGCCCGCTTGGCGAGGCCGCCGAGCTGGTCGAGGCGCTCGATGCCGCCGGCACGCTCGCTGACGAGCGCGACGAGCATGATCGCCGGCACGACGACGAGGGCGTGCGTGACGGACTGCAGGATGGCGCC
>JAEMRF010000417.1 GCA_016463515.1 Solirubrobacteraceae bacterium | reverse complement strand
CGGGCGACGTGCGCGATGAGGTGCGGAAGCGCGGGCACGCCCGCGCCTCGCAACGCGTGGGCGACGCGGTGGGCGAGCAGCGCGTGCACGCCGGGCCAGGTCGCGAGGACGAGCGCCTGGTTCGTGGCCTTGGCGGCCGGGTCTCGCTCCCGGGCGGCGATCATGTCTCGCCGAATCTCCGCGGCGATCCGCCGCACCATTCCGATGGCCATACGGCCCACGCTAGCGCGAGTGCGTCACAGCGCGCCGAATCGACTCGGCGGCCAGTAGCTGCCGAACACGCGCCCGATGATCTGCTCGCGCGGGACCGGACCCCAGTACCGAGAGTCGCTGCTGTCGTCGCGGTTGTCGCCCATGACGAAGTAGGCATCGGGCGGGACGGTGAACTCCGCGAGGTTGCAGATCTCGCCGTCACAGTCCTCGGCAAACGGTTCGCTGAGGAGTCGACCGTTGCGTACGACATGCCCACCTTTGACTTCGATCCGGTCGCCAGGGACGCCGACGACGCGCTTGACGAAGCTGATGGGCGTCTCACCCCGCAGGGGCACCAGACAGGCGGTTCCCGGCTCGCGCAGGGATCCGCACTCGCGGTCGGCGTCGACCCGCGCCCCGGCAGGTGCCTTGAAGACGATGATCTCGTCTGGCTTGGGATTCCACCCGTCGTCGCCGAGGTGGTCGGCAATGATCCGCTGCCCGGAGATCGCCGTGGGCGCCATCGACCCCGACGACACGCGATAGGGCTTCACGAGCGAGAGCGCCCAGAGGACGACCAATGCGAACACCAGCGTGCTGGTGACGAGCACCATGCGGTGCACCGGGCGGCGGGTGGGCCGACGGAACTGCGGCGGGCTCGGTGCCTGCGGGGCGGGATCCATAGCGGGCCATTCAGGGTAGCGGTGGGCGCGCGGCTGGTCGAGATCCGCGGACGCCCAGCTGGACCGTCGCCGCTGGGCGGGGCGCTCGCCGCCGCAGCGTCCCACGCTCTAGGCTCCGCGCCGATGGCGCGCTACTTGCTGCTGCACGGCTACGGCGGGGTCGGCCCGGACCATTGGCTCGTCTGGCTCTCGACCGAGCTGCGGGCGCGTGGCCACATGGCGCGCATTCGCAAGCTGCCCAACCCCAACGGTCCGGTGCTTCCGACGTGGACGGCGACGCTTCGCGAACGCCTGATCGCGCTCGACCAGGCGCCGGAGCTCGGCGAGGCGGACCGCGCCGAACGCGGCGACCCCAGTGGGGAACTCGTCGTGGTCGCGCATTCGCTCGGCGCGCGGACCTGGATCGACCATCTCGTGCACTACGAGCCGGGCCTTCCATACGCCGACCGCGTTGCGCTGGTCGCGCCACCGCAGCTGCCGTCAGGCGCGCACGCAGAGCTGATCAGCGGCTTCTACGACATGGACCTCTCGCCCATCGACGCGTCGGTCGCCGCGCGGTCCACGCGCGCCGTGATCTCGTCCAACGACTCCTTCTGGCCGAACGCAGGCGCGATCCCGGCGATCGTGGAGCCGCTTGGGGTGCCGTGCGATCAGCTCGGTGACTGCGGCCACTTCGAGCCACAAGATGGCTTCGGCACGTGGCCCGGGATGCTGGCCTGGTGCCTCGGCGACGCCGAGACCATCACGCGCTGAGCCGCCAGCGCGAACTCGACCCCTGAACCTTTCCCCTGGAGGAACGTTTCAGGGGTCGAGTTCATAGGAGCGCTGCAAGGCTGGCGGGAATGACTCGACCCCTGAAACCGTCGCCTGGCAACGGTTTCAGGGGCCGAGTTGGCTCGCAGGCGGCGCGACGCGCGCCAATCCCCGTAAGCGTGCCCTACCGCCGCGGTGCCGGCGGTACGAAGAACGGCGTGGACGAGTAGCGCTCGCCGGAGTCCGGGAGCACGACAGCGATCCGCTTGCCTTTGGACTCCGGCCGCCGCGCGACCTGCAGCGCCCCATGCAGTGCCGCGCCGCACGAGAGGCCCGCGAGGACGCCGCACTGACGGGCTGCTGCCCAGGCGGTGTCGATCGCATCGTCGTCGGTGACGGGGATGATCTCGTCGATCAGTTCGCGCTGCAGCACCGGCGGCACGAATCCCGCGCCGATGCCTTGGATGCGGTGCGGCCCGGCCTTGCCACCGCTCAGCACCGGCGAGGAGGCCGGCTCGACCGCCACGACCTGCAGCTTCGGCAAACGGGACTTCAGATAACGACCGGTGCCCGTGATCGTGCCACCCGTGCCGACGCCGCACACGAGCACGTCGATCTTGCCGTCGAGCTGCTCGAAGAGCTCCGGACCCGTGGTGGCCTCATGGGCGGCGGGGTTGGCGGGATTGGAAAACTGATCGGGCAGGAACACGTCGCCGGAGCCGGCCAGTTCGCGCGCAGCGGCGACCGCCTCGTTCATCCCGCCCATCGACTCGATCACCTCGACCTGCACGCCGTAGAGGCGCAGCAGCACTTCGCGCTCGCGGCTCATGCCCTGCGGCAACGTGAGCACGAGCTCGTAGCCCTTGGCAGCACACACGAAGGCCAGTGCGATGCCCGTATTGCCGGAGGTCGCCTCGACGATGGTCGTCTTTCCGGGCTCGATCTGACCGGCCTGCTCGGCGGCGTTGATCATCGCAACGCCGATGCGATCCTTGACCGAGCCGCCCGGGTTGAACACCTCGAGCTTGCCGAAGATCCGCACGCCCTCGGGCGCAAGCTGGGCCAGCTCGACCACCGGCGTGTTGCCGACGAGGTCGATCACAGAGGACACGGCAG
>JAEMRF010000416.1 GCA_016463515.1 Solirubrobacteraceae bacterium | reverse complement strand
TCTCGACCCCGGTCGCCGACACGCGCACCGCGATCGAGAAGCGCTTCAAGACCGCGGCGTAACCGCCCGGCCTCTCGAGGTCTCTTCGGCCCCGGTTCGGGCGGCATCTGCCGCTCGAACCGGGGCCGACATCGTTCTGCGGACGCGACTGTCCGGAACGCCATTCTGAAACTGGGCCACGTCGGTTGGGAGCGTTTACGACACCGTTGCGGGATTCGCTCCGTTGCGAGCCGTAACGGGCCGTCCCAGACCCAGAGCGAGGTCCTCCTTCATGTCCCTGATCACTCCTCGGCGGGCGCTGCTGCGCCACCGCACCACCGTTGCGGCGGCCAGCGTCGCCCTGTTGGCGACCGTCCCTTCCATGGCCTCCGGCGCCGCCATCAGCAAGACCTGGACAGACAGCTGCCAGCTCTCCATGGGCGGACGAGTCGTCACCCTCCCGGCCAGCGTCGCGTACAGCGGGACCGCCCCGGACTCGGTTACGAAGGGCGGAACCTACGCCCTGAGCGGCGTGCGGCAGACGCTCACGTTCTCCGGTGCGGCCGTCAAACAGCTCGCGGCGTTCGGTTCCGGGCTCCAGTTCCGGGCCGAGCGCATGCCAGTTCGGACCGGCAAGTCCGGCCTCCCGTCCGCGACCGACCTCATTCCCTCGGGGACGGCGGTGCTCTCGAACCGGGCGGCGTTCCAGACCGACGTCTGGAATCCGTTCGACGCGACCAAGACCACCTACAAGCCGCTCTCGATCACGCTCGCACCGACAGGCAGCGCCACGTTCACCCACCAGCTCGGCATCTCGAATCTCGTCGAGCTCAACGCGCAGGACGGCCTGACGGGCGTCTTCCTCCTGGACGGCCTCCTCGGCCAGTCGGGCTACAACGTCATCTGCACCGGTCCGTCCACCAATCTGGCCTCCTACACCGCCGTCGACCCGCCGGCCGCGGCGGTCACCTCCATCACGCCGATCAGCGGTCCGACGACCGGCGGCAACGAGGTCACCGTCCGTGGCCCCGGGCTCGAGGCCGCCGTCGTGCGCTTCGGTCTCTACGGCGCAACGGTCGTCAGTAGGAGCAGCCGCGGCGTCGTCGTTCGCGTGCCGGCGCGCCCGACCACCGGCCCGGTCACGATCAACGTCTTCGTCAACGGGACCACCGTCACGTTGCCGTCGGCCTACCGCTTCTACACCTACACCGCAGTCCCGGCGCCGACGATCAGCACCCTGAGCCCCACCTCGGCACCCGAGTTGTTCGGGACCCGCGTCACCGCGACCGGCACCAACCTCGCCGGCGCTACCGCCGTGACGTTCAACGGTCAGTCGGTGCCGTTCACGCAGAACTCGGCGACCAGCGTGTCCTTCGACGCCCCGGGTCTTCCGAAGGGCGCCTACACCGTGGCGATCGTGACCCCCGGGGGCTCGGCCACGAAGACGTTCACCTACACGGCCTGGTTCTAGGCGCAGCCCGGAGTCCCGACCATGTCTCTCAACATCCCGGCACGCACCTTGCCCGTGCTTGCCACCGTCGCGCTCGGCGCGGCGCTCCTCTCGCCCACGCTGGCGAGCGCGACCGCGCTGACCGCGACGTCAAGTTCGTTGTGCACGGTTGCTCGTCCCGGTGCTACCAGCCTGGCCTTTGCGGCCACGATGCGACTCACCGCGACGCTGCCGGACCGGATCCTGCCGGGCGGCCGCTTCGGCGTGACCGACATCCAGCAGACGGTGTCGCTCGACGGCACCGCCGTGAAGACGCTGAGCAGCCTCGGCTTCGGCGGCCAGCTGCGCGGCGCCCGGGCGTTCGCCGACCCGGGCCTCGGAACCCGCGTATCGACCGCGTACGCCACGAGCACGCGGGCGCCGTTCGACCTCGCCACCTGGGACCTCGATCCCGCCAAAACCACCTACAAGCCGACGTCGTTCCAGCTCGGATACGTCCCGCTCATCGAGGCCTTCACGGCGCCGACGACGACCGGCGTGACAGGCGTGCGCGTCGACAGGAGCTTCACCGGCGCACTGGTCGTCGACCAGTGGTTCGGGCAGGCAACCTTCCCGGTGACCTGCACGGGCGTCTGGGGGCCGGCAACGACCTTCCCGGTTGCCACGTACGCCCCGACCATCACGAGCGTGACGCCGAACACCGGCCCAGCAGCGGGCGGAACCCGCGTGACGATCTCCGGCTCGGACCTCGACACCTCCAGGATCCTGATCGGCGGCAAGACCGCGCCGATCGTGTCGCAGAGGCCCAGGGAGGTCGTCGTGACGACGCCGGCGGGCGGCGGGACCCAGCGCATCCAAGCAGTCGCCAACGGGTTGCGCTCGGCTTCGACGCTGACGTTCGCGTACCAGGGGACACCACCGCCGAACATCACGAATACAGCGATCTCGGTGATCCGTGATTCCAGCTCGACGGTGAACTTCAACCTGAAGGGCCCGGGGGTCACGTACGCCACCAGGGTCACGCTCAATGGTGTGGACGTCGTCAGCTTCACGCCGACGCTGTTCGGTGAGCTGGCCGTCCGGGTGAAGTCGCTCCCCCGCGGGTCGTACCCGTTGGTGCTCACGAGCCCCGGCGGGACGTCGACCGCCACCGTCACGTTCGTGCTCTTCTAGCGCACGACCCAGCGCCGCCGGGCAATCCTGCGGCGCCCAGACCGGACCGCGGGCCGCTTCGGCGGCCCGCGCCCTTCTACAATCGGTGTATGGCCCCGAGCGACTCCCCCGCCCCGTCCGAGGATCAGATCCGTGAAGCCCTGA
>JAEMRF010000415.1 GCA_016463515.1 Solirubrobacteraceae bacterium | reverse complement strand
GGTGCGCTTCGACGACGGCAACCGGTTCTTCGGTGACCTGGAGGTGCTCGACGAGGGGCGCCAGGCTGCCTAGCGCGGCTTCTGCGCCCGCGCAACAGGCTCGAAGGAGTACACGTGATATCAACTCATCAGGCTGATAGCATCTGCTTCGTGCGTCAGCTGCTTCTGCGTGTGCCCGACGAACTTCACGCGCGCCTCGCGGCGCGCGCGGCGCGCGAGGGCCGCAGCGTCAACCAGCTCGCCACGCAGATCCTGGATGCGGCTGTGGATGCCGATCGTGGCGATCGAAGCGCGCGGCTCCGGGCTCGGGCGGCGGCGCAGGGCGTCCTCGTGCCGACGACCGGAGCGCCAGTCAGCGCCGCGGTTCGCCGCCGTGCGCTCGAGGGCATGAGCGGTCTTGGTCCGGTCGTCGACGAACTCATCGATGACGACCGCGAGCGGCGCTGACGTGGTCGTCTACGTCGACTCGTCGGTGCTGGCGCGGGCCTATCTGCCGGACGAAGATGGGCACGGCGACGCCGTGCAGCTGCTTCTCGATCAGGACGCTGCAGCGGTCACGGGAACATGGACCCGCGTGGAGGTGGCCGGCGCACTTGTGCGGGCAGCGCGGCACGCACGGCGAACTCCAAAGCAGATCAGCGCTGCGCTCGCGGTCCTTGAAGGCGACCTCGGGCACGAGGGGCCCGTCACCGTGATCGGTGGCGACCAGCGGGAGATCGAGGCCAAGGCCTTTGAGCTCGTGGTCGAACACGGCCTGCGAGCGATGGACGCTTGGCACCTCGCCGTCGCGGCCCTCACGGTGCCAAGGTTGGCTGAGCGAGGTGAGTCGATCGGCTTCGCGTCGCGCGACGCAGAGCAGGCGCGCGTTGCCGAACTCTTGGGCTTCTCGTTGCTCTAGCGGCGACGGTCGGACGACCGGCCCACGGGGCTACCGACGCCCGCTCAGCACGCCGTAGTCCACGCGCAGCACCACGTTGTAGTCGTGGTCGAGCGTGTCGCGGCGGATCTCGGCGTCGACCAGTACCGGGCGGCCGAGGCGATCGAGGGCGTGGCTGAAGCGGCGGGCGTTGGCGCGACTCAGGTGACCGAGCAGCTTGGACTGCGGCGAGCAGACCGCGATGCAGTTGGGGTCGTAGTGGTTGGCCGGCTCGCGCACCAGGAGCGCCTGGGTGTGGGTGGTACCCAGGTGGCCGTCTGCCAGGGCCGCGATGTTGCGGCGGTAGAACGACTCGCCGACCACCGCCAGGTAGCTGCGTCCGCGGCCGTCAACGGCGTCGATCGGGTTGACGGAGCGGTCGCTGAGGTGGTCGAAGTAGCTCATGCGCGCGTCACGTCGGGTCGGCTCGACTCTATGGGTTGCGGGCACGCTGGCCCATTTGCCGTCGCACCGCTAATCTGCGCCCTCAAGCGCGCCCGCCGACCTTCGGCCTGGGCGCAGTACATCGTCGAATTCCCCCGGTCGACCGCCACCGACGACGCAGGGATTCACGCATGGGCAACGGCCATGGCCACACGGCAACGCAGGTGCCGCGATGAGCGAATTGCAGGCCACGCTCGAGAGCCTCGACGAGCAGCTCGCCGACGACGCGCTCGCAGGTGAGCTGCGCTGGACCGAGCACACGCTGCGCTTTCACCGCCACACGCGCGAGGTGCGCGCCTACGTGCACGCCGAAATCGACGCTCGAGGCCGCGGCTACCGCACGCCAAGCGACGCGACGGTCCGGTCATTCCTCGAGCTGCTTGAAGGGCAAGAGCTCGACGAGGTCCCGCGCTAGTCCGCGGGCGTTACCCGCAGCACTTCTTGTATTTGCGGCCGGAGCCGCACCAGCAGTCGTCGTTGCGCCCCGGCGGCCACGTGACCGGGCCGGTGCCGGCTGCCTCGATCGTGAGGACGAGATCCTGGGGGAGGTCGTCCAGCAGGCGGGTCGGCGTGGCGCCAGCGGCTGCAAACACCGCCACGTCGACGGGGTAGGGCTTGGGCTTGCCGGCGTCGCCGGGGCGCTCCTGCCAGCGACGCTCGAGCGTGGCGTAGTAGACGGCCTCGTCGGCGAAGTCCAGCTCGTCGGGCCACTGCTCGCGCGCGGCGGCAAGCTGATCGCGGGGCACGAAGAGCTGCCGGGCGTCGCGGGCGTCGGCCAGGCGGGCTTCGCGGTCGAACTTCGCAAGCTCATCTTCGGCGGCCAGGTCGGAGTCGTCCGGCGGGAGGCCAGCGTCGGAGCGAGCCAGGGCACGGCCGATCTCGACGCTGCGCAGGAGCTCCTCGTCGACCGGCCGCGCCGACTGGGCGATCTCCAAGGCCTCATCGTGCAGGCGCAGCGCCATCGCCAGCTCGATCACCTCGACCTGCTCGGCAAAACCCGCCAGCAGGCTCGCATCCGACGGCCCACCCGAGCGCGAGGCCTTCAGATCGTCGAGCGCTGAGGTGTCCTCCAGGCCCACGAACCGGTAGCCCAGGAGCGTGCCCTGCTCGCGGCGGCGATTGGTGCACGGGTGCATCAGCGCCTCCTCCTGCAGCTCGATCGCCGTCTCGACCTCTTCGTCTTCAAAGAGTTCGCCGGCCAGCTCGCTGTAGAGGTCGCCGATGGGCTGGTGCTCGTGGATCGCCGACGGGTCGGCGTCGTCGAGTGCTGCGAGCTCCTCGAGTGCGGCGACGGCATCCCCGAGGGTCTCGGCCTCCACCACTCGCATGAACAACCGATCGACTGCGGGACGCGCCATCCCGCCATCGTGCCTGATGCGGCGCGGCGC
>JAEMRF010000414.1 GCA_016463515.1 Solirubrobacteraceae bacterium | reverse complement strand
CGGGGGTGGGCGTTTCGTCATGCGCCCGCCCCAGGGACTGAAGGCCCGGGTCGTCTCCAGACGGCTCGGGCCTTGCCCGTTCTCGACCCGCAGGACGTCGAGGGCTTCCCGGAGCGGCAATGACCAACTCGACCCCTGGAACTTCCCTCAGAGGGAAGGTTTAGGGGTCGAGTTGTTACGCGAGCCAGCCGGCGAGCTCGCGCTCGTCGATGGGGACGAGCGTCCAGGGCTCGCTGGTGCCGTGACGGTGGGCCACGACGGTGACGCCGAAGTGGCCGTCGCGGTCAAAGAGTGCGCGCGAGCCGGCAACCGGCGCGAACTGGTGGATCGGCGTGACCTTCTGCAGCAGCTCCACATGCCGGCGCAGCGTGGTGCCGCGCTCCGGGAGGCGCAAGGCGCGCACGAGCGCCAGCGCCGACAGCAACACGAGCACCGTCTTGACGGTCGAGGAGGACGGCCGGGACACGCCTCCCACCCTAGGCCGCGTGGTCTGCCATTGGGGCCAATCGGTAGACCGCGGGAGCGCCAGCTGGGTGGTGCGCGCTCGGAGCGGGGTGAGTCGGTGCGCCTGCGCGCCCCGCGCCGCTGGCTCTCGGCTCGCTCGCTAGGCCGCGGCGGGCGCGGCGCTGGCGGCGGCGCCCTCAAAGAGCCTCAGGCCGTCGATCGAACCGATGAGGGCGTCGACGGCGTGCTCGGGGTGCGGCATCAGGCCGGCGACGTTGCCCGCCAGGTTGCACACGCCGGCGATGTCGTCCAGGGAGCCGTTGGGGTTCTGGCCGTCTGCGTAGCGGAACAGCACCTGGTCGTTGGCGACGAGCTCCGGCAGCTGGGCATCCGGCACGTAGAACCGGCCGCTCTTGTGCTTGGCGGGGATCCGCAGCACGTCGCCGACGGAGGAGGTGCTGGTGAACGGCGTGCGCGCGGTCGCGACGACGAGGTCGACCTCGCGGCAGACGAAGCGCAGCGACAGGTTTGGCAGCAGTGCGCCGGGCACGAGGCCCGCTTCGGCGAGGATCTGGAAGCCGTTGCAGATGCCGAGGACCGGTCCGCCGGCGGCGGCGAACTTCGCGACCTCGCCCATCACGGGTGAGAGCCGGGCCAGCGCACCGACGCGCAGGTAGTCGCCGTAGGAGAAGCCGCCGGGGATGACGATGACGTCGGACCCTTTGAGGTCGGCGTCGCCGTGCCACAGCAGCTGGGCATCGCCGACGGCAGCGCAGGCGCGCAGCGCGTCGATCTCGTCACAGGTGCCGGGAAAGCGAACGACTCCGAAGCGCATGCGCCCAAGGATGGCAGGTTGTCCTCACCGGTGAGGAGTCCCGAATCGGGCGTGCGATGGGCCGCACGCGAACGCAGGTGGCCGCCAGCCGTCGCGGCTCGCGGGTCTGACCGGCGTGGGTGTGAGCTCGTGCTCCTCGGTTACGAGGAGACGACTTCGATCTCGTAGTCCTCGATCAGCGGATTGGCGAGCAGGCGCTCGCACATCTGATCCAGGTCAGCGGCGTCGTCGAGTTCGAGTTCGACGAGTCGGCCGATGCGCACATCGCTGGCACCGTCGAAGCCGAGGGCGGGCAGAGCCCGTTCGACGGCCTCGCCCTGAGGATCGAGGATCCCGGACTTCGGGCGGATGAGAACGCGTGCACGGGCCATGAGCTTCTCCAAGGGTAGCGCCTACCTGCCAGTCGCGCACCGCATGAAGCCACATGACCGACCTGTTGCACGCCAAGCATGGTCAACGGCGGGCGCGGGATGCTATTCGCCGGGCAGATACGGCGGGGGATCTCCGTACGTGAAGCGCTCCACGGCTTCGACGAGTGCCGGGGCAAGCTCGGGCAAGGTTTCGGCGCCGTGTTCGATCACATGGCGGGTCATGAGCTCGCTCATGCCGGCGATGAGAACCGCCACGGCGCCTTCGGTCGGCGTGCCGATCCGTGGGTCGAGCGTTCGCGAGGCCTCGATGGTGCGCATCATCGAGCTGATCAGGCTGCGGGCCATCTCGAGCCGGCGTTGGTCGGCGATCGGACCGGCCGCGCGGCCTTCGACGAGGCGCATCCGGGCAAAGAGCGGCCAGGCGGCCAGCGATTCCAGCGAGCTCTTCACGGCGGCGCGTGTGGCTGCCCGCGGTTCGTCGATCTTGACCGGCTGCTTCATGTGGCTCAGCATCACGCCGTCGAGCAGCGTGTAGCCGGCAAGGAATGCTTCTTCCTTGCTGGCGTAATGGGCGTAGAAGGTCTTGCTCGAGACGCCGGCCCGCTCGATGATCGTGCGGGTCGAGGTGCGGGCGTAGGACTCGGCGGTCACGGCCTCGGCGGTGGCGAGGATGATCCGCGCTTTCTGTGTGGTCTCGACCTGCTCGCGGGTGAGGTCGTGACGGTGCCGCGGGAGCTTGGCCTCCTCGCCGCCCAGCCCCAACCGGTAGACCTCCGCGATGAGGGCCTCGTCGATCGGGTACGAGGTGGGCGCGGACACCCGCGCATCGTACGGATCGGGCCGGAACCGCTCCGAAGGCGCCGCGAGTCGGGCGCCTTCGGTAGGCCCGCGAGACCTAGCCGGCGGCGGCGCTCGCGTCGAACGCCGAGGGGATCTCGAGGACCTTGCCGTCGAATCCTGCGACGAACAGCCGGCCTGCAGAAAAGCCGGTGGTGCCCTTGCCGTAGAAGACGACGCTGGGGTTCGTCAGGCCGCGGGCGAGCTTGCAGGCCCGGTTCGGCGCGTTGATCCGGATGATCTCGCCGGCCGTGTTGAGCGG
>JAEMRF010000413.1 GCA_016463515.1 Solirubrobacteraceae bacterium | reverse complement strand
GTCGGCCCAAAGATCGCAATCACCGGCAAAGGCACCGCGCGAGTATCGCGGACCGCTCGCCATGCCGTGGTCTGCCCAGATCCCTCGGTTAGGGTGGCGCCCATGCATCTGCGTGGAAGCACTGTTCTGCTGACCGGCGCGACGGGTGGTCTGGGCGCCGCGATCGCCCGCAGCCTACGCGCTGAAGGGGCCTCGCTCGTGCTCAGCGGCCGCAACCGCGCGCTGCTGGATCCGCTTGCTGCGGAGCTTGGTGGCGAGTCGGCCCCGTGTGACCTGACGGACCGCGCAGCGCTCAAGGCGCTCGTGGACGCGCACACGGGCGTGGACATCGTGATTGCCAACGCCGCGGTGCCGGCAAGCGGCGACCTGGAGTCGTTTGAAGAGGACGAGCTCGACCGCATCATCGAAGCCAATCTCACGGCGCCGATCCAGATGATCCGCGCGCTCGTGCCAGGCATGATCGCCCGAGGCCGCGGCCACATCGTCGTGGTGTCCTCGCTGTCGGGCAAGGTGGCGAGCCCTGGTAGCTCGATGTATTCCGCCACCAAGTTTGGGCTGCGCGGCTTTGCGTTCGGTCTCCGTCAGGATCTCGCCGCCCATGGCGTCGGCGTGTCGGTGGTGTCGCCCGGCTTTATCCGCGACGCTGGCATGTTCGCCAAGTCCGGCGCCGAGGGCACCCTCCCGCCGGGCGTCGGCACGTGCACGCCCCAAGACGTGGCCGCGGCTACCGTCACGGCCATCACGAAGAACCGCGGCGAGGTCACGGTCGCACCGCTCACGATGAAGGTCGGGGCCGTGTTCGGGTCGGCGCTGCCGACGGTCGCCGCCATGACGCAAAAGGCCAGCGGTGCGAAGGCGATCGCCGACCGGATGGCCGAGGGCCAGGCGAGCTTCCGCAGCTAGCGGGTGTCGCGGCTCGCGGGCGAGCGGGCTTGACTACCGCAGCAGAGCGAGGTCGACGAGCGACTGCTCGCCCATCAGCGTCTGGCTGGTGGCCGAGGTGATCTCGACCTGCGTGAAGGTGCCGGGTTCACCGAAGCCTTGGAAGTTCACGGCTTTGTTGTGGGTCGTGCGGCCGCGCAGGCGCGACGGGTCCGTGCGTGATGGGCCTTCGATCAGGACCTCCATCGTGCGCCCGACGAACCGCTGCGCCCGCTCGTGGGCGTTGCGTTGGACGACCTCCACGAGGCGCCGCATCCGGTCGACCTTCTCTTCACGGGAGACCAGGCCTTCGGTGAAGGTCGCGGCTTCGGTGCCGCGACGCGCGCTGAACACGAAGGTGAAGGCGGAGTCGAACTGGACCGCTTCACAGACCTCCAGCGTCTCCTGGAAGTCCTCCTCGGTCTCGCCCGGGAAGCCGACGATGATGTCGGTCGAGAGGGCCACGTCGGGCACGCCGGCCCGGATCATCTCGACCCGATCCAGGAACCGCTCACGGTTGTAGGTGCGGCGCATCGCCTTGAGGATCTTGCTGGAGCCAGCCTGCAGCGGCAGGTGGATGTGCTCGCAGATCGAGTCCAGATCGCGGTGGGCCTCGACGACGTCCTGCTTGATGTCCTGTGGGTGCGGCGAGGTGTAGCGCACGCGGCGAATCCCGGGAATCGCGTCGACGGCGTGCAGCAACTCTGCGAATTTGCGCGGCTGCGGCCGCAGGTCCCGGCCGTAGGCGTTGACGTTCTGCCCCAGCAGGGTGATCTCGACGACGCCGTCGGCAGCAAGGCGCTCGGCCTCGGCCACGAGCTCTTCGAACGGCCGGCTGCTCTCGCGCCCACGCGTGCTCGGCACGATGCAGTACGAGCACTTCATGTTGCAGCCGACGGAAATCTGCAGCCACGCCTGGTGCGGGCGGTCGCGCTTGGTGGGCAGGTGTGCGGGGAAGCCCTCGAACTCGAAGTAGCCCTGGGCGGTGATCGAGTCCGTCGTGAGGAACTCGGCCAGCTTGGGCACCTGACCGGGACCGAACGCGACGTCGACGAACGGGAACTGCTCGAAGACGAGGTCCTTCATCGACTGGGCCCAGCAGCCTCCGACGCCGATGACGGTGCCGGGCTTGCCACGCTTGATGATCTTGGCGTCGTGCAGATGCGCCACGAACCGCTCGTCGGCCTTCTCCCGGATCGAGCAGGTGTTGAACAGGATCAGGTCGGCGTCGGCGCGTTCGGCCGTTTCGCCGTAACCGAGCGACTCGAGCATGCCCTTCATGCGCTCGGAGTCGTGCTCGTTCATCTGGCACCCGAAGGTGGTGACGTGGTACCGCTTGGTCATCGCTGACTGCGAAGGGTACCGGGCTGGTCGCCCAGCGGTTATCGGCGCAGCGTGACGGCGACGACCGTGGGCGTCGCCGCCCCCGTGAGCGTGAAACTGGCCTGGACCGACGCTTTGCGCTTGGTTTTCAGCAGGGCCTTGCCCCGGCTGTTGAGCTTGACGCGGACCTTGACCGCCTTGCCGGCCTCGCCGGAGAACTTCGCACGGCCCAGGCTCTTGGTGGCCCGCGCAGCTTTGCCAGCCGTGGTGCGCTGGAGTGTTACTTCGCCGCTGCAGGCCGCTTGGCAGAGGATCTCCAGTGCCGCGCGCCCGCCCGAGACCTGTGCGGTCTTGCGCGCAAGTCCGACTGCGGGTGCGGCGCCGCCGGCGCCGCCAGCTCCAGTCGGGGCAGGTACCGGCGTCGGAGCAGGATCAGAGCCCGGCGTGGTGAGGTCGGCGTTCATCGCCACGACGTAGCCGATCTGCCCGTAGTTGGGCAGCGCGTT
>JAEMRF010000412.1 GCA_016463515.1 Solirubrobacteraceae bacterium | reverse complement strand
GGCACGTTCATCATCAACGGCACCGAGCGTGTCGTCGTCACGCAGCTCGTCCGCTCGCCGGGCGCCTACGTGATGGAGGCCAAGGACCGCGAGAAGCAGCTCTTCACCGCGAACCTCATGCCGGCCCGTGGCTCGTGGCTCGAGCTCGAGATCGACAAGAAGGGCAAGGTGCACGTCCGCATCGACCGCAAGCGCAAGCTGCCGGTCACCGTCCTGCTCCGCGCGATGGGGTACTCCAACGAGGACGAGATCGCCGCGATGTTCGACAACTCGCGCTACATCCTCAACACGATCGAGGCCGACTCCGAGGTGCACCGCACCGAGGAAGGCTCCCTCATCGAGCTCTTCAAGAAGCAGCGTCCGGGCGAGCCGCCGAGCGTCGACAACGCCCGCAACCTGCTCAACCAGCTCTTCTTCGACCCCAAGCGCTACGACCTCACGCGCGTCGGTCGCTACAAGCTCAACGCGCGCCTGGGCCTGGATGTCGACATCGACACCCGCACGCTCACGCACGACGACATCATCGCGCTGATCAAGGAGCTCGTCTCCCTGCCCAAGCTCCTCGGTATCCCGGAGGATCCGGCCGAGGGCGAGGAGATCAAGGACTACGCCGCTGAGGCCGTCACCTACCCGCGTGAGCCGATCGCCGAGCACATCGACGAGTACGAGCACTTCGGCAACCGCCGTCTGCGCACCGTCGGCGAGCTGATCCAGGAAGCCTTCCGCATCGGCCTCTACCGCATGGAGCGCGTCGTTCGCGAGCGCCTCACCACGGAGGACGCCGACACGATCACCCCGCAGACGATCATCAACATCCGCCCGGTCGTCGCGGCGCTCAAGGAGTTCTACGGCTCCTCGCAGCTCTCGCAGTTCATGGACCAGACCAACTCGCTGTCTGGCCTCACGCACCGTCGTCGCCTCTCGGCCCTTGGCGCCGGTGGCCTCACCCGCGAGCGCGCACCCATCGAGGTTCGCGACGTCCACCCGACCCACTACGGCCGCATGTGCCCGATCGAGACCCCTGAGGGTCCGAACATCGGTCTGATCGGCTCGCTCTCCAGCTACGCCCAGGTCTCCGAGTACGGCTTCGTCACGACGCCCTACAAGGTGGTCAAGGACGGCATCGTCACCGACGAGATCGTCCACCTGGATGCCACCCAGGAGGAGCAGCTCAAGATCGCCTTCGCGCACACCGAGATGGATGCCAGCGGCAAGATCACGGCCGACGAAGTCGTCTGCCGCACGCTCGCCGGCCAGTACCCGATCGTTGCCCCGAGCGAGGTCGACCTGATCGACGTCTCGCCCGAGCAGATCTGGTCCGTCGCCACGGCGATGATCCCGTTCCTGGAGCACGACGACGCCAACCGCGCGCTCATGGGTTCCAACATGCAGCGCCAGGCGGTGCCGCTCCTGCAGAGCGACGCCCCCGTCATCGGCACCGGCGTTGAGCGCCGCGCCGCGATGGACACCGGCGACGTGACCCTGGCCAAGCGCCCGGGCACCGTCTCCTACGTCGACGCCAAGCTCATCCGCATCGAGACCGCCGACGGCATCGACGAGTACCCGCTCGACAAGTTCCGCCGCTCCAACCAGGGCACGCTGATCCATCAGCGTCCGCTGGTCGCCACGGGCGAGCAGGTCGAGGCCAAGCACGTCCTCGCCGACGGCTCCTCCACGAGCGCCGGCGAGATGGCACTCGGCAAGAACCTGATGGTCGCCTTCATGTCCTGGGAGGGCTACAACTTCGAGGACGCGATCATCCTCAACCGCCGCCTGGTCAAGGAAGACGTCCTGACCTCGCTGCACATCGAGGAGTACGAGATCGATGCTCGTACGACCAAGCTCGGTGACGAGGAGATCACGCGCGACATCCCGAACCGCTCCGAGGAGTCGCTGCGTAACCTCGACGACCGCGGCATCGTCCGCGTCGGCGCCGAGGTCAGCTCCGGCGACCTGCTCGTCGGCAAGGTCACGCCGAAGGGCGAGACCGAGCTCACCGCCGAGGAGAAGCTCATCCGGGCGATCTTCAAGGAGAAGGCCCGTGAGGTCCGCGACACCTCGCTGAAGGTGCCGCACGGCGAGGAGGGCGTCGTCATCGACGTCATGACCTTCAGCCGCGACAACGGCGACGACCTGCCGCCGGGCGTCAACGATCTCGTCCGCGTCTTCGTCGCGAAGAAGCGCAAGATCTCCGAGGGCGACAAGCTCGCCGGCCGCCACGGCAACAAGGGCGTCATCTCGAAGATCGTCGACGAGCACGACATGCCGTTCCTCGAGGACGGCACGCCGGTCGACGTGATCCTCAACCCGCTGGGCGTTCCGTCCCGCATGAACGTCGGTCAGATCCTGGAGACCCACCTCGGGTGGGCCGCCGCACAGGGCTGGTACGACGACGGCTCCGACGCCTACAAGAACAAGCACGAGACCGACGGCAAGGTCTACGTGGCCACGCCGGTCTTCGACGGCGCCACGGTTGCCGACGTCGACAACGCGCTCGTGCAGTGGCAGAAGGAGCACAAGGGTCGTATCCGCATGGATATCGACGAGACCCGCCGCGAAGGTCGCAAGGCCTCGGGCAAGTTCACCCTGTTCAACGGCCGCACCGGCGAGCCGTTCGACCAGCAGGTGACGGTCGGCTACATGTACATCCTGAAGCTGCACCACCTCGTCGACGACAAGATCCACGCCCGCTCCACCGGCCCGTACTCGCTCGTCACCCAGCAGCCGCTCGGTGGTAAGGCGCAGTTCGGCGGCCAGC
>JAEMRF010000411.1 GCA_016463515.1 Solirubrobacteraceae bacterium | reverse complement strand
CCCAAGGTCCACGACTGGCTCGTGAACTACGTGGTGAAGAAGAGTCCGCACGCAGAGCAGCTGCGCGTGGCGTGGTTCACCGATGCCGACCAGGTGGTCGCGAGTGCAGGCTGGGCGCTGACGACCGAACGAGTCGAGAAGCAGCCGGAGGGGCTGGACCTCGACGCGCTCCTCGTCCAGATCGAGGCGGAGATGGCCAGCGCCCCCGATCGCCTGCAGTGGGCGATGAACCACTGCCTGGCCAAGATCGGGATCCATCACGCAGAGCTTCGGGCTCGCGCGATCGATATTGGAGAGCGCCTGGAGGTGCTCAAGGACTACCCGACGCCCCCGAACTGCACCTCGCCGTTTGCGCCGATCTGGATCGCCGAGATGGTGCGGCGCGAGTCGGCGTAGCGTTCTCGCGGTTGCTTCGCCACCTCACGCCTGCCCCGTCGTGTCGACACTCCGAGAACCCCGCCGTTGCCCTTGCGGCTCGCGCCAGCCCTATGCGGACTGCTGCGGTGAGCTGCACGACGGCCGCGCCTCCGGTCAGCCGACGGCGCCAACGGCCGAGCAACTGATGCGGTCGCGGTTCAGCGCCTTCGCGGTCGGCAACGAGGCGTACCTGCTGGCGACCTGGCACCGGTCGACGCGGCCCAGGTCGTTGCAGCTCGACGCCAGCCTGGAGTGGCAGCGCCTTGAGATCCGAAGTACCACGCGTGGGCTCGCAGATGACGACGCGGGCACCGTCGAGTTCGACGCCCACTTCTGGGATGCGACCAGCAACCAGCGTGGGCTGCAGCGGGAGCACAGCGCGTTCGTGCGCGAGGGCGGCCAGTGGTTCTACGTCGGGCCCGCGACGCCCGAGTAGGACGCCACGCGCTGCTACCGTCTGGCAGCGATGGACGACCACCGCGTGCGGCTCTGGGAGATCGACGCGCTGCGGACGTTCGCGATCGTCCTGATGGTCATCTACCACGTGGCCTACGACGTGAACCTGCTGGCGCCGCAAGCCAGCATCGACCCGTTCAACGGTGCCTGGCGTGGGCTTCAGGTCGTCACCGGCTCGCTCTTCCTGGGCGTCGTCGGAATCAGCTTCTGGCTTTCGCATAGCCGGGGCGTCTCCCGCGGACTTTCCGGGATTGCCCTGTGGCGCTCCCACGTGCCAAGGGCTGCCGAGGTCGTCGCTGCCGCTGCCCTCGTCTCCGTCGCCACGTTCGTGGCCCTGGGAAGCGAAGACGTCGTTCGCTTCGGCATCCTGCACCTCATCGCCGTGCTCATGCTGGTCGTGCTGCCGCTCGCTGCACGCCTAGGCACATGGAATGTGCTGCTCGGTGCGGCGGTCATCGCGATCGGACTCTCGATGGACGTGCGCAGCGACGCCCCAGGTGCGCTGGTGCTCGGGTTCATCCCCCCGGAGAAGGGCGTGGACTGGTACCCGCTGCTTCCCTGGGCCGGATGCGCGCTGATCGGGCTGGCGGCTGGTGCCGCGCTCTATCCCGGCGGTCGCCGCGGTGCGTTGCTGAGTGGGCTGCCTGCCACGACCGAGATCGGCGAACGCGCCGGTGGACCGGGGCGTCACTCCCTGGCGATCTACCTCGTGCACCAGCCGGTCCTGATCGCGCTGATCACGGGCGGCTTGCTGCTCGCCGGAGCCGAAGTCGGAAGCCTCTAACGACCTCGCCGCTGGCGCCGATCGGCGTGGGGGAGACGGTGGCCCGCGGCGACGTGACCCCTACCGCGCGACCGGCTCGATGCGAGCGGGGAGCTTGGTGATCCCTTGGAGCGTGTTGTTGCGCAGCCGCTGCGGCGTCTGCACGTGAATGGCCTGCACGCGCGGGACCATCGCGTGGAGCAACGTACGCATCTCGAGCTTGGCCAGGTGAATCCCGACGCAGGTGTGCGGGCCGTTGCCCCAGCCCAGGTGCGCGCCCTTTGGGCGCTCGGGGTCGAACCGCTCAGGATCCGGGAATTGGCGTTCGTCGAGGTTTGCAGCGCCAAACAGCAGCGCGACTCGATCGCCGGACCTGAGTTCGGTACCGCCGATCTCGGCGTCCTGCGCGAGCGTTCTGGTGAACCCTCGAATCGGTGAGGCCAACCGGACGGCCTCCACGACCACGGCCGGGATCAGCTCCGGCTCTTCGCGGATCCGTTGCCAGAGCGCTGGGTGTTGCCCGAGCAGCCAGAGGAGGTGTGCGGTGGCCAGGATCGTCGTGTCGAGGCTCGGGGCGACGAAGTCGATGACCATCGTTCGGGCCTCGGCGGCCGAGATCTCTCCGCGGTCTGCGGCGTCGAAGACCGATGCCGCCCAGGTCCCAGGGACCACTTGGTCGCGCGACAACCGGCGCGTGTAGGCGAGCAGTCCGAGGCTGCCGCGGAGTGTGGCGACCGTCCTTCGATTGGCAGGCCCCAGCGCATTGAACGTGCTCGCGGCCCAGCCGAGCATCTGGTCACTGTTGACGCGGACGCCAACGAGGTCGGCTACGACGCTGACCGGAAGCCCCGACGCAAGGTCAGTGACGGCGTCGAATGGGCGGCCGTCGAGGCGCGCATCTACGATGCGCTCGGCTTGCGCCTGAAGGGTGCCTTCGATGGGTCCTAGCGCCTTGGCACCCAGCGATTGCATCAGCACCTTGCGGCGCCGTCCGTGGACGTCGTGATCGCTGGAGAGCGTGGTGAGTCGCCCCGCGTGGTTGGCAATGCGGTTGGCCGCGACACCGTGTCCGCTGAGGAACCGCTCATCGTCGCGCAGCGCCGCGCGCACATCTGCAAAGCGCCCCATC
>JAEMRF010000410.1 GCA_016463515.1 Solirubrobacteraceae bacterium | reverse complement strand
GGCGAGACTTCGCTGAAGAGCACCTCGTCGCCGCGGATGAACAGCTCCACCCCGAACAGGCCGGTGCCGCCGAGGGCCTGCGTCACGGCCGCAGCCACGCGCTTGCTCTCGGCCAGGGCCGCATCACTCATCGGATGCGGTTGCCAGCTCTCGCGGTAGTCGCCGTCCTCCTGCACATGCCCGATCGGCTGGCAGAAGGCCGTCGCCGTGGCGGCGCCGCCCTCGCCACCGTGGCGCACGGTGAGCAACGTGATCTCGTAGTCGAAGTCGACGAAGCCCTCCACGATCACGCGCCCGGCGCCCACGCGGCCACCCTCCTGGGCGTAGTCCCACGCGGCCTGGGCGCCGTCTGGCTCGCGGATCACGCTCTGGCCTTTGCCCGAGGACGACATCACCGGCTTGACGACGCATGGCGTGCCAAGCGCGTCGACGGCAGCCTGCACCTCCTCCAGCGAATCGCAGAAGCGGTAGGGCGAGGTGGGCAGCCCGAGCTCTTCAGCGGCCAGTCGGCGGATGCCTTCGCGGTCCATGGTGAGCCGGGCAGCGCGCGCGGTCGGCACCACATGCAGGCCTTGCTCCTCGAGCTCCAGGAGGACCGGCGTGGCGATCGCCTCGAGCTCAGGCACGACCAGCAGCGCGGCGCACGGCCGACGGCGCTCATCTTCCAAGAGCGTGCGTAGCGCGGCCGTATCCGTCATCGGGATCACATGGCTGCGGTGCGCGACCTGCATCGCTGGGGCGTCTGCGTAGCGGTCGACGGCCACGACTTCACAGCCCAGGCGGATCGCCTCGATGGCGACTTCGCGCCCGAGCTCGCCGCTGCCCAGGAGCACGAGCCGCGTGGCAGCCGGGGTGAGCGGGGGACCGATCGCAGGCACGCCCGCGAGACTACCGCCGCGGCGGGGCTCAGCAGGTGGTGGGGCCTACCACAGCTGCCACCACGGCTTGGAGCGCGGCACGGGCGCAGGGATCGTGGTGGTGACCCGCGGCCCCATGACCCCGACCATCGCGCCGCGCACGGGCGTGATGGCGAACTCGTAGCTGCTGCCGACCTTCATCCCCGGGGCGGTGACGGTGGGCGTGTTGGCTGCGAGGGTGCCGACGAGGGTCCAGGCGGACGTCCCGACGAGGCGGTAGGTCACGCGGTAGGCGAGCGCCCCCGGGGTGTCGACGGGCCACGTCACGCGCACGGTGCCGTTGGAGGCGGGGATCAGCGACGGGGTCGGTCCCTGCGCCGGCCAGACGGCGGTCGACGGCCCTCGCCAGCCGCCGCCCACACCGAGCTCAGCCAGCGCGGTGGCCACGCTGCGTGCGATGACGAGTTCGCCGGTGGAGGTGGGGTGGCGACCGTCCCAGGTCATGGTCCGCGGATCGAAGCTCGCCAGTGGCGCCAGCACCACGCGTTCGCTCGGGGTGCTCAGGCGGCTGGCCAGGGCTGGCAGCCCAGCGTTGAAGCCCGCGACGTAGGACTGATTGATCAGCGCGCCGTTGCCAAGGTTGGCGAGCGGGTAGAGGCCCACGACGACCACATCGACGCCAGGCGCCGCGGCACGCGCGTTGCGGATCAACGACTCCATGGCGGTGAGCGACCGCGCTGCCCCGCGCGCTGCGTCATTCGTTCCGAGCGCCGCGATGACCACATCGGGCTTGGCCGGCAGCGCGCCGATGGCGGGACCGATCGTGGCGGTCTCGTCGATCAGCGTCCGCAGCCAGACGGCGTGATGGTCCCGATCGAACTCCGCGATCTGGTAGTCCTGGTTCCAGTCTTGGAGGTACTTCACCGTGTCGTAGAGGCCGGTGCGACTGCCCACGAAATCGACGCCGCTGGCGGGCCCGTTCAGGCGCAGACTGTTGGCCAGGCGGTAGCGCCAGGTGTAGTCCCCGCCGGCGCCCTGGGTGATCGAGTCGCCCACGGGCATGATGCGGATGGGCTCAGCACTCGCAGGCGCCGAGCCGACGGCGAGCGCGAGGATGGCCAGCAACGCGCATCGCGCCGCGCCGCTTCGGCGTGTGCGCAGCGTCGTGGTCTGGGAGGGGACAACCCCCGGACGGACGGGTGACTTCACGCGCCGGAGGCTAACGCGCCAGTGGACCGGGTGCCAAGCGGCACCCGGGGACTATTGAGCGCCGTTCAACGCGGCGCCCCGCGCTGGCTAGTGGCGGAAGTGGCGCAGGTCGGTGAAGACCATCGCCACGCCGCGGCGGTTGGCGGCTTCAACGACTTCGCTGTCGCGCACCGAGCCACCCGGCTGGATGATCGCCTTGACGCCCGAGTCGATCGCGAGCTCGGGGCCGTCGGCAAACGGGAAGAATGCGTCGGAGGCGAGCACCGCGCCGTCGAGCGAGTCCACGCGCGACTTGTCGAGCGCGATGCGGACGGAGTCCACACGGCTCATCTGGCCGGCGCCGATACCCAGGGTCTGGCGGTCCTTGGAGATCACGATCGCGTTGGACTTCACGTGGCGCACGACGCGCCAGGCAAAGAGCAGCTCTTCCCACTCCGACTCCGTCGGCTGGCGGTCGGTGGCGACCTCGTACTGGGAGCGGTCGTCCGGGTCGCTGTCGCGGTCCTGCATGAGCATGCCTCCGCCCAGGTCGCGGGTCTCGGGGTCGATGCCCTTGCGGAAGCGGCGCTCCCGGTCTTCCAGCACGCGCAGGTTCGGCTTGGCCGAGAACGCGGCGAGCGCCTCCTCGGTAAAGCTCGGCGCCACGACGACCTCGACGAAGTTCTCGGCGATCTTGCTGGCCAGCTCGCCGTCGACCTC
>JAEMRF010000081.1 GCA_016463515.1 Solirubrobacteraceae bacterium | reverse complement strand
GGCAAGTCGTCGCTGCTGGCCGCCATGACGCGCGCCACGCCCAAGGTCGCGGCGTACCCGTTCACCACGCTCGAGCCGATGCTCGGCACGATCGAGGCGGATGGCCGCCAGCTCGTCCTGGCCGACATTCCCGGTCTGATCGAGGGCGCCAGCGAAGGCGTGGGCCTCGGCCACGATTTCCTCGCGCACATCGAGCGCTGCCAGGCCATCGCCCACGTGCTCGACCTCGCCCCGCTCGACGGCAGCGACCCGCTCGACAACTACACCATGATCGAGGCCGAGCTCGCCGCCTACGACGCGCGCCTCGCCGCGTTGCCGCGCATCCTGGTGTTGTCGAAGGTGGATCTGGTCTCGCCGGATGACGCAGAGCTCGCCGTCATGGAATGGCAGGAGCGCCTCGGCGACGACGTTCCCATCGCGCTGACCTCCAGTGCGACCGCCGCCGGCATCCCGGAGCTCTCCAGGCAGCTCCTGCGGCTCGTGCCCGAGCGCCCGGAGGTTCCCGAGGAGCTTGCCCAGTCAGGCCCCGACGAGGAAGCCTCGCTGGCTGAGCACATGGTCTTTCGGCCCCGTTCCAAGTCGACGATCGAGGTCGAGCGCACCGGCCCGCATGAGTTCCGCGTGGTCAGCCACCAGGTCACCACGCTTGTGCGCCGCTTCGATCTGGAGAACGAGGACGCGCTCGCGCACGTCGAAAAGCGCCTGCGAGCACTCGGCGTGATCGATCGCCTGGAGTCGCTCGGCTTCAAGCCAGGCGACGAGGTCGACCTCGGCGGCGAAGTCTTCGAGCTGGAGTTCTAACCCGCCATGGCGCGCACCGTGGTGATCAAGCTTGGATCGTCGGTCATCGCCGCCGACGACGGCACTCTGCGCAACGCGGTCCTCGACCGCGTCGTGCGTGAAGTTGCTCGGCGACGTGAACTCGGTGATCGCGTGGTGATCGTGAGTTCCGGTGCGATCGCCTGCGGACTCCCGCTGCTGAACTTGCCCGCGCGCCCCACGCGTATCGAGGAGCTCCAGGCCACCAGCGCGGTGGGGCAGGGGCGGCTCTATCGCGAGTGGGAGGAGCGCTTCACTGCGGCCGGGATCGTGCCGGCGCAGGTGCTGCTGACGGCCGCGGACATCTCCGCCCGCGAGCACTACCTGAACGCCCGCCGGACCCTGCAGCGCTTGCTCGACTGGAACGTGGTGCCGGTCGTCAACGAGAACGACACCACGGCCACCGAGGAGATCTCCTTCGGCGACAACGACGTGCTCGCTGCGCAGGTGGCCACCCTCGTCGGCGCCAGCGACCTGTTCTTGCTCACGTCGACCGAGGGACTCTTCACCGCCAACCCCGCGACCGACCCGACGGCTGAACTCGTGGAGGAGGTCGAGCACCCGTCTGACCTGGAAGAGCTCTCGATCGACTCCAACCGCTCTGCGCACGGCTCCGGCGGCATGCAGTCCAAGGTGGTCTCCGCCGACATCGCTCGCGCCGCTGGCGTGGCGGTCACGATCTGCAGCGGACTCTCCGAGGATGCGCTCGGGCAGGCGCTCGACGGCGAGAAGGTCGGCACGCGCTTCCCCGCGGGCGACGGCCAGCACAGCTCGTTCAAGCTCTGGCTGCGG
This sequence comes from Solirubrobacteraceae bacterium, assembly GCA_016463515.1. Classification (GTDB taxonomy): domain Bacteria; phylum Actinomycetota; class Thermoleophilia; order Solirubrobacterales; family Solirubrobacteraceae; genus JAGIBJ01. Next base: position 9,318 of record JAEMRF010000081.1, on the reverse strand, counting down.
TACGCCAAGCCCTCCAAGGGCACCGTGGAGGTCGACGCGGGCGCGGCCAGGGCGCTGCGCGAGGACGGCGTCTCGCTGCTGCCGGTCGGCATTACGCACGTCAACGGTGAGTTCCGCGCCGGCGACGCCATCGACGTGGTCTGCGACGGCTATCCAGTCGGAAAGGGCCTCGCGCAGTACGACGCAGCCGAACTCAGAAACGCCGCCGGCAAACGCAACAGCGAGCTCGCGCAGCTTCAGCCGGTGCCGCCAGACGAGGTCGTTCACCGCGACTACTTCGTGTTGACCGACGACGGACGAGTGCTCCCCTCGTAGCCGAAGGCCCCGCGGCGGTACCATGGTCAGCCCATGGCCATCGCCACCCACAGCGTCGAGCAGATCTGCCGCGCCGCGAAAGAGGCCGCAGGGCCGCTCTCCGTCCTGCCGACCGACACCAAGAATCGTGCGCTGCACGCCATCGCCGACGCGCTCGTGGCGCAAACCGACGCGATCCTCGTGGCCAACCGCGGCGACCTGGACGACGGCCGCGCCGCTGGCTTGTCGGACGCGCTGATGGACCGCCTGACGCTCACGCCCGACCGCATCGCGTCGATTGCTGACCAGGCGCGGGATGTCGCGTCGCTTCCGGATCCCGTCGGTGAGGTGATTGACGGCGGTCGCCTCGAAAACGGCATCGAGCTGCGTCGCGAGCGTGTGCCGTTCGGCGTGGTCGCGGTGGTCTACGAAGCCCGCCCGAATGTGACGATCGATGCGGTCGCGCTCTGCCTGAAGTCCGGGAACGCCTGCGTGCTTCGCGGCAGCTCGTCCGCGGCGCGTACCAACGCAGTCCTGGCTGACATCGCCGCTTCGGCGGCTCAGTCGGCAGGGGTGCCGGCCGGCGCGATCGGACTCGTTGCCGGTGGCGGCCGGGAAGAACTCGCCGAGCTCGCAACGCAAGACGGCCTCGTCGACCTCATCTTCCCGCGAGGCGGCGCTGGCCTCAAAGCCGCGCTTCAGGGCGTGGCGACCGTCCCCGTGATCTACGCAGCGGCAGGCCTGTGCCACGTCTACGTCGACGCTTCCGCGGACCTCGACGCTGCGCGCGCGATCACGATCAACGCGAAGACGCAGCGCCCTGGGGTCTGCAACGCCGCCGAGACGCTCTTGGTGCATGCCGACGCTGCTCCGGGCCTGCTCCCGTCGCTGCTTGCAGACCTCGACGAACTCGAAGTCGAGCTCCGCGTCGACGCCCGCGCCAAAGCGCTGGCGCCCGCGGAGATCCAGCCGCGCCTTGTCGACGCCGTCGACGAGGACTGGGACACGGAGTACCTGGCGCTGATCCTTTCCGTCCGGGTCGTGGACTCCTTCGACGAGGCCGTCGCGCATATTGCGGCGCACGGCTCGGGCCACTCCGAGGCCATTCTCACGGCCGACGTGCAGGCCGCGCGGGCCTTTACCCGCCGCGTCGACGCGGCCTGCGTCTACGTCAACGCCTCCACGCGGTTTACCGATGGCGCCGAGTTCGGCAAGGGTTCTGAGATCGGGATCTCGACGCAGAAACTTCACGCTCGCGGGCCCATCGGGTTGCAGGAGCTTTGTACTTCCAAGTACGTCGCCTGGGGCGACGGACACGTTCGGGGCTGAATTTTGGCCCGCATTGGGATCATGGGCGGGACCTTCAACCCGCCCCACATCGGCCACCTGATTTGCGCCTCCGAGGCATGCGACCAGCTTGGCCTTGAGAAGGTGCTCTTCGTGCCGGCACACACGCCGCCGCACAAGGAAGTTGCCGCTGGCGCGCCGGGGCCGCTCGTCCGTGCCGAGCTCTGCCGTTTGGCCACACAGGACGACCCACGCTTCGAAGTGAGCGAACTCGAGATCGAGCGGGGTGGAGCCTCCTACACCGTCGACACCCTCACCGAGCTGCGGGCGCAGCGTCCCGGCGACGATCTCGTGTTCATCGTCGGCGCCGACACTGCACTGTCGCTGCCGACCTGGCACAAGCCTGTGGAGGTCGCGCAGCTGGCGACCCTCGGTATCGCCGGCCGCCAAGGCGTGCTTCGACGCGACATCGTAGAGCGCTTGGTCGACCTCCCGGTGCGTCTTGAGTTCTTCGATATGCCCCGGTTTGACATCTCCTCGTCGGAGATCCGGCGTCGCCTGGCGGCCGGGCAGACGGTCGACTATCTGGTCCCGGCGGCGGTCGCAGCGCACCTGAAGCGTGCTGACCTCTACCGTTCCCAGGTACACGCATGACCGAGACGCCCGAGACCCTCCAGCAGACCACCCTGAATCGCGACGCCGCAGAGACGCCCGTCCGCGAGGGCGGCGGTGGTGATCCCCGCGCGCTCGCCCTTGCGATCGCCGAGATCGCCGACGACATTCGTGCCAAGGACATCACCCTTCTGAACGTCGCGGACGCGGTCGGCTACGCCGACTACTTCGTCGTGGTGACCGGCAACACCGACCGCCAGGTCAAGGCCGTCCACGACGCCGTGCTCAAGGGCATCAAGGACGACCTGCGCGTCATTCCCAAGCGCGTTGAGGGTGTGACGGAAGCGACGTGGATCCTGATGGACTACCTCGACGTCGTCCTGCACGTGTTCACGCCCGACGCCCGCGACTTCTACCGCCTGGACCGCCTCTACGGCGACGTGCCGCGCGAGAGCTACGAGAGCAAGCCCGACTAGCTCGCGCTGCGAGCGGCTTGGCGTGGCAGCCGGGCTCGCTGCGGAACCACAAAGACCCTGGTCTGTGCCCCAACGTTCGGGCACAGACCAGGGTCTTTGTCGTTGGTGTGGGGTGGGCGACGGCCCACCCCACACGACGGATCCTGGTTAGAAGATCCCGGTGATCTTCGTCGAGATCGGCACGCTCGGTCCGAGGACGACCACGCCGATCGCGAGGAACTTCGGTGCCCAGGCGATCGGAGCGTTCAGCTCTGCGCGCGAGACGTTGCCGCCGCGGAAGTAGAGCTTGTACGTCGCGTTCGGGCAGATGAACAGGAAGCACGCCTTGATCCCGAAGGTCGTGGTGAGACCTTCGCCGATCGTGAGGCGCACGGTGGCGCCGGCAACCTGGAACGTGCCGAACTTGAAGCTCGCCGAGCCGGTGAGCACGTAGACCGAGCTGGCAGCATCGGGCTTCTCGATGGTGCCGCTGATCGTCGCGGAGAACAGCCCGGTCTTCACCGTGCCGCTGCCGCTGATCACGAGCTTGCCGTTCACTGAGCTGGCCGTGCCGCTGAACAGCACGGTGGTCCCGTCGAAGTCAACGGAGCCTGCGCCCTTGAGGCTGAAGTTGCCAAGGCTGTCGACATCACCGGCGAACGCGAGGAACGTGCCTGCGACCTTGACCTGGGCGTTGGTCGACAGCCACGTGACGGTGCCGACCTTCTTCAGGGTGAATGTGGCTGAGGCCTCGACCTGCTTGAGCTTCACGCTGCCGTCGCCGGAGAGGTAGAAGTCGCCAGCTTTGGCGGCCACCGTGGCGCCCGACTTGTTGACGATCGTCTCGCCGGCCAGGTCGGCGCCGTAGTAGACGCCGCCCTTCGCGCTACCGCTGGCGGTCGGCGACGAGAGGGAACCCTCGAAGAGGAGCTTCTTGCCGTCGATGGTGCCCTTCGCCGCGACCTTGTTCAGGCCAGACGCGATCTCGCCCTCGAAGGTGACGCCCGGCAGCTGACCTGCGACCCAGGTGACCTGAGCCGAGCCCTTCACCGTCGTTGCGCCGTAGGTCAGGCTGACGGCGCCGCCGCCGGTCGCCCAACGCTCGCCACCGACACGGCCGATGCCCACGTTGCCGCTGACCATGAAGCCGCGTGCCTCGATCGAAGCTGACGCGCTCGTGAGCGCGAAGTCGCCCTTGGAGGCCGGCACCAGAGCGCCCGCGGCGTTCTTGATCGTCTCTCCTGCGAGGTCGGACCCGTAGAACACGACGCCGCTCACGGCACCGGTGATCTTCAGGTCCGGGTTCGCGAGCGTGACTTGGCCTTCGAAGGTGATCTTGGCCGCGTCGATGGTGCCCTTGGCGGAAGCGACCTCGGTCGAGCCCGACGTGATCGAGCCCTCGAACGACACGGCGGGGGAGGAGCCCTTCAGCCAGGCCAGGCCTGCGCCACCGGTGATGGTGGTCGGCGGCTGATCGCCGCTTTGGAACGAGAGGCCGACCGAGCCGTTGGCCTTGGCCCACGTCTGGTCACCCACGTCGCCGTATTGGACGCCACCCTTGAGCGTGAGGCTCTTCCAGGTGATCTCGCCCGTGGCGGCCTTCAGGAGGACGTCGCCCTTCTGCGCTGGCACCTGGGCACCGGCGTAGTTGGAGATCGTGCGGCCCGTCAGGTTGTCGCCGTAGTAGACGATGCCGTCGACGCCGCCCTTGACGCCAAGGTCGGCGTTGCTGACTTCGACGTTGCCCGTGAAGCTCACTGCGGCGTCATCGATCGTGCCGGACGCGTTCGCCACCACCGCGTCGCCGACGGTCAGGCCGCCGGTGAACGTGATCGAGCGCGCGAGGGGCTCGCGGGTGTAGGAGAGTTCGGCGCTACCGGAGACCGAGCCTTCCGGCACGGTGACCGTGAGCCCGCCCGAGCCCGTGAACGACTTCAGGCCGGTCTCGTCGAAGTCGGCGGTGATCGCGCCGTCAACCTCGAGGGAGTCGCCGATGCCGAGCGTGCCCGAGGCGTCGAGCTTCAGACCGGTGCCGTTCGTCTCATCGGCAAGGGAGAGCGCGAGCTCGCCGTTGCGCAGCGAGAACTGTTCGGCACCCTGGCCGATCGTCACGTACGGAGCGCTGGCCTTGATGTTGAGCTTGGAGGAAGCGCCAGCCTTGACGAACGTGCCGCGGAAGCTCAGAGGGTCGCCACCAACGCCCGGGAGCTTGGTCCCCGTCGGCAGGCCGGTTGCAGGGTTGTTCGGCGTGAAGACGTTGATCGAGTAGTTGTTGAGATCCGTGAACCCGCCAGCAAAGCTGAGTTCCGTGCGCGTCTCGGAGAAGTCGATGATCACGCGCCCGGAGATCGTGGCCTTCCCGGTGAAGATGTTCAGATCGAAGCGAAAGCCTGCGATGTAGGCACCCTGGAAGATCTCGTCGCCATCGGCGAGCTGGCCGCCGCCGGCGGCCGTCAGGACCGACGCGAGGGCCTGGGCGGCACCCGTGCCCGCGACGCCCGATGGTGCCTCGGAGATCGTGGGAGCAACCGCGACGATGGCGGCGTCGGTGCTGTTGCAGTCGACACCTTCAGCGCGGAGTTGGTCGGCCTCGACCTTGATGCCGGTCGAGAGGGTCAGTGAATCGGCGCCGCCCTTGACGTCGGTCCAGGCAGCGCATGCCTCAGCGCGGCTGATGCCCTCGGCGTTTGCTGCGGCTGGCGCGAAGCCAAACCCTGCGACGAGGATCGCGAGGAGCGCAAAGACGGACTGGAACCGCCGGCGTGATTGCACAGCGGCGCTGGCGCGCCGGCGCGTGGTGACGTTGGACAAGGTGCTCCTCCGGAAGCGGCATGAGGCCCGTTGGTGGGACAGGCCGCGCCCGAGTGTTGCAGCCAGCACGCATGGCTGCAATTGTCCAAATGGCCCAAAACGCCCGGAACTCCGGTCATTTCGGGCCATTGCGCTTTTGTGACATGCCTCCACAAACGCCGCAGCCCCCGGGGGAGACGACCGGGGGCTGCGAACGGGTTGCGGAGTGGACTGCGGCGGAGGGACGGACCGCCCGTCCAGTCGATTTACAGGATGCCGGTGATCTTGGTACTGATCTTGACCTTGGAGCCGAGGGCAACGGAGCCGATGCCCAGGAACAGCGGCACTGAGGTCAGCGGCGCGTTGAGCTCGGCGCGGTTCACGGTGCCGTTGCCGTTGAAGTACAGCTTGTAGGTGCCGTTCTGGCAGAGGAACAGCACGCAGGCCTTCAGCGAGAAGGTCGTCGTCATGCCCTCGCCGATGGTGAGGCGTACGGTGCCACCAGCGACCGAGTACTTGCCGAACTTGAAGTTGGCGGTACCGGTGAGCACGTAGACCGAGCTGGCGGCGTCGGGCTTCTCGATCGTGCCGCTCAGCTGGACCGTGAACAGCCCCGTGGTGAACGACCCGCCGCCGGTGAGCTTGAGCACGCCGTTCTTGGCGACGGCAGTGCCTTGGAAGTCGATGACGTACCCATCGAAGTTCACGCGACCGGAGCCCTTGAGGTTCGCGTTGCCGGCGTTGTCGATCTCACCTGAGAAGCTCAGCCAGGTCTGCGCAACCTTGAGCTGGGCGTCGGTCTTGACCCAGATCTCCGAGCCGACCTTGCGCAGCTGCAGGTTGGCCGTGGCGAGCACGGAGCCCACCTGCACACGGCCGTCGGCGACGGTGAGGATCAGGTCGCCGCGAGTGGCGGCAACGTCGGTTCCGGCGCGGTTCGTGACGGTCTCACCCGCGAGGTCGCTGCCGTAGTAGACGACGCCAGAGGCTTTGCCGCTGATGGTGGGGGAGGTGACCTGACCCGTGAAGGAGATCTTCTTGCCGTCGATGGTGCCGGCGGCAGACGCGACTTCCGTCGTGCCTGAGGTGATCGAGCCCGCGAAGGCGACCGACGTGACGGTCTTGCCGGTCCACGCGATGTCGGCCGAGCCCTTGATCTTGGTGTCGGGCTGGTTCGGTTTGGCGTAGGTCAGGTCGACGCTGCCGCCGGCCACGCCCCACTGCTCACCGGCGACGTCGCCGATCTGCAGGCTGCCGCTGAGCAGCAGGCCCTGGGTGGCCACGCTGCCAGACGCGGACTTGATCAGGTAGTCGCCCTTGGTAGCGGGGACCTGCGCGCCGGCGCGGTTCTCGATGGTGCGGCCGGTGAGGTCGTCGCCGTAGAACACGACGCCGTCGACCTGGGCGCGGGCCGAGAGCTTGTCGCCGTCGTACTCGACCTTGCCGGTGAAGCTGGCGGACTGGTCATCCAGGGTGCCGGTGCCACCGGCGACGAGCGCGTCACCAACGCGCACGTCGCCGGTGAACGTGACCGACCGAACGAGCGGCTCACGCGTGTAGGAGAACGCGGCGTCGCCCGTGATCGATCCGGCCGGGCTGGAGCTCCGGGCCGGGATGGTGGCGGTCAAGGCGCCCGAGCCCGTGAGGCTCTTCAGGCCGGCCTCGTCGAAGTCGGCGTCGAGGTTGCCCTCGGCAGACACACGCGAGCCGATGCCGACGGTGCCGGCGACCGCAAGATGCAGAGTCTGGTTGGTGTTCAGCGAAAGCTTGAGCCGGCCGTCAGAGACCGACACGCGCTCATCGCCTTGACCGAAGATCAGCGACGGCGCTTCGCCGTTGACGTCGAGGTTGATGAAGTCGCCCTGGACCACGAGCACGCCGGTGAAGTCGATCCCTGCGCCTTCAACGTTCGGCAGCAGCGTGCCGCCGACCGGGCTGGAGAGCTGCAGCGTGTAGCGGTCAATGCCGTAGAGCTTGCCCTTGAACTGGAGCTTGGTGAGCGTGCTCGAGAACTTGACCTCGAGCGACCCGCTGATCTCGAAGTAGCCGAGCTTGAGGACGGCGTTCAGGTTCTTGATGGTCGCGCCCTTGAAGACCTCGTCGCCCTCTTTGAGGTCGGGGTCGGTCCCCGCCGCATGCGTGACTGCGGCGAGGAGCTGGGCGGCCGCGTTGCCCCCGGACGAGGGGCTGGACTCCTTGGTGACGGTGGCGCCGCTGAGTGCGACTCCTGCGCCGGATGCGGTGCAGTTCTTGCCGATGCGCGTCGCCTTGGCGGCGTTGATGGTGAGGCCAGAGGACAGCTGGACCTCGGGGTTGGCCGTGCCCGCGGCGTTCCACGCAGCGCACAGGTCGGCCTTGGTGACAGGGGAAGGTGCAGCGCTCGCCGGGGACACCGTCCCGAGCCCGAGCAGGCTCAGCAGGACGACGGCGAGCGCGACCGCGCGGACACGGACGCGGACGGACAGGGGTGAGGGTGCGGGCACGCGAATGCGTGACCGCGTCGAGACTTGCGACACGTTTGCTCCTCCAGAAGCGACGGTGAGATCCGTTGGTGAGGCGGACCGGTTCGACTCCCTAGGTGGCCATCCGATGGCGCGGGGTCGAACTGGAACCCAGAGTGTCATAGACCGGAAAAGTGTGCAAGGGCACGCAAGCGTTGTTTAGCAATGCTCAATACGGCGTCCCCCCGCCAGCGCGCTACGGCGAGTTGTGTGTCGCGCAGCACGGTCGATACCATCGGTATCCGATACGTTGAGCGCGATTCACTTCGACGCGGTGTCCGGCGCGTCCCGAACCTCCAGGACATCTCGTGCTGCACCTCTCACCGCTCTCCGACTGGTCCTCGGCCAGTTCCGCCACGGCCGGCGGATCACTCCGCTCATTCGCCGACGTCTTGGTTGCGGACGAAGCCACCCGCAGGCCCGGGCGTCGCGTCTGGTCCGACCCCAACCGCAAGCTCGCTCTCGAGCTGAAAGCGGTGCAAGACGGTGTCGATGCAGGCACCTACGTGATGCCCGCCTGACCACCACTTTGCGAGGCGTCCACGACGACGCGTCGCACCAGCGGCGCTGGTAGTATCGCCTCTCCCGCGGGGCTGTAGCTCAGCTGGTAGAGCGCCGCCATGGCATGGCGGAAGTCAGGGGTTCGAGTCCCCTCAGCTCCACTCCGAGGAACGAAGGCCCCCGTGATCCGGGGGCCTTCGTCGTTCGGGTGTGGTGTCCGTGGACGGCCGGGGGCCGGGGGTGGCCCATCCGGACACCCTTTCGGTCGTTCGCTGGCGCTCTCTTCCTGCGGTCGCCACGGTCCGGCTGGGCCACCCCCGGCCCCCGCCTCGCGGGGTCGCCGGGCCGGTGCGCCCCAAGGGCTTCACTGCGCCGCCGCCCTCCCTTCGAGACAGACCCCGGTCGCATTGCATGCGATCGGGGTCTTCTTGGTTCTGAGGGGCGCTCGTGGGTGACGCTCCTGCGGTGCTGAGCGGGGTACGCGGAGAACAACAAAGGCCCCGACCGCACATCGTGCGATCGGGGCCTTTGTCAGTCTCTAGACCGCGCCCCGTCCCTAGGGAGAAGACACCGGCCACCCCGCTCGAGAACGAGGCCGTGGCTGGTGCCTGACGGGGTCATGGGACCGGGAGCGCAAGCTCGGGGGTCGGGGGACCCGGAGGCGAGCGTGGAGGAGCCGAGCCGTCAGGCGAGGTGACGAGCGAGTCCGGAGGGTCCGCCGACCCCCGAGCTCACGTCACAGGGGCTACGCCCCCGGCAGGTACCACCCACGGCCACGCTTCTCGAGCTTGCCATCCTGTTCGAGCGCCGGCAGCACCCGGTAGAGGTAGTTCTGGTTGATGCCCATGCGCTCGGCGATCTCGCCGGCGGTGAGGCCC
>JAEMRF010000409.1 GCA_016463515.1 Solirubrobacteraceae bacterium | reverse complement strand
GGACGGTAACCCGTGCCCAAACCTCTGCATCCGATCGAAGGCGAGCAGCGCGGCCTGCGCGGCAACGTCGCGGCCCCGGGGAGCTTCCGGGCGGACCGTCCGCTGGACTTCGTGACCTCGCTCAAGGGCAAGCTCGGGATCGTGATCGTCGCGACCGTGCTCGGGTCGATCTGGGTGCTGGCGATCGGCCGCTGGCTCGGTTTCCCGCTGCTGCCGCGGCTCGTGTCGACGGCGATCATCGGGCTGGCCGTCGCGCATTTCCTGGCACGCGGCATGATCTCGCCGCTGCGCGAGATGGCCAACGCCGCGACGGCGATGGCGCGCGGGGATTACTCACGGCGGGTGCGGGCCACGTCGAGTGACGAGGTCGGCGACCTGGCCCGCGCCTTCAACGCGATGGCCGCCGAGCTCGATCAGGTCGAGCGGATGCGCCGCGACCTCGTAGCCAACGTCTCGCACGAGCTGCGCACTCCGATCGGCGCCCTGCGGATCCTGCTGGAGAATCTCGTCGACGGCATCGAGCCGACCGACCCGCAAGCGCTCGAGACGGCCCTCGCGCAGACCGAGCGCCTCGGCCGACTCGTCGAGCAGCTCTTGGACCTCTCCAAGCTGGAGTCCGGCGGGCTGCCGATGCGCCGCGAGCCGTTTGCGATCGGGGCGATGCTCGACCAGGTCGCGCGGGAATGCACGCTCACGCAGGACGACCCGCAGACCGGCCGCGGCGTGCGCGTCGACTGGTCGGCCGAGCCGGCCGACCTGCTGGTGAGCGGCGACGCTGAACGCCTGCACCAGGTCGTCAAGAACTTGCTCGACAACGCGGTGCGCCACTCGCCCGCTGGAGGCGTCGTCCGCGTGACGGCGTCCACCACGGGCGCCAGCGGCAATGGCTCAGCCCACCGCACAAACGGCCACGGCCACGTGCAGATCGAAGTGGTCGACGAGGGCCCCGGCATCGCGCCGGAGGACGCCGACCGCGTCTTTGAACGCTTCTACCGGACGGACCGCGCGCGCAGTGCCCATGACGGAGGCACTGGCCTCGGTCTGGCGATTGCGCGGTGGATCGTCGACGCCCATGACGGGACCATCCACGCCACGCAGGCTCAGCCTCGCGGGTGTCGGATGGTCATTCACCTCCCGAGGTAACCACGCGATGACCGCACCTACGTTCACCCCGCCCAGCGGGGTTCGACCGCCCCTGCCTGCATCCGGCCCTGCCGCTGCTGGTGCACCGACCGGCGCCGGCTACGGCCCGCCGCCCACGTTCGTGAGGCCGGGCGGGATGCCCGTCGGCGCGCCCGTGGGGACGCCCGTCGGGACGCCCGGCGCGCCCGCCGGCGGCCCAGCTGGTCCACCGGCCGGTGGCACTGGACCAGGAGGGCCTGCCGGCCCGGCCGGCCCGGCCTTCGTCAAGCCCACCCTCTACGACGGCCCACCGGCGCCGCGCGCCTTCGCGCTCGCAGCCCTCGGCCTGGCGCTCTTCACCGGACTCCTGCTCGCCGAGCAGCCCGCGGGCGTCGGCCTGGCGGCGCTCTGCCTCGGGCTGATCGCCGCGGCGTGGACGCTCACGGAGCGCCGCGGGCCGTTCGTCGTCGGCGCGCTCGTCGGCGCAGCCGCGCTCGGCGTCGTGCCGGCATTCCGCGACTCCGAATGGGTCACCACACTCTCAATGCTCGGTTCGCTCACGCTCACCTCGATCGCCGTCGCCGGCGCCAAGACGTGGCGGGAGACCGCCATCGGCGTCTTTGCCTGGGTCGCCAAGCTGATCCCCGCGCCGGTCGTGTTCATGGCTGACGGCATCAAGCGGGCGTCGAGCCGGCGCTGGTCGCTGGCGGGCCCGGTCGCGCGCGGCGTGGCGATGGCGTCGCTGCTGGTGCTCGTCTTCGGCGCCCTGTTCTCCGCCGCCGACGCTGACTTTGCCGAACTGGTTCGCACCCTGTTCGACTGGAACCTCGACGTCCAGAGCATCGTGCTGCGCACGCTCCTCTTCGGCCTCGTCCTCACGATCGCCGGCGCGCTCTGGCTCGTCTCGGCCACCCGCAAGGACCGCCCGGCCCGCGAGGCGTCGACCCGCCTGGGCCGCACCGAGTGGACGATCGCCCTCGGCGCCGCCGTCACCGTGTTCGTGGGCTTCGTAGCCCTGCAGCTCCCCGCGTTCTTCGGCGGCGATGACGTCGTCCAGCTCACCGCCGGCCTCACCTACGCCGAGAACGCCCGCACCGGCTTCTTGCAGCTCACGGTCGCCGCGATGCTCACACTCGGCGTGGTCGCTGCCGCCAAGCACTTCGGTCCGAGTGACGACCTGGCCGTGCGCATCATGAGCGGCGTGCTGTGCCTGCTCACCGTGGTGGTCCTGGCGTCGGCGCTGCATCGCCTCGGCCTCTACACCGACGCCTACGGCGAGACTCGTACGCGCTTCAGCCTCGAGTCGCTGATGCTGTGGCTCGGCGCGGTCCTCCTGCTGGTGGTCGCCGCCGGCGGACTGGGCCGCACATCGCGCCTGCCGCGCGCCATCGTGCTCGTCAGCGCCGTCTTCGCCGTGGGCACCGTGGCCATGAACCCGGATGCCCGCGTCGCCGAGCGCAACGCCGACCGGTTCGCCCTCACCGGCACGATCGACCCCGACTACCTCAGCACCCTCAGCGCCGACGCGCTGCCTAGCCTCGAGCGCCTGCCCGATCCGCTGGAAGCGTGCATCGCCCAGCGCATCGCGGTGCGCACGCTCGGCGCCGGCGCCACCGAGCCCACCCTCGACACCGGCAGCGACCCCCT
>JAEMRF010000408.1:1400-2770 GCA_016463515.1 Solirubrobacteraceae bacterium | reverse complement strand
ATGCTCGCGCAGGCCAACCAGGCCCCGCAGTCGGTCCTCTCGCTCCTGCGCTAGGACTTCGCTCCCCCTGGGCCACCTTCGGGCGTCCCACTCCCACGACGATCCAGCGGGGCGCCTTCGGGCGCCCCGTCGTCGTTTCCGGGCCTGCCGATCGCTGCCCTTCGTGCCGGATTCCGGTGCAGGCGGGTGTGCCAACGCGCCGATCTAGACTGGAGGGACCTGTGGTTGCTGCCGATATACGCGGTGATGAGTCTCGAAGCGGTCCTCGCGCGCGTCTCCCAGCTCCAGACGGCGATGGCGCCACCGGCGCCCTCCGCGCAACCGACGAAGGTCGGTGCGCAGTTCGGGCAGGTCCTGAACGCAGCCAACGCCAACCTCGCGGGCCTCACGCCGATTTCGGCAACCGGGGGCACGGTCGGCCAGAAGATGGTCGCATTGGCGCAGCAAGAGATCGGCGTCAAGGAGCAGCCGATGGGCTCCAACGACTCGCCGCGGATCGCCGAGTACCGCAAAGCGACCGCCGGCTCGGGAGTCGGCCCGTGGTGCGCCTACTTCACCAGCTGGCTGGCCAAGTCAGCTGGCGCACCCGTCGGTGAGGCCGGCCAAGGGTTCGGCAGCGTTGACGCTCTGTATTCCTGGGCGCAGCGCACGGGCAAGGCCGTCGACAACGGCCCCGGTGTGCGCCCCAATCCCGGCGACCTGATCGTGTGGGACGAACACATCGGCATGGTCGAGCGAGTCGACGCAGATGGAACCGTGCACACCATCGAAGGCAATTCCTCGGATCAGGTCATCCGGCGAACGCACCCCGCAACTGGTGCGCTCGGCTACGTGAAGATGAGCTAGCGCGGCTTGGCGGCGGTCTTGGCTGCGGCCGCAGCCGCCTTGGCCTTGTCGCTCACGGATCCGCCACCCTTCGCAGCGTCGGCCACGTTCTTGGCTCCGGCCTTCAGACCCTCGGTGCCGCCGCGCCGGTCGAGCTCGACCTTCGCCTTGTCCTGGAACCCCTTGGCCTGGTCCTTGGCCTGCGTGGTGAGCTTCTTGAAGTCCATGGTGCCGTCCGCGTGATCGTTGGGGGATGCCGAGCGCCGAGCTAAGGCGCACTTCCAAGGGTACGCCGGTGTGCATCGCGTCGCGCCAGTCAGCGAGGCCTCGCGCGAGCACGCCCCGAGTCCGGGCGTGTCGCCGACGCCTGGCTGGTCGCGGCAATCACGCCGTCGTCGGGTTCAGCGCGAGCGCGACGTTTGGGCTCCAAAATGTCCGCCCTGCGCATATTTCCCAGCCCAAAGGCGGGGCCCGAACAGTCTTGGGCTCCAAAATGTCCGCCCTGCGCACATTTCTCAGCCCAAAGGTCGCGGACTCACCGGCCG
>JAEMRF010000408.1:0-1300 GCA_016463515.1 Solirubrobacteraceae bacterium | reverse complement strand
TGCCTTTTCGTCCACTCGGGCGTGGACGCCCGTACTACTTCACTCGTTACTGGTACAAGCAAGGGACCATGGGGGAGCGGGTCGGGGGCTCGAAGAACTGGTCTTCATCGGCCGGTCTCTCCTGTGGTGTGGTCCACACAGACTTGCGCGTGACGCCCAACCCGGTCGGGACAGCCGGGGTCACGCGCGACACTGACGGGAGGCGTGCGCTTGGGGAAGCCTGTGCGCCACCCGTCACGTGGTTCGCCAGGGGTGCGCGAGCGGCAGCTCGCGCACCTCGTGCGCACCACTGATCGGCGCTCGCCCGAACGGACCTGACCTAGGCGGCGGCGCGCTCGCGCAGCCAGTCGACCAAGAGCCGCAGGCCATAGGCCGAGCCGCCACGCGCTGCGTAGGCACGGCCGAGGCCCCATCCGGTGCCGGCGATGTCGAGGTGGGCCCACGGCGTATCGCCGGCGAACCGTGAGAGGAAGTACGCCCCCGTGATGGTGCCCGCCTTGCGCTCCAGGCTGCCGTTGACGAGGTCGGCATCCTGGCTGTTCATCAGCTTCGCGTACTCGGGATGCAGCGGAAGGCGCCAGGCCAGCTCGCCCGAGCGCTCGGAGGCGGTGAGCAGTTCGGTGGCCAGCTCATCGTCGGTGGAGACAAGGCCCGCGTGCGTGGAGCCTAGTGCGACGACCACGGCGCCCGTCAGGGTCGCGACATCGACGAGGAGTTCGGCGCCCTGCTCCTTGGCGTGCCAGAGGCAGTCGGCGAGCACCATCCGGCCTTCGGCGTCGGTGTTCGTGATCTCGATCGTGGTGCCATCGGCTGCGGTGATGACGTCGCCTGGCTTGTAGGCCGTCGAGGAGGGCAGGTTCTCCGTCGCGCCGACCACCACGAGCAGGTCGAGCGGGAGGTCCAGGGCCGCGACCGCTTGGAGTGCGCCGAGCACCACGGCGCCGCCGGTCATGTCGAACTTCATCTCGTGCATCCGTGCGCTCGGCTTGATCGAGATGCCGCCGCTGTCGAACGTGACGGCTTTCCCGACCAGCGCAATGCGCGGCCCGTTGGCTGCAGGGTGGCGGTAGTGGGCAGTGATGAGCGCCGGTGGTTCGGCAGAACCTTGCGTCACGGCGAGCAGCGCACCCATGCCCTTGGCCTCGAGTTCGTCCCTACCCTCGACCTTTACCTCAAGGTGAGGGATGCCCAATTCGGCGACCAGTGCCTTGGCGCGCACACCGAGCTCGGTCGGCGTGAGGACGTTGGGCGGCTCATGCTGCTGCGTGCGGGCCCAGTTCGCCGCCGAGGCGACAATCTG
>JAEMRF010000407.1 GCA_016463515.1 Solirubrobacteraceae bacterium | reverse complement strand
TCCGGGGTGGCGAAGTAGTCCTCCGCCCGCGCCGTGGCTGGCGCCGCCGCCGCGACCAGCGCGGCGGCAAGCAGGGCCAGTCGGGGCGGCGTCCGGATCACGGGATCCGAACGACCTTCTTGGTGCGCTCGATCGCGGCGCCGCGGAAGATCGGGTGGATCTCCACGCGGGCCTGCGCTTCGGCGTCGGGCAACCACACCTTCAGCGACTTGCCAAGCGGTCGCTGGTGCACGCCCGTCTGGCCGTTCTGGGTGACGCGGTACTCAAAGCCTTCGGGGCGGTCGCTGCCGGGCTTCACGCGCGCCTGGATCTGGAGCTTGTTGCCCTGACGGCGCTGGCGCACGTCGCCATTGATCCCCGGGAGCTCTGCCGTATGGGCGCCGACGACGGTCACGCGACCCGGGACCGGCACGCCGTTGCGCACGACCTGCGCCACGATCTGGCGGCGGCCAGGACGCGTCTGCTCCAGGAACGTCAGCTCGCCGGAGGCGCCGACTGGTTCACCGATCGGCTCAACGCCGGTGGCAGTGCGGAAGCCGAACTGCAGGAGATCGCCGGCTTCCAGTCCTCGGGCACGGGTGCGCAGGCGCCGCTCTCCGGACTTGCCGGTGCGCTCGGTGCGCACCTGCACCCGCAGCGGTGCTGCGTCGACGGCGAGCGCCACCTCACTCGGCGGGGTAGCGCCGGCGGGCGTCTGGATGAGGTAGCGGCCGGGCTTGGGGTCCTTCAGCGCAAACATCGCGATCGGCAGATGCTGGCGCTTGCCCGACGACTCACCGCCGGCAGGCTGGGGCGGCGAGGTGTAACCCACGGCCGAGTTGATCGCCGACACCTTGCCGTCTGACTTGCGATCGCCGGGACCGATGGTCGAGACGACGCTGCCATCCGGGCCAACGAGGCGGATCGGGACGCCGCCGACGGGTCCGCGGACCTCGATCAGCGCCTTCTTGAGGTTCTCGCCGCGGACGATGACCTGTCGGCTTCGACCTGCGCCGTTCTGAAGGCGCTCAGCGCGCGAGCCTCCGGCGACGTTCACGCGGAACGGCCCGAGGTCGCAGCCGCTGAGCAGCTGCAGGCCGCCGTTTCGCCAGTTCTGCCCGATGCCTGCCGAGATGAGGCTGAGCACCTCGCCGCAGGTCCCGAAGCCATCGCTGGAAACGACGGCCCGAAGCTCCACGATCCGGACGGATCCCAGGAAGCCCAGCTCGAGATTGCCGGTGGCCGAGGCGCCGATGTTGAACTGCTTGGAGCTGGTCGAGAAGGAGCCGCTCCCGCCGATCTGGGCCGAAATTCCGAAGCCGGCCGCGGTGGCTTCGTAGCGCGCGTCGCCGCGCAACGAGATCAAGCCGGTGCTGTCGTAGACGAAGTTCACGCTGCCGTTGGCAATCTCGCTGCTCGGCCCCGTGGGGAACACGCGCACGCGCCCTTCGGCCTCGAAGCGGAAGTTCGGCTCAAGCGCGATCGTCGAGTCGCCGGAGGCCGTCAGCACCGACCAGCCCGCGATCTGCGGGCCCGCGGTGATGTCGGCGCCGGCGGTGAACGAGAGCGGGCTCGTGTCGAAGCCGCCGCGCAGACCTTGCAGGAAGATGCCGGGACCCACGGCGATGTTGAGCGGCTGAACCTCGAGGTTCATCGCGCTCGGGATGCCCGTCGACGCGTTGACGGTCGCGCTGAAGTCCATCCCGGGGAACAGGTCCCCGAGGTCCAGATCAAAGCCGCCGCTCCATTCGTCGCGACCGCCGTCGTAGTTCACGCGCAGGTTGTCCATGCCGCCGACACCGGGAATGCCGATGTGGCCGATGCGGAAGCGCAGATCCGAGATCTGCATGCCCTCACCGTCATTGAGCTCGATCGTCGCTCGGCCCAGGACGTCGCGCATGAGCCCTGGTGCGCCGCTCCCGAGCTTGAGCTCGGCGTCGAAGGTCATCCCGTCGGTGCCCAGTTGCACGTCTTCGATGTCGAAGAGCCGCAGCCCGAGGAGTGCTGGGACGCCCCCGATCGGGAGGTCCGTCGTGCCGGTGCCGTTGCCGATGTCGAAGCGCTGCGCTGGGAGACCCGCTTCCTTGGCGATCACGCCTCCGCCGGGGATCGCTGAGGCGCGTTCAGCGCTGAAGATGGCGGAGCCGTCGACCGTGGCTCCGGTGACTGAGACGAACTCTCCGCGTCCGGCGAACGTCGTGCCGCTGCCCTCCAGGTGCAAGGGGCCGTTGTTGATCACGATGCGACGACGCTGACCGGCAATACGCGGGTCGACCACCAAGCGTGTGGACTGGTTGCGGTCAAGGGTGCCGTCGGTGACCATCCGCCCGTTGCGGTCCTGGCCGTTGCGGGTTGCAGCGATGAGCGCGTCATCTCCGCTGCTGGGCTCCACGAGCATGCCGTTGACTTCCACGTCGCCCTTGAAGAGCCACCGCGCAGACTCGCCATCGCGCGCGTTGCCCGCTTTGTTGCAACCCTCGACGATGAACGGCCCGACGCGCACCTCGGAGTACGAGAAGTCGGTTTCACAGCTCGACTCCAGCCTGGGGCTGCGGAGGTCGCCAGCCGACGCGATCGGCGCAGCCGACATCAGCGCGCTGGCCCCGAGGGCGGCGGCGAGGAGTGCCCGGCCAGCAGATGGACGGTGGAACGGCTTCATGTGGATCGCTCGGTGGGGGTGGCTGACGGCGACGACGACGCACCCACAGCTGGCGCGTTGCCGCCATCGTAGAGGGCGGACGGTAGGGGCACAAACCGGTCGGTGGCGTCCCCTTTGCTGGTTTCGTTGCTGCGGTG
>JAEMRF010000406.1 GCA_016463515.1 Solirubrobacteraceae bacterium | reverse complement strand
CGCGCCCGCCTAGCGGCGGCGGCGTTTGAACAGCGCCGGGATCAGTGCGTCCAGGAACCGCCCGCGTGCCTTGACGTTGGGGAACATCGTGAGCTCCTTGCGCAGCACGCGGTAGGTCACGACGATCGTCTGGGGCTGCGTGTACTTGCGGATGCCGTTCACACCGTGCCGGGCCCCGAGGCCCGAGTCCTTGGCGCCGCCCATCGGGGCCTCCATCGCCAGGTAGTGCATGATCGCGTCGTTGACGAGCGTGCTGCCGGCGTTCAGCTGGCCAGCCACGCGCAGGCCGCGATCCAGATCCTTCGTGAAGACGCTCGAGCTCAGCCCGTACGGCGAATCGTTCGCCAGGCGGATGGCCTCCTCCTCGGACTCGACCTTCATGATCGGCAGCGTCGGCCCGAACGTCTCCTCGGTCATGCACGCCATCGTGTGGTCGACGTCCACCAGGACGGTCGGCTCGAAGAACTGACCGGGCCCGGCGCCGCGCTTGCCGCCCACGAGCACCTTGGCGCCCTTTGCGACGGCGTCACTGACGTGCCGCTCGATGATGTCGAGCTGCGGGCCGTGGGTGATCGCGCCGACGTCGACGGAGCCGTTCTCGCCCGGCACGCCCTGGCGCAGCGCCTTGACCTGCTCGGTCACCCGCTCGACGAACTCGTCGTACACGGGGGCCGCGACGTAGGCGCGCTCCACCGAGAGGCAGATCTGCCCCGAGTTGCGCATCGCCCATTCGACGGCGACGTTGGCGGCGCGCCCCACGTCGGCGTCCTCCAGGACGATCAGCGGGTCCTTGCCGCCGAGCTCCAGCGAGCACGGGATGAGCCGCTCGCCGCAGCGCGCAGCGACCTTGCG
Organism: Solirubrobacteraceae bacterium; assembly: GCA_016463515.1. Classification (GTDB taxonomy): domain Bacteria; phylum Actinomycetota; class Thermoleophilia; order Solirubrobacterales; family Solirubrobacteraceae; genus JAGIBJ01. Next base: position 1,938 of record JAEMRF010000406.1, on the reverse strand, counting down.
GCCGGTCGCGGTGGAGCCCGTGAACATGATCATGTCGACGGTGTCCACGAGGGCGGCGCCCGTCTCGCCGGCGCCGGTGGCGACGCTGAGCACGTCCTGCGGGAACCCGACTTCGCGGGCCGCCTCGACGAGCCGCATGATGGCCAGCGGCGTGACGTCGCTCGGCTTGATGACGACGCTGTTGCCCGCCATCAGCGCCGGGATCGCGTCGCCGATCGACAGCGTCAGCGGATAGTTCCACGGGGCGATCACGCCGACGACGCCCAGCGGCTGGTACTTGATCGACACGCGGCGTCCGAGCAGCAGCGGCGAGTGGGGCTTGATCTTTTCGTCGGCCAGCAGCTTGGGGCCGACCTTCGCCCAGTGGCCGAGCGCGTCGACGAGGTAGAAGAGCTCGGCGAGCTTGGCGTCCTCGCGGGTCTTGCCGTTCTCGCTCACGACGAGGTCGACGATCTCCTCGCGGTGCGCGATCAGCCACTGCTGCCAGGCGTGCATCAGGCGCGAGCGCTCCTTGAGGCTCGTCGCCGCCCAGCCGCGCTGCGCAACCCGCGCGCGCTCCACGAGCGCCGTGACCTCGGCCGCACCGAGATCCGGCACGTGCGCAATGGTGGCGCCCGTCGCGGGGTTCTCCACAGCGATCTCGGGACGGCCAGCGGGCACCCCGCCAGCGTCGGTTGAGGACTTCACGGGGCTCGTCATGAATCGACCATAACGCCTCCCGGCGAACTTAGGGGACAGTTGTCCGGTAAGTGGCTATGGCGTGGGTTCCGAGCGACGTCCGGGAACTTGGGCTTGCGTGCCAGGCGGGGCGTCCAGCGGCCCAGCGGCTCCTCGTAGCCTGGGTCACGTGGAGTCACGTGACCCGGAACCAGAGATCGTCGGCCCGGAGGAAGGGCCGCGCGGCGGCGGGGCTGGCCGCGGTCCATCCGACGTGGTGGTGGCCGGGTCCTTCGAGCACCAGCAGCTCATCGCCGTGGGGGCGCTGGCCAGCGCTGCCAGCGTCGTGCTGAATCACCCGTCGGATCCACTGGCGGCCGAGGCCGAGGCGCAGTTCGAGACGGTGCTCGAGGTCGTCGTGCAGCTGCACTGGTCGCCGGGTGGCGACTTCGACGGGGTCGCCCATCCGGGGATCACGCGCCAAGCCGGGCGGGTGCTGCTCGAAGGTGTCGCGCGCGTGCGCGGCGCGGCAGACCGGCCGCTGCGGGTCGACATCTCACCGACCGCTGGCGGCACCGTCATGATCGACACGCCGGCGCGCAAGCGCCGCGGGCTCGGGTGGACCAAGGGCCCGGAGGTGGCGTCGACGCAGGTCGTGCGGATTCCGTCGACCGCGACGCCGCTGGGCTACCGCTGACGGTCTACTTGACCAGGACGTCGATCAGGTACTTGTCCTGATCCATCGCCTGCTTGAGCATCGACGTGCTGACGGCCATCTGCACCTCGGCCGTGCCCGCGTTGACGATGCCGCTGACCATGTCGCCCCCGGTCGCGATCGCCGTGGCGGCTCCCGCGTGTTGGGCCTGCGCTTGCGCGATGCCGGCCATGGAGCTGTTGATAGCTGAGACGTTCATGCGAAGAGATCGATCGTCGATTGCTGGACCGACGCGAGCTGGTTCAGCAGCGCCGTCGTGGTGCCGGCATCCGGAGCTGCGGCTGCGGAGAGCAGCTGCGCCTGGGCGGTGTAGCCGGAGAGCATCGCGTCAAATCCGCTGGCGACCGTCGAGGCAGCAGCGCCACCCGAACCTCCGCCGTCAAATGGCGACGTGGCCTTGATCGACGCGATCGCATCCCACTGGGCTTGCGACTGCGTGAGGCTCAGCGAGCCACTTCCGATTGAAGACACTCCCACTCTCCCCCGATCGGCACAGCGCCGCGCCAACCCAAGCCGACACACCGGCGGTTGGACCAATGGACGGGTTGGGCGAGTACACGGGTCAG
>JAEMRF010000405.1 GCA_016463515.1 Solirubrobacteraceae bacterium | reverse complement strand
GGATCGCGGCGGCAAGGACCGCATCAAGAACTGCGAAAAGATCCTCTAGCGAGCTCCACCGGAGCTCGCGCAGCGGGTTGCCGCCGTCGAGGAGCAGCGGCGACCAGGCACCAGCGCAGCGCGCAGACGCTTCAACACGCGAGTGCCCAAGCTCAGGGTGCCGGCCATCGGCTCCGACACGCAAGGAGAAGGCGAGGCGCGGCGGATCGGCGGCACTGGGCTGGTTGGCGGCGGTGGACTTGCGCCGTGAGCAAGTTCGGCAGGCGCTCGACCGTTTGGGCTCTGAAATGTCCGCCCCGCCCACATTTCTCAGCCCAAACGATCCGCCAAGGGCACTAGCAGCGCAGCAACCAGCCCAAACCAACCTCAGAAGGCGAGCCGCGCAGCGAACCGCCACGGCCCAATCCAGCGGCCCGAGCCCGCCAGCTCGCCGCGAAGTCACCGCAGGCGCAGGTCGGGGGTGGGGTAGCTCTCCCCAGGCGGGTCGGCGGCGCGATGTACGTTTCCGGCCGCCAGGCCGTAAACGGACCTCGCGAACGCAGCCGGGGGAGAGCTACCCCACCCCCGGCCGGAACCCATGCAACTACGAAGCGGCGATCTGGCGGAGCACGTACCGCAGGATCCCGCCGTGACGGAAGTAATCCGCCTCTTTGGGGGTGTCGATCCTCACCACCGCATCAAACTCAACGGTGGTCCCGTCGGGCTTGGTCGCGACGACCTTGGTGGTCTTGGGCAGCTCGCCGGCGTTGAGTGCTTCGGCGTAGCCGGAGATGTCGAACGTCTCTTCGCCGGTGAGGCCGAGGGAGTCGGCGGACTGGCCTGCGGGGAACTGCAGCGGCAGGACGCCCATGCCGACGAGGTTGGAGCGGTGGATCCGCTCGAACGACTCGGTGATGACGGCCTTGATGCCGAGCAGGGCGGTGCCCTTGGCGGCCCAGTCGCGGGAGGAGCCGGAGCCGTACTCCTTGCCGCCGAGCACCACGGTGGGTGTGCCGGAGGCGATGTACTGCTGGGCGGCGTCGTAGATCGAGACGACTTCGGTCGGGTCGGCGCCATCCAGGTAGCGGGTCACGCCACCTTCGGTGCCGGGGGCCAGCAGGTTGCGCAGGCGGATGTTGGCGAAGGTGCCGCGGATCATCACTTCGTGGTTGCCGCGGCGTGAGCCGTAGGAGTTGAAGTCGCCGCGGGCGACGCCGTGCTCGGTGAGGTACTTGCCGGCGGGGCCGTCGGCCTTGATCGCGCCAGCGGGCGAGATGTGGTCGGTGGTGACCGAGTCGCCGAGCTTGGCGAGCACGCGAGCGCCCGCAATGTCCGTCACGGGCTCAGGCTCGGCGGGCATGCCGTCGAAGTACGGCGCCAGGCGCACGTAGGTGGAGTCGTCGGCCCACTCGTAGCGGTCGCCGGTGGGGATGTCGAGGCCCTGCCAGTTGGCGTCGCCGTCGAAGACGGTGGCGTAGGACTTGCGGAACTGGTCGGAGGTCAGCGAGGCCTCGACCGTGTCGGCGACCTCTTTGGTCGTCGGCCAGATGTCCTTCAGGTAGACGTCGTTGCCGTCCTTGTCGGTGGCGATCACGCCGTGGGCAAGATCGACATCCATGGTGCCGGCGATCGCGTAGGCGACCACCAGCGGCGGCGACGCCAGGTAGTTCATCTTCACGTCGGGGTTGATGCGCCCCTCGAAGTTGCGGTTGCCCGAGAGCACCGACGTGACGGCCAGGTCGGAGGACTGCACGGCCTCGGAGACCTCGACCGGGAGCGGGCCGGAGTTGCCGATGCAGGTGGTGCAGCCGTAGCCGACGAGGTTGAACCCGAGGGCGTCGAGGTCCTCGGTGAGGTTCGCCTTGTCGAGGTAGTCCGTCACGACCAGCGAGCCCGGAGCCAGCGAGGTCTTGACCCACGGCTTGCGCGTGAGGCCAAGGGCGCGGGCCTTGCGAGCAACGAGACCGGCGGCGACCATCACCGACGGGTTCGAGGTGTTGGTGCACGAGGTGATCGCGGCGATCACGACGTGGCCGTGATCGAGGTTGAACTCATCGTCGCCGATCTTGCACGGCGTGGGCTTGGAGGCGCGGCGCACCGTGGCGACGCCACCTTCGTTGGTCATCCGGGCGCCGGCAGGGTCGTTGCCGAGGATGGTGGCGAGCGAGTCGCAGAACGCCGGGGCGGCGTCGGTCAGCGCAATGCGGTCCTGCGGGCGCTTGGGGCCGGCGATCGACGGGACCACGTCGCCGAGGTCGAGCTCGACGATCTTCGTGAACGTGGGCTCCTCGGTCGGGTCGTGCCAGAGGCCCTGGGCCTTGGCGTAGGCCTCCACGAGCTCGCACGACGCTTCGCTGCGACCCGAGAACTTCAGGTAGCGGATGGTCTCCTCGTCGATCGGGAAGATCGCCGCGGTGGAGCCGAACTCCGGGCTCATGTTGCCGATGGTCGCGCGGTCGGCAAGCGGCAGCGCCGTGACGCCCGGGCCGAAGAACTCGACGAACTTGCCGACGACGCCTTCCTGGCGCAGCAGCTCGGTCACGGTCAGCACGAGGTCGGTGGCGGTCGCGCCCTCGGGCAGCGAGCCGTGGAGCTTGAAGCCGATGACCTGCGGGATCAGCATCGGAATCGGCTGGCCGAGCATCGCGGCCTCAGCCTCGATGCCGCCCACGCCCCAGCCCAGCACGCCGAGGCCGTTGACCATCGTGGTGTGGGAGTCGGTGCCGACGAGGGTGTCTGGGTAGGCCTGGCCGAGCTTGTCGTTCACGAAGACCGTGCGCGAGAGGTACTCGAGGTTGACCTGGTGCACGATGCCGGTGTCCGGCGG
>JAEMRF010000404.1 GCA_016463515.1 Solirubrobacteraceae bacterium | reverse complement strand
GGTTGCGCTTGACAGGTTTTGGCTTCACTGGTCGCAAGGCGCGGCGCTGACTATCGCTACCTCGAAATGGGGCGCTTCGACGGGACCGAAACCACATTCCAGCTCTCGCGACGCGGGCGTGCCGCCTACGCAGAGCACCTGCGGTCGATCGCGCCGTGAAGCGATCCTCACAAGCGCTACTCGTAGATGTCGCAGTCCGGCGGCGCCGTGTACCCCACGGGGTGCTGCGCGATACCAATGTTCAGATACGCAGCGGTGATCGTGAACATGAGCGCGGGAACCGCGAGCCAGCCGTTCCTTCTGAGTGGCGGTACCGCGAACGCGACCCGAAACTGGGAAGCGGCGATCGACCACACGAAGCCAAGCCCCGCGGCGATCACCGAGTAAACGACGACTCCGGTCAGGATCCCGGTCCACGAGGTTTGGTCGCTGCACCCGGTGAGCCATCTGAGAAAGACGAACCAATAGGGCGTGAGCACGGTGGCAAGAGCACCGCAAAAGGCGCCAACGAACCCCGCTACGGTGCGCTCGAATCGCGTCCTTCGCGGTGGGTTCAGAGCAGAAGGGGTCTGGAGCTCCACAGCGCCACGTTACGTCCTGTGGAGTCGCGGCGGGCCCCTTTGAGGTCAGCTACGGACCGAGTGCCGGACGTACACGGCCCCGCTGGCGAACCGCCGCTCGTCAAGCAGCTCCAGGTCGACCCGCAGGTCGCCCGGCAGCGCCGGCGTGCCGCCGCCGACGATCACCGGCATGAGGAACAAGTGGATCTCGTCGACGAGTCCGGCTCGGAAGGCTCCGGCCGCCAGTCCCGCTCCGGCGATCGCGAGGTCACCGTCTTGCGCGGCCTTGAGTCGTCGCACCTCATCGATGTCGAACGCGCGCTCGATGCGCGTCCGCGCGCTCATCGGCGCCGCAAGCGTCGTCGAGTAGACGACCTTGTCGGCAGCCCGCCACGACGTCGCGAAGTCGACCATCACCGGGTCGCCGGAGGCGGTGGCGTCGTCGGTCTCCCAGAAGGCCATCGTCTCGTAGAAGCGCCGGCCGTAGAGGTGGGTGCCGACGGGCCGGCTCAGCTCGTTGGCGAAGGCGTGGACTTCGGCGTCAGGCGCGGCCCAGTCGAGCTTGCCGTCGGCATCGGTGATGTAACCGTCGAGCGACGTGAACATCGAATAGATCAGCTTGGCCATGCTTCTTGAGACTCTCGCAGTGCCGAAAGCTCATCGGCGGGCGTGGCGCACGGGTCAACGCGTGCCCGCCCGCGGGAGCGCTCAGTCGACCTCGAACGAGATCCCGTCGAGCATGATCCAGTCCTGCTCGGTGTCGGTCGACGCGTAGATGCGATGCAGCGTGCCGTCGGGGTTGACGTTGACCTGGGCGGGCCCGTTGGTCGACGTGCCGCCGCCGCTGGCCACCGTGAAGGCGCGGATGCCCTGCGGGCGGTAGCCCGCCGGAAGGGTGCCGAACACGCCCGCCGCACTCGGGTTGCCAGCCGCGTACGTGGCCATCCCACGCAACTCGACTCGGCCGAACGCGTCCTTGCGGTACTGGGCTGCCTGGAGCGAGCCGCCGTAGACGGTCACGTAGCTGGCCCAACCCGCCGTAAAGGGCACCGGCTGCCACGGGCCGGGTGTCGCGGCGGCACCTGCCGGCCCGGTCGGTCCAGCGGCGCCTGCCGGCCCGGCGGGGCCAGCAGGTCCGGCAGCGCCGCTCGGGCCCGCGGGGCCCGCCGGACCCGACTCACCTCGGGGACCGCGCGGCCCGCTCGCGAGCGCGTCGGCGGCAAGGTCCGCGCGGGAAATCGAAGCGTCCTTGACCTTGTCGCTCGTCACCGACGCCGTGCGCAGCTGCTTCTCACCAACGGAGTTCCTCGGCAGCTGCGCCACCGCATACGACGTGCCGCCGAGCGCGATGAACACGCCAATCGTCGACATGACGTTGGCGTAGCTCAGATGGATTCTTGGTGGCATCAGCCTGGACATGGTCGGCGAGAATACTGCGGCGATCGCGGCCGTTCCTCGCATGTGAGGAACGGCCACGTTCGCGGTGCGCTTAGAACAGTCGCGCGTAACGCAGCTTGGAGGCCGGCGTGACTGCGCTGGCGCCCTTGCTGGTGGTGACGACGACGTCGTAGGTGCCGGCGCCGAGCGCGGGAGCCCAGACGTAGAGCGTGTTGCCGACCGTTGCGAGCTTCGTCGCTGCGCGGCCGCCGATGCGCACGCTGCCGCCGGCAAGGCGCTGGCCGGTGATGGTGACGAGTCCACCGACGCCGGCGAAGATGCCGCCAGACACCTTGGTCACGACTGGCTTCTGGTCCACCGGGGCCGTGCCGACGGGGATGCGCGCGATCACGCCGCTGCCGGAGCCCGGCGCGAGGGCGCAGGACTGCATCTGCGGGCCGTAGGCGGAGCCACCACCGCCGTACTCACCGAAGACGATTGGCCTCGCGTCGGCGAAGGAGACGACGACTTCGCCACCCGCTGGTGCAGCAGCCGTGATGGTGTTCGGAGGTTGTGGGGTTGCCCAGGGCTTGTCGAAGGCACCTTCGAAGGCGACCGGCTGGCCGAACTGCGCACGCCTCGCGGCCGAGCGCAGGTACCCGTCGCCGAGTTCGCTGGCGGTCGCCGTCGCACCCTGCAACGCGACCTTGACCGGCGTCAGATACCCATCGGCAAAGCGGGGCTCAGGGCGCCCGTAGGTCATGACGGCGGCGTCGAAGAGGATCGTTGCCCGGAGATCGCTCACGGCAAACGTCGTGCCCGGCTGCACGTTGGCCGGCACCTTGCCGCGCAGACGGAGTCCCACATCGAACGTGC
>JAEMRF010000080.1:7081-11095 GCA_016463515.1 Solirubrobacteraceae bacterium | reverse complement strand
CTCGCCGAACAGACCGGCCTGATCCGGCCGCTCGGCGAACTGATCCTGCGCCAGTCGTGCTCGGAGATCGCCGCCGTCCTGCGCCGCAGTCCCGGCGCCCTGGAGTACGTGAGCGTGAACGTCTCGCCGCGTCAGCTCGAAGATGCGGGCCTCACGGAGGTCGTGGTCTCGGCGCTTGAAGATGCAGGCCTCGCGCCCGAGCACCTCATGCTGGAGCTCACCGAGCGCAGCATCGCGACGGACCCCGAGCGGCTGGTGGAGCGGCTCATCGAGCTGCGCTCGCTCGGGATCAAGATCGCGCTGGACGACTTCGGCGCCGGCTACTCCTTCATGTCGTTCCTGGAGGACTATCCGCTCGACGCGCTGAAGATCGACCGTTCGCTCTCCAAGTCGATGGCCATCCGCAACGACGCCGCGCTACTGCTCAAGGGGATCGTCGAAATCAGTGCCTCAGCCGACATGAAGGTGATCGTCGAAGGCATCGAGACCGAGGCGCAGCGCGACCGCGCCGCCGAGCTCGGCATCGAGCTCGGCCAGGGGTTCCTGTTCGCCCGCCCAGCCAAGCTCGATCAGCTCGGGCTGGGCTAGCGCCGGCCGCTACTTCTTCGTGCTGACCTTCGTGGTCAGCTTGACCTCAGTCGTGGCACCGGTGCCGTCGATCACCGAGATCGATGGCTTCAGCAGCTTGGCCAGCAGCTTGGCCTTCTTCTTCTTCGACGTCTTCTTGTCGCGCAGGACCTTGCGGATCTTGTAGTTGATCTTGATCGCGCTGCCGGGCAGCTTGAACTTGATCTTCGTGACCTTTTCGCCGGGCGTCGTGGGCTTGATCGAGATCGCCATCCGGCGTTCCCCGTTGACCACGTTCGTCTTCGCCTTGGCCCCCGTGAGGGAGAGCTTCACGAGCGTGTAGGCCTTCTTGGTGAAGATGGCGCCCTTGGGCATCCGCAGGACGAGCTTGTTGATCCCGTTGGGGTTCGACAGCGCGAAGGTGAGGCCCGAGCTGCTGCCGGAGGGCCGGAAGGTGGCCGACGCCAGCGACGTCACGTTCGGTTCCGAGGCCCCGCCGCCACCGAAGCTGCTGCCGTTGCAGTCGACGGGGACCACCATCTCCTTGGCAGCGCCATGGTGCGCCGCCAGGGCGCCGTCGGTCGCCAGACCCTTCACACCACAGATCTCCTTGCCGAGCTGCAGCACGCCGGTGGCGCCACCGTTGAAGACCAACGTCATCTTCGAGATCGGCGTGTCCGGCAGACCGGTGAACGAGGCGACCAGGCGCCCGTCCTTGTTCAGTTTGGTGGTCCCGATCACGTCGAACGCGATCTGGTCACGCACATGGATCGCCACGCCAGGCAGCGCCGCGCCGGGGAGCTTGACCATGTAGACCGACGCGTCGACGGGCTCGGGCAGCGCGGACGTGACGATCTCCGCAGAACCGAGCTTGGAGCTGTCTGGGCAGGTGCCCGCGATCGCAGCATCAGCGCTGACGCAGCTGCGGGCGTTGACGTTCTTGAGGTCGGTCGCCACGCCAGTCGGGAGCGTCACGACGGCCGAGCGCATGTTGCCCTGGCCTTCGGTCTGCTCGATGACGGTGGTCAGCGTCGGATGGCCCTTGACCTTAAGCTCCGCCGGTGGGCCGCTGAAGCGCACCTTGACCGACGGCTGCCAGTTCAGCGCGCCACAGCCGGTCGCCTCGTAGCCGGCCTCAGCGGACGCGCTCGCGCCCTGCGCGGCGTTGAACGACGCCTTCGCCTGCTGGGGGCCGCACGACGTGGAGTTGAGCACCATGCCGGGCTTGTCGACGACGATGGCCAGCTCGCTGATGTTCAGCGGGATGCCCTTCACGCGGCGCGGGATGTCGTTGGCCGTGATCCGCATCTGCAGGTCGTTGCCGACGAGCTTGATCTGCGCGAGCGTGACGACCGTGCCCAGGTCGATCGGGCCGACCTTGGCCGGCAGCGCGAACATCAGGCCTGCGATCGAACCGTCGAAGCCGTCGGTGAGGTAGACCTTGCCATTGACCGCAAACGGTGCACTGGCCACGCCGACCTTGGCGCTCACGGCGCCCACGATCGAGGCGGGATCGCAGTTGCCGGCGCGCGCCGCGTCGACCGCGCAACGCGGTGCCACGGTGAGGCGTCCCAGCAGACCGCTCGGCATCGCGAGGTCGAGGTCCTTGAGCTCCTGGTGGCGGGCCGGAACCTTGATGGCCGTGCCGAGCGTGGCGCTGGCACCGGCCTGCGGCGGGGAAACCGACAGGTCAAGGGTCGGTGCGAACGCGTTCACGTCCGGGCAGTCCTGATCCAGCACGAGCGCGCCAGTGGCGTCGCTGGCTGCGCCGCCGTGGCGCACCACGCTCACGTCGGCACCGAACGTGCCGCAGGTGCGCGGGAGCGAGAGGACTGGAGCGTCGCCGCCACGCAGCTGCAGATTGATCGCCGAGACCTGAACCTGCGGCAGGTCCGGGAAGGTCGCGATCATCCGGCCGTCGGTCTCGTTGACGTCCAGCGTGCCAGCGAGCTTGACCCGCAGCGACGGGTACTCGGCCGCCTTGGCCTGCAGGAAGATGCCGGCGAAGTGGCCGTCGGTCTTGGCGCCGAGGAACACGTCGCCCGTCAGGTCGCCGACCATCGGGCTGCTGATGCTGACGGCGCCGACCTTGGACCCGGCCGGGCAGGCGGCATCGACGTCGATGTCGGCGGCGTTGAAGGCCGCCGCGGTGCACTCGTCCAGATCGCCGCGGGCGCCGGCCGAGGCCGACAGCGACGTCTGCTCCGGCAACGTGACGCGCACGAGCTTCATCGCGTCGAGCGCTTCGCCAGCCGGTGCAGAGGCGTTGATCTTGGTGGTGACGGCGCTGGCCGTCAGCGGGCTGGCCGGCGAGGCGTCGAAGCCGAGCGAGGTATTGAGCTGCAGCTGGTCGCAGCCAGTGGTGAAGAAGTCCTGGCCGCGAGCTTGGGTGCCGCCCTGGGCCGAGCCCATGGTCGTGGTGCCCTGCGCCGGCGCGCAGCTGACGGGGTTGACCATGAAGCCCGGCTTGTCGATCGACAGCACGAGCTTGTGGAGGTCAACGCGCACGCCCTTCACGCGAGTCGGGATCTCGTTGGCGGTGATGGTGAGGCCGTAGTCGCCGCGCAGGCGCAGCTCGGCGATCGTGATCACGTCGCCCAGGTCGACCGGGCCGACCTGCGTGGGCAGGACGATGGCCAGGCGGGCGATCGAGTTGCTGTCGCCCTTGACCAGGTACGCGGCGCCGCTGAGCGGGAAGGGCGCCGAGGCCACGCCAGCCTCCGCCGTCACGTTGCCGACCTTCGACGCGGCATCGCAGTTGCCCGCGGTCGCGTCGGAGAAGGTGCAGGCGGGGATCTCGCTGATCTTGCCGAGCAGGCCCGCCGGCAGCACCATGCGCAGCGAGGAGAGCTCCTGCTGCTTTGCCGGGACGTTGACCGTGGTGGTGAAGGTCATCGAGCGCCCGGCTGCCTGCGTGGAGCGATCCAGGGCGACGGTCGGCGAGAAGTCTGCGGGGTTCGGGCAGTCGGTGTTGAGCACGAGACCGGCATTGCGCGTCTGCGTGGCGGAGCCGTTGACGGGAACGAACGTGCCGGTGCCTTGCGCGGTGCCACAGAGGCGCGGCAGCGCGAGCGGCGGGGCGTCGCCACCGCGGAGCGTCACGATGAACCGGGTGACCGGGATCGCCGGAACCTCGTCGAAGACCGCATCGGTGGCGCCGGTGGTCTCGTTCACCACGACCTTGCCGATCACGCGGACCGTCAGGTTCGGCACGTCGACCGCGGTGGTCTCGAGGAAGATCCGTGCGAGGTTGCCGCTGGTCGCGGGAGCCAGATACGCCTTGCCATCGAGGTCGCCCACGAGGTCGGTCTCGAACTTGACGGTGCCGATCTCAGAGCCCGCCGGGCAGCTGGAGGCCGCGGCCAGGTCGTCCTGCTTGAACTGCGCGTCGGTGCAGCCGGCAAGGTCACCGCGGGCGCCCGCCGAGGCCGACAGCGACATGCCGTC
>JAEMRF010000080.1:3987-6981 GCA_016463515.1 Solirubrobacteraceae bacterium | reverse complement strand
AGCGTGCCGCAGGAGCTCGGGTTCACGAGGAAGTCGTCCTTCGTGATGGCGAGCTCCAGTTCGCGGAGATCCAGCCGCACGCCCTTGACGGTCGTCGGGACGTCGGCCGTGATCTGGAGTGCGAGATCCGGGCTGCGGAGCTGCACGTCGGCGATGGTGATGACCTTGCCCAGGTCGATCGGGCCGACGACGGCCGGCAGCACGATGGCCATGCCGGCAACGTTGCCCGCGCGACCCTCGGTGAGGTAGACCTTGCCGGCTTGCGCATACGGTGCGCCCGAGACGCCGACCTTCGCGGTGGCCGTGCCGAGCTCGGTGTTGGTCGCGCAGGCATCGGCCAGCGCGTTTGCGATGGTGCAGCGCGGTGCGCCCTTGAGCTTGGCGGTGAGGCCTTCGGGCATGTCCAGGCGGACTCGCGAGAGTTCCTGATCGCCGCCGGGGACCGTGATCGTGGTCGTGAGCTTGCCGGCTTGGCCTGCACCATCGGGGCTCAGCTGGAAGTCGACCTGCGGGCCGAACTGGCCGGCCGCCGGGCAGTTCTGGTCGAGCACGAGCGAACCGCTATCGGTCGCTGGGGCGCCGGCGTGCGGCGTGAGGAGCGCCGAGCCGCCGAACGTGCCGCAGGTGCGCGGCAAGCTCACGACGGGCGATGCGCCACCGCGCAGCGTCAGCGCAAAGCTGGTGAACGCGACGGCCGGCAGGTTGTCGAACGTCGCCAGGGTGGCGCCGGTCGTCTCGTTGACCGCCACGGTGCCGGCCACCTTGATTCGCGCCTTCGCGCCGAACGCGGTGCTCTCGGCGTCGAGGTAGAGGCTGGCGATGGTGCCGCCGGGGGTCGTCGCGGCCAGGTAGGCGTCACCGGTGATCGCGCCCACCGAGGGCGTCTGAATCGTGACGCTGCCGATCCGGGAGCCCGTCGGACACGTCGGGTCGGCCCACGAGGCCTGGTTGAACTGGCCGGCGCTGCAGCCAACGAGATCGCCACCCGCGCCTGCGCTGCCCGACAGCGAGACGCCATCGGGGAGCGTGACGGCGGCAGTGCGCACCGGCGAGTGGTCTGCGGGCACCGTGATCGTGGTGGTGAAGGCCGACGCCGCGGCCGGACGTGCCGGGGCGGCGCTGAACGCGACCGCAGGGTTGAACGCGGTGCCCGAGCAGCCCGTGACGGAGAGGCTGCCGCTGATCGGCGCGCTGCCACCTTGGACGGCGTTCAGCGTGCCGCTGTAGGTGTTGCCCGAGCAGGTTGCCGGGTTGACCATGAAGCCGGGTTCATTGATGTTCAGCGCGATTTCGCGCAGGTACGCCGGGATGCCCTTCACGCGGGTCGGCACGGCCATGTCGATATCGATGCCGTAGTCCGTGCGCAGGCTGATGCCGCCGACAGCGGTGATCTTCCCGAGGTCGACGATCGGGTTGCCGGACACCGTCCCAACCTGCACGGGCAGCTCGATGGCCAGGCCGACGAGGTCGCCCGCGCCGGGAGCGTCGGTCAGGTAGACCGAGCCGCCGGAGAAGGTGGCGGGGGCGCCGCCCTGGCCCGCCTTGGCGGTCAGCGTGCCGATCTTGGAGCCACTGGCGCAGGTGCCGGCGTTGGCAGCGGCAAGCGAGCAGCGCTGGCGGCCGTCGACCTTGGCGATCAGGCCGGCCGGCAGCGACAGCCGTACGCGGCTCATCTCCTGCTGACCCTCGGGGAGGGTGATCGTGGTCTGCAGGCTGGTCGCCGCTGCTGCGGTCGTCGGGGTGGTGCTCACCGTGGCCGCCGGCGTGAAGCCCGGTGCGCCGCAGTTCTGGTCGATCGTGAGGGTGCCCGAGCGGCCGACGGGCGCGCCTCCGGCATGGGAGTCCAGCGTGGCTGCGCCCTGCGGGGAGCCACACGTGCGGGGCAGTGAGAGCGCTGGAGCGTCGCCGCCGCGGAAGGTGATCTCCAGCTCGGTGAACGGCACTTCAGGGGCATCGTCGAAGACGGCCCAAGCAAGGCCCGTGCTCTCGTCGACGTCGACCACGCCGGTGATCTTCACGCGCGCTCCCGGGAAGTTGGTGCTGCCGGCGTAGAGGTACACGCCAGCCAGATGGCCGGTCGCGCCGGACGCAAGGAACACGTGGCCCGTGAGCTCACCGACCGATTCGGTCTGGATCGTGGTGGTGCCGATCTTCGACGCCTCGGGGCAGGTCGGCGCGGTCGACGGCGTGGCCTGGTCGAACTGGCCGGGCGTGCAGCCCGTCAGCGTGCCGGCCGAGTCGATCGACGGCGAGAGCGACACGCCGCTGGGGAGCTGGACGGTGGCCGTCTTCAGCGCGGACTGGGCGGGGGCCGTTGGCAAGGTGATGCGGGTGGTGAAGGTGCCGCTGCCGCCTGCCTTGGCCGGCGTTGCGGAGAACGCGATCGCCGGGTTGAAGGCGAGCGAGTTGCAGCTGGTGATCGTGGTCGTGGAGTCGCTGCTCGCGGAGCTCGTCGACCCGCCGTAGGAGGCCGAGGTCATCGTGAGCGTGGAGGTCTTGGCCCCACACGTGCTGGGGTTGAAGAGGAAGTTCGGCTCGTTGACCGCGATTTGCAGGGACCGCAGGTACATCGGAATGCCCTTGATCTCGGTTGGCACATCGGCCGTGATGTCGATGCCGTAGTCCGAGCGCAGGCGCACGCTGCCGACGACGTTGACCTTGCCGAGGTCGACTGGGCCGACCACGACGGGGATCGAGAGGCCGATGCCGACGATGTCGCTCGCGGACGGCGCGTCGACGAGGTAGATCTTGCCCCCGCCGAAGGTGCCGGGGGTCGTGCCTTGACCAGCGGTCGCTGAGATCGTGCCGATCTCGGTGGACGCAGCGCAGGTGCCGGCCTGGGCGGCGGCCACGGTGCACCGCGCTTTGCCGTCGATGTTGGCCAGGAGGCCCGCGGGCAGCGAGATGGCGACGCGGCCGAGCTCGCGGCCGGCTGCCGGCACGTTGATGGTCGTGGTGAGGTCGGTGTCCTGGCCGGCAGCGGTGCTGCTCAGG
>JAEMRF010000080.1:0-3887 GCA_016463515.1 Solirubrobacteraceae bacterium | reverse complement strand
GTCGACGTCGACCTTGCCATCGAGCTTCACGCGGACGGGGTCGCCGAAGGTGCTGCTGGAGGCGTCGAGGTAGAGCCCCGCGATGGCGCCCGAGGGCGCCGTCGTCGCCAGGTAGACCTGGCCAGTCAGGGCGCCGACCTGCGGGACGCTGATGCTGGCGGTGCCGATCGCGCTGCCAGCGGGGCAGGTCGGGTCGGCGAAGGTGGACTGCGCGAACTGCGCCGCGGAGCAGCCCACGAGGTTGCCGGCGCTGTTGATCGAGGAGCTCAGCGACACGCCGGTCGGCAGATCCACGACGGCCTTCTTCATCGCGCCCTGCTCGTTGCCCGCAGTCGAGGCTGGAGCGGTGATGCGGGTGGTGAAGGCGCTTGCGCCGGAGGCCTGTGGCGGCGACGCGCTGAACGACACCGACGGGTTGAAGCCGAGCTGGTCACAGCTGGTGGCCGTGAACGGCACGGCGGGCGGGGTCGACGTGGCCCCGCCAACAGCGCGGAAACTCGCGGTCGTGGACCCGGCCGCGCACGTGGCGGGGTTGGTCAGGAAGCCTGGCTTGTCGACCGTGAGCGTGAGGCGGCGCAGGTGCAGCGGGATGCCCTGGACCGACGTAGGCACGTCGGCGATGACGTCGATGCCGTAGTCGGCGGGCCGCAGGCGCACGGCGGCGATGGTGATGACCTTGCCGAGGTCGACCGGCCCGACGACGGCCGGCAACTCGACCGCGATGCCCACGACGTCGCTGGAGGTCGGGGCGTCGGTGAGGTACAGGCTGCCGGTGAAGCTGCCGGGCACGTTGCCCTGGCCAGCCAGCGCCGACACGCTGCCGATGCGCGAGGCGACCGAGCACGTGCCGGCGTTCGCCGCAGCGATCGTGCAGCGCGTGGCGCCATCGATGTTGGCGAGCAGGCCCGCGGGGAGATTCAGGGTGAGGCGGTCCAGCGCGCGGTGGCGCTCGGGCACGTTCACGGTGGTGGTGAGCGTGGAGTTCGCCCCGGCCTTCGTCGGCGTGATCGCGTTGCTCAGCGTCGGCGAGAAGCTGGAGGCATCGCCACAGGACTGGTCGACGGTCAGCGTCGCCGTGCGGCTCACGGCCGGGTTGCCGGCGTGGCCCGTGAGCGAGGCCGAGCCCTGCGGGGTGCCGCAGGTGCGCGGCATCGAGATGGCGGGCTCGTCGCCCCCCTGGAAGGTGATCGCAAACTCCGTGAACGGCACCTCGGGAGCGCCGGAGAAGGTGGCGGTCGCGACGCCGGTACCGGCATCGCTGTCGACGTCGCCGGAGAACTTCACCCGCGTGCCGGGGTACGTCACCGAGTCGGCGTAGATGAAGATGCGGGCCACGTGGCCGGGCGCCGAGGATGCGAGGTAGGCGTCGCCGGTGAGCGCACCGATCGAGCTCGTCTGGATGGAGACCGAGCCGATCTTCGACGCTGCCGGGCAGGACGGCGCCGAGAACGGAGTCGACTCATCGAACTGGGCGGCCGAGCAGCCGACGAGGTTGCCGTCGGAGTTCAGTGAGGGCGACAGCGAAACGCCGGTCGGCAGCGTGACGGTGGCCCCCTCAAGGGCCGACTGTGCGGGCGAGGACGGCAGCGTGATGCGCGTGGTGAACGCAGCGGAACCGCCGGCCTTGGCCGGCGCCGCGCTGAAGGCCAGCGTCGGGTTGAAGGCCAGCTGATCGCAGTTCACGATCGTCTGCGAGCTGGAGTCGCCGGCGGTGCTGGAGGAGCCCCCGTAGGACGCGCTGGTGAGCTGGAGGTTGGTGGTCTTGGTGCCGCAGGTACTGGGGTTGAACATCAGCCCCGGCTCGTTCACCACGATCTGCAGCTGCCGCAGGTACATCGGGATGCCCTGCACGGTCGTCGGGACGTCCGCGGTGATGTCGATTCCGTAGTCCGGACGCACCTTGACCGACGCCACCACGTTGACCTTGCCGAGGTCCACCGGACCGACGACCACGGGGATCGAGATGCCGAGTCCGACGATGTCGCCCGAGCCCGGGGCGTCGACGAGGTAGACCTTGCCGCCGGTGAACGCGCCCGGGGTCGTGCCCTGGCCAGCCTGCGCGCTGACGGTGCCGATCTCCGTTGCGGCCGAGCAGGTGCCCGCCTGCGCCGCAGCGACCGAGCAGCGAGTTTTGCCGTCGATGTTGGCGAGCAGGCCGGCGGGAAGGGCGAGCTCGACCTTGCTCAGCTCGCGATGACCGGCCGGCACGTTGATCGTGGCGGTGAGGTTGGTATCGGCGCCGGCGCTGACGGAGCTCAGCGCGACCGAGCCTGTCGCGCCGAACGAGCCGGCGTTGCCGCAGGACTGGTCGATCGTGAGGGTGGCCGTGCGGTTGGCGACCGAGCCGCTCTGCGGCGTGAGCGCGGCAGAGCCCGACGGCGTTCCGCAGACGCGCGGCACGGAGATCGCAGGAGCGGTGCCCCCGCGCATCGTGAGCTGGAACGACGTGAAGGCCACGGCGGGCGCGTTGTCGAAGGTGGCGGTCGTCTGACCCGTCGTCGCGTTCACGTCGACCTTGCCCTCGAGCTTGACGCGCACAGCGCTGCCGAACGGGCCGGATTTCGCATCGAGGTAGAGCCCTGCGATCGCGCCCGAGGGCGTGACCGACGTGAGGTACACGTCGCCGCTGAGCGTGCCGACCTGCGGGACGGCGATCGTGGCGTCGCCGATGTCGCTTGCGGCAGGGCAGGTCGGGTCGGCGAAGTCCGTCTTCGTGAACTGCGCGGCCGAGCAGCCGGCGAGGTTCCCGGCACTGTTGATCGAAGCGCTGAGCGAGACGCCCGTCGGGAGATCGACCACCGCAGTGCGCAGTGCAGCGCCGCCAGCGGGGGCCGTGATCGTGGCCGAGAACGCGCTGGCGCCTGCAGCGGCCTGCGGTGCGGCCGAGAACGCCAGCGATGGGTTGAAGGCAAGCGACCCACAGCCCGTTGCCTGGTACGCAGCGCTCGGCGTGGCAGTGCTCGGACCGACCGCGCGCAGCGTTGAGGTGACAGGCGTCGAGGCGCAGGTGACGGGGTTCGTCAGGAAGCCGGACTTGTTGACCTGCAGCTGGAGCTGGCGCAGGTGCAGCGGCACACCCTGGACGGCCGTGGGCACGTCGGCGACCACGTCGATGCCGTAGTCGGCGGGACGCAGCCGCACCGAAGCAATCGTGACCACGTTGCCGAGGTCGACGGGGCCGACGACGGCCGGGAGCTCGACCGCGATGCCGACGACGTCGCCAGGTGAGGGAGCATCGGTGAGGTAGAGCCCACCGGCGAAGGAGCCAGGCGCGCTGCCCTGGCCGGCCAGCGCGGAGACGTCGCCGATGCGGGCGGCCTCCGAGCAGGTGCCGGCGTTTGCAGCGGCGATCGAGCAGCGCGTGGCGCCAGCGATGTTGGCGAGCAGACCGGCCGGCAGGTTCAGCGTGATGCGGTCCAGCGCGCGATGGCGCTCGGGGATGCCGATGGTGGTCGTCATCGTGGTGTTCGCGGCGGCCGCGTAGGTGCTGAACGTGGTGGCGAACGTCGGTGAGAAGCTCGTGGCGTCGGTGCAGTTCTGGTTGACCGTGAGCGTCGCGCTCGGCGTGGCCACGGCCCCGGAGTGCGGCGTCATGGTCGAGGACCCGGAGGGCGTGCCGCACGTGCGCGGCATCGAGATCACGGGGTTCGTGCCGCCGCGCAGGGTCATCGAGAAGCTCGTGAAGTTGACCGGCGGGACGTCGTTGAAGACGGCCGTGGTGGCACCCGTCGAGGCGTTCACGTCGATGAAGCCCTCGAGCTTCACGCGCGCCTCATCGCCATAGTCGTCGGAGACCGCGTCGAGCAGGACGCGCGCGGTGTGCCCGCCGACGGCGGTGCCGAGGTAGACGTTGCCGGCCAGGCGCCCGACCGAGGGCGTCTGGATGA
>JAEMRF010000403.1 GCA_016463515.1 Solirubrobacteraceae bacterium | reverse complement strand
TCGATGTCGGTGGCTTGCGAATCCTCATCCGGCGCGGGGTCGCGATCGGCCTGGGTCTCGCGGGCTTCACGGGCCTTGCGACGCTTCTCGCGGCGCTGGCTCTCCTGGTTGACGCTGTCGTAGGCGTCGTCGTAGGCAGGATCGACGGCCTGGGGCGTCGTGGCACCCGGCGACGTCGGATCCGGCGTGCTGGCCGAGGGCGTCGTCTCAGGGGAGACGGCCGGTGTGGTCAGCGCGGGAGCGGGCTCCGGCGTGGTGGCGTTCTGGGCGGCCGGCGTCGTCTCTTGGGCCAGGGCTGCGCTCGGAGCGACAGCAAGGGCGGAGAGCGCGATGAGCGGGCCGAGAGAGGAGGACTTCACGTTGGAGAGCGCGTTCGGACGGGAGGGGTCGATCCGGACGATCCGCACAGTATCAATCGCTTCGCTTGGCCGATGCACTTCGCCGTGCTCGCCCCTGTTTGCGGTCGATTTTGTTGCGATCCGGTGTCCCTTTCGATCGGCAGCACCGCATCGACTCTTAAGTGCCGCACCCTCTCGGTACTGTTTCTGGCATGTCGCCGAGCGAGCAATCACAGTCCGCAGACCGAGATCGGTCCCCCGTGGAGAAGCTCGCGGCGGGCGTAATCGGCAGCGATGCCGCGCGTGAAGCCACCACGCGAGTGCTTCAGGCGCGCGAGCGCGCCGTCGAGCTGCAGGAGTTCACGCTTGGCGCGCTCAACCTCCCTTCGGCGGCCGTGATCGACCGCCTTACGCGGCGCGTGCGCTCCGTCGCCCTGCGGCTCGAGGGCATCGAGGACGGTCTCGACCGCCTGGAAGACCGCTTGGCCGACACCGCCGACCCGTCTGCCGACCTCACCAAGGTGTTGGCCCGTCTGGAAGCCATCGAGCAGCGGCTCGAGAAGCTCCAGAGCGACGGGAGTTCATGAGCGCACTCAGCGCCGCTGAGGTCGCACGCCGAGCAGGCATCGCGACCTCCACGCTGCGCCGGTGGGATGCCATCGGCCTGATCCCCCGCGGCGGGGACTGGACCGAGCGCGAGGTCTCCCACGTGCGGATGCTCGTCGGTCTTCGCAATCGGGGCTACTCGATGGCGCAGATCAAGGATGGCGTCGATCAGGGCAAGCTCGCGATTGGTTTCATCGAGCAGGCCGAGCAGAAGGACGGCCAGCCGCTACGCACCTACACCTACCGCGAAGCTGCACGCGAGCTTGGGCTCGAGATCGAGCTGCTGCGCCGTTTCGTGGCCGCGTTCGGGCTTCCGGCGAACGTGTCGACGCTCAGCGAGACGGAGATGGCGCTCATGCGTCATGGCGCCCGCGTGCTCAACTCCGGGCTACCGCTGGTCGCCTCGCTGCAGATCGCGCGGGTCTATGGGCAGGCCCTGGCGCAGATCGCCGACGCTGAAGTCCGCCTCGTGCACCTCTACGTCCATGAGCCCATGCTGCGCGACGGCGTACCCAACACGGAGATTGCCGAGACGCTCGACTCGCTCGCGGCGAACCTCATGCCGGTGGCCTCTCCGATCTTGGATCTCCTCCACGGGCGCTACCTGCAGCACTTCGTAGAGCAGGACATCGTCGGCCACCTGGAGCAGGAGGGCGCAGCCGAGGCGCGCCTTGGTGAGCTGCACGTGGCGATCGCCTTTGCCGACCTCGCTGGCTTCACTCGCCTGACGGAGGAAGAGGGCGACCTTGAGGCCGTCAGTGTGGTCGAGCGGTTCTTCGAGCAGGTCGAGCGGTCGCTTCCGGAGGACTCCCGCATCATCAAGACCATCGGCGACGAAGTGATGGTCGTCGGCTCTGACCCAGGTGCGCTGCTGGAGTGGGCCGTCAAGTTCCAAGGCGAGCGCGATGAGCGGCCGCTCCCGCGCATCGGTGTGCACTCGGGCCCGGCGATCTTCCGCGACGGCGACTACTACGGCCGCGAGATCAACCGCGCCGCGCGCATCGTGACCCGCGGCGCCGGCGGCGAGGTCGTCGTCACCGGCGTGCTGCGCGACGCCGCCGAGCTGCGGGACTTTCGCCTGCAGTCGATCGGCAGCGTGCGGCTCAAGGGCTTTGATCAGCCCGAGGAGCTGTTCGTGGTGCGGCACAGCGACCCGGACTGGTAGCGGGGCGTGGGGCACGACGCCGCGGGCGGGCGCAGCGCGGCGGAGATCGTCGACGCCGTCGGCGCGACCGGGCTGCTGCAGCCGGGTGTGCGATCCCTGGTGATGGCGTCAGCCGGCCGCGACTCGGGGTGTCTGGTGGAGCTCGCGGCGCGCGTGCTCGGCGCGGGGGCGGTGCACGTGCTCCATGTGGATCACGGGCTGCGGGGCGGGGCCGATGCGCAAGCTGATGCTGCGACCGTCCGGGAGTGGTGTGGCGCCCTCGGTGTGGCGCTGACGGTGCGGGCCGTCGATCCGGGAGTGGGTCACGTCGGCAACGTCCACGCGTGGGCGCGGGCAGAGCGGCGACGGCTGGCTGCGCAGGTAGCGGGGGAGGTCGGCGCGCGGCGGACCCTGGTCGCGCACACCCGCACGGACTTGGTCGAGACGGCGCTGGGCCGCCTGGCAACGCAACCAGGCCGACGGGCGCTGCTGTCGATGCGCGCGTCGGAGGGCCAGCTCGCGCGTCCTCTCTTGGCGGCGATGGTTACGCGCGAAGAGACGGCGGCCTATTGCGTGGAACGCGGCATCTCCTGGCGGGAGGACCCGTCCAACACCGACCGCGTGTATGCCCGTGCCCGCATCCGCCACGACGTGCTGCCCGTGCTGCGCTCGCTCAACCCACAGGCGGAAGACGCGATCGCACGCACGCTGGCCGAGCTCGCTGAGGAGTC
>JAEMRF010000402.1:1675-2841 GCA_016463515.1 Solirubrobacteraceae bacterium | reverse complement strand
GAAGCTGCGATGCCCAGGCGTCGCTCGGCGCTGGCGGAGGCTGCCACGCCGTGGCGGGCCGTGTCGCTCACGAGCACGGGTCGGCCCGCGGTCACGGAGCTACGGCAGAGGGTGAGGTCGTCCGGGAGATCGTCTTCGGTCGCGTCGAGCGCGTCGACGCCGTGGGCGCCTGCGAGGTGCACGCGCCGGTCGTCGATCAGCGTGATGACCACAGACGGCGTGCCCAGCAGGCTCGCGGTGCTGACGGCCAAGCCGTCGAGGCCAGCGTCGCGCGCCCCGAGGTCGCCGAGGGCTGCGCGGACGGCGGCAACGGCCTGCAGCCGGACGGGATCGGTCAGCGGGTCACGACGACGGGTCGCGGCGGCGAGGGCTCGCGCGGCATCGTCAGACAGCCGCGCGGCGTCGCCACGGCTTGACGTCGCTACGCCAGCGCGGCTGCGGGCCGCCTCGGGCACCGCTTGCTGCAGGCGCCCGGTGATCGCCTCGGCGGAGGTACCGTCACAGCGGGGCAAGAGCACTGCAAATTCGGATGGCCCGAGCTGCGCGAGGGTGTCGCCCGGGCGCAGGATCTCGCGCCAGCGCACGCTGGCCACGGCCTGCAGGCGCTGCAGCTCTTGGGCGCGGTCCGGGCCGGTGAGCCCGGGAGCGTCGAGGCGCAGCTTCACGGCACTCAGCGGGCGCGCCCGCGGGTCCTCGGCCGCGAGCTGCAGCGCAGCGGCCCAATGTGCTGCGTCGTCGGCGCCGGTGGCCGCTGGCAGGAGGTCAGCGCTTGCCGCGGTGACGGGTCCGCCAGGCCTGGCGTGTCTGAGGTCGCGCCGCCACATGGAGACCGCCGAGGGGACAGCCAACAGGACCGACGCGCCGAGCAGTGCCGGGCGCGCGGCACCTATGAGCGCAGCGGCCACGGCCAGCGCAAAGGCGACCACCAAGCCAGGCAGGGCGAGCTGATCCGCGGCGGCGCGAAGGCGGCCCCGGTGCAGGGTGGTGAGGGTGTCTTGGTGGCGGCGGGTGGGCACGAGCGGTGCGCCCTCCAGCAGGAGGTCGTACGAGGAGTGTCGTCCTCCGGGGTGACTCCCGCTACGCCAAGTGCTGGATGACACACAGGTAATCGAACGTTTCCCGCGATTTGCGGGGTGCCGGGGTCGACCGATCGCTGAGTCGCTGCG
>JAEMRF010000402.1:0-1575 GCA_016463515.1 Solirubrobacteraceae bacterium | reverse complement strand
CCGTGCCGCGCGCCGATGCCGCGCAGCAGCATCTCGGCGTAGAAGTTGTCGGACGGCGAGTTGGTGGCGGCCGAGAGCTGCGCGATCGTCGGTGAGTTCACCGTGGCGATCACGCGGGTGCCTGCACCGCTGGGAGCGGACGCACCAAACGACACCGGCCCAGACAGTCCGCGGGCGCGCATCGCCTCGCGCAAACGCACCAGGACTTGCCGCGCCGGATCGGTGACCGTGCCGGACGCGAAGCCGCGGAGCGTCACGAGTGCTCCCAAGCGGCCGCCGATCTCTCGGTTGTAGGCGCCGCCGGTGAGCGGGGTGCCTTGCTGGCTCGTCCATCCGGACAGGTCCGCGCGAAGCTCGCCATCAAGGCGCGTGATGCCTGCTCGATCGACGGCATCGGCCAGCGACTGGATCTGATCAAGGCGAAGAGCGGGGTCGCCGCTGCCGCGCACGATGAGGTCGCCGCGCAGGACGCCGTCGTCGTCGATCTCACCGTCGACGCGCAGTTGCGTGGCCAGCCGCGCATCCGGGCCGTCGAGCAGCAGCGCCGAGGACGTCGTGAACATCTTCGTCACCGACGCGGGGATGCGCTTGACGGTGGGTGCGCGGCTCACGAGGACCGTCTGGGTGGCTGACTCGCGCACGTAGACGCTCGTGTTGCCGGGCATCGATTGCACGATCGACCGCAGCGACTTCTGCACCTGCGCGCGGCTCGTGGCCGACGCCGCGGGCGGCGCACCGAGCAGGGAGATGGAGACCAAGACTGCGAACGGCAGTCGCCGCCCGGGCGTGAGAGCAAACCGGCGCACCGGGGAACCGTAGCGGCTGCTCTGGCGGGGCACGCCGGCCCCGCCAGAGCAGCGGGCGCTAGGCGTAGAGCGCGTCGAGCTCCGCGGCGTACATGTTCTCGACCACGTTGCGCTTGACCTTCAGCGTTGGCGTGAGCTCACCGGTTTCCTGGGTGAAGTCGGCCGGCAGGATCGCGAACTTCTTGATCTGCTCGACCGGCGCGTAGTTCTCGTTGGCGCCATCGAGCACGCGCTGGATCTCGTCGATGACCTTCTGCTCCTTGGAGAGCGACGCGAGGTCGGTCGGCAGGCCCTGCTGCTCGGCCCACTGCGGCGCCGTCTCGGGGTCGAGCGTGATCAGCGCGACGGGGTAGGGGCGGCGGTCGCCGTGCATCACGGCCTGGGAGATGATCGGGCTGAGCTTGAGCTCGGCCTCGATGTTGGCCGGCGTGAGGTTCTTGCCGCCCGCCGTGATGATGATGTCCTTCTTGCGGCCGGTGATGAAGACGAACCCGTCCTCGTCGACCGTGGCCAGGTCGCCGGTGTGGAGCCAGCCGTTCTCGAGCGTCTCGGCTGTGGCCTCGGGGTTGTTGTAGTACCCCTGGAACACGTTGCTGCCGTGCACGAGCAGCTCGCCGTCGTCGGCGATCTTGACCTCGACGCCGGGCAGCGGCTTGCCGACGCTGCCGAGCTTGTTGTCGTCCGGGGTGCAGCACGAGGTCGCGGTCGCGGTCTCGGTCATGCCGTAGCCCTGCATCAGCGGCACGCCGCAGGCGGTGAAGAACGAGAT
>JAEMRF010000401.1 GCA_016463515.1 Solirubrobacteraceae bacterium | reverse complement strand
TCGGTGCCACCTCGGCAGCGGCTCACGACGAGACTCCTGCGCCCGCGAACTTCACCCCGGCCGAACGGCAGAGCCAACTCGCCCTTCAGAGCGCGCTCGGCACCAACGCGCCGGACGGAGCTCAGCACGCCAGCGAGCACGCCTCTCAGGCAACGGCCCAAACGCAGTTCGCTGCGCTTCCCAAGGCGCGCCAGCAGGCGATCCGTGCGGGAGCCGCCCGTGCCGCAGCGGCGGCGCCGGGCGCGGCTGACGCTGCCACCGTTGGCGCCTGGGAAGACGCACCGTTTCCAGCCCCGACCTACGCGATCAACATGGTGATGCTGCCCACGGGCAAGGTCCTCGTGCTCTCGATGGGCCGTGATCGCGCGAACTGTCAGGACCGGTGCGCCGACGGCAGCGTCGGCAACGCCGGCCTCGGGCTCGCCAACGACGGCAACGCCGCGGTGTGGGATCCGGCCAAGGGCTACGGGGCCGACGCCTTCAAGATTCTGCCTCCGCCAGATGCCGACCTCACCGGCTACGACCTGACCGAGATCAAGAAGGACCCAGCGTTCGTCTCATCGCCCACGATCGATGCCGATGCGGCTTTGTCGCGCCCCGCCCCGATCTTCTGCTCCGGCCAGGTGCAGACGGCCGACGGGCGCGTCCTGATCGCCGGCGGCAACCTCGAGGCCCGCGGTATCGCGTACGGCCTGCGGTTCTCGTTCCTCTTTGATCCGGTCTCGGAGACCTGGACCCGCGAGCCCGACCTCAAACACGCTCGCTGGTACCCGACCCTCACGCGCCTGCCCAGCGGCCGGGTCGCGATTCTGGGTGGCCGCAACGAGCACGGTAAGGACGTTGCCTCCATCGAGCTCTACCCCGAGCAGGCGGCGCCGGTTCCGGGTGTTGCCGGGAACACGCCGGGCACGACCGGCCATGCAACCGACTCGCTCTACGACGACGCCTCCGACCCTGCCAACCCGTTGGGCTACAAGAACGTCGGCACGCCTGGCGAGTACTCCGCCGGGCTTGGGTACTACCCCTTCTCGATGGTGCTCCCGGATGGACGCCTCAGCGTGTCGCGTTGGGGTACCGGGAACCTGGGCATCCTGAACCCGGCCAGTGGCGTGTTCGCCTACTCCGGCGGGCCGCGATACAAGACGGCGCTCGGCAAGTACACGACCGCCTTTCCTGCGCCCGGCGACGAGAACGGGACACCAGAGATGGTGATCGCTGGCGGGCTAGGCATCGACCAAGACACATATGGGCCAACCGACGAGCTCCTCAGCGACGTGTGGGCGATCCAGCCCGGCCCGGCCAGCGCAGACGGGACCGATTGGCAGACGCAGCCCTCGCTCAACGTGCCTCGCCGCAACGCCATCGCGACGCTGCTGCCCGACGGGTCGGCCGTGATCCTGGGTGGAGGCGACGCCGACGACCGCGTGCCACTTGACCAGATCCAAGACCCGACCACGCAACCCCAGCGGCAGGTCGAGCTGTGGGACCCGGCGACGCGTGCCTGGACCCTCGGGCCGGCGGCCGACGTTCCGCGCGGCTACCACTCCTCCGCCGTACTGCTCCCCGACGGGCGGGTCCTCACCGGCGGCGACGACTGGGTGTCGTACGTGCTGGACCCAGACCACTCCGATGCATTTGATTCGACCTTCCAGATCTACTCGCCGCCCTACCTGTTCAAGGGCTCGCGACCGGTGATCGACGCGCTGCCGGCGCGCGCTGAGTACGGCGGCACGTTTGCGGTCACAGGCCGTGCACTCGACGGCCACACGATCACGTCCGCCACGTTGGTAGCGCCCGGATCGGTCACCCACGCGTTCGACAGTAACCAGCGCGTGCTCGAGTTGCCCGTCCAGTCGGGTGGCGACGGCACGTACCGCGTGACCGCTCCCACGACCGCGAATGCCGCGCCTCCAGGCGACTACATGTTGTTCCTCCTCGATGAGCGCGGGGTGCCATCGGTCGGCAAGTTCTTGCGGATCGCCGCCGAGCGCGGTGCGTCGGTTCCGTCGGCCGAACCGACGCCGACCCCCGCAGAGCCCTCCCCCGCACCGACGGATCCCGGCGTAGGCCCAAGCGCCCCAGCACCTGCAGGCGAGCTGACCGATCCCGGTGTCGCTCCCGGGGTTCAATCCAGCCCAGCTCCGCAGCCACAAGTCGTTCAGGCCACGCCGTCGACGCCGCCGTCGGCCCGGCCTGCAGCTCCGAACAAGCCCCAGCCGGCCGTACGCCTCAGCGGCAAGCGTTTGTCGATCAACATCGAACTGCGGCCGACCGGCAAGCGGTGCCCGACGGCCGTGCGGGTCACGACCACCGTCAGTGGCCGAAAGACGCGCACGCAACTCAAGCCAAGCACTGCCAAAAGCAAGGCTGGCACGCGGGTCTGCCGGATCAAGCGCACCGTCAGTCTCGCTCGGACTCCCACCAAGCGGGCGACGGTGAGAGTCACCTTCAGCGGCCGAGGCATCAAGACGAGGTCCGTCACGGCCGTACGCTCGCTCTCGGCGTCACGTTGACCGCATGCCGCCGCATCTCGGATCACCTGGGCTGCCGAACGGCGGACTGCAGCTCCGGTGATCCAACGCCCTCGAGGACACCTACCTCCCGGCGAGCATTCCGAGCACCTCGTCGTACTTGCCCTCGCGCTCGGCGTAGCGCAGGAACTTCACTCGCTCCACGAGGATCTCGTTGGCATCGGGCTGCGTCTCGATCAAGGTCATGACCTCTGAGAGGTAGTCCTCGAGCGGCATCGAGGTCGGGCTGTTCTCCTGGCCCATGAGCGTCGTCTGCACGCCGGGCGGCGCGAGCTCGACGACCGAGATCGAGGTGTCTGCGAGCTGGACGCG
>JAEMRF010000400.1 GCA_016463515.1 Solirubrobacteraceae bacterium | reverse complement strand
ATGGCGGCGTCGACCTGCGCCTGCAGGACGGCCTCGGTCTCGCCGGCTTCGCGCTGGGCGTCGGACTCGCCGCAGCAGAGGATCGGGAGCAGGTCGGCCTGCAGCAGGGTGACGAGCTTCTTGGCGAGGGCTTCGTCGGTCTCGCCGAAGTACTGGCGGCGCTCGGAGTGGCCGACGACGGCGCCGTGCACGTCGAGGTCGGTGAGCATCACGGCCGAGATCTCGCCGGTGTAGGCGCCGGACTGCTCCTCGTGGACGTTCTGGGCGAGGATCTGCAGCTTGCTGCCGCGGGTCGAGTCCACCAGCGGTCCGAGGGCGGTGTAGGGCGCGCACAGGGCGAGCTCGACGCCCTCGAGGCCCTGCACCTTGGGCAGGAACGCCGCGACGAAGTCCTCGGCCTCCAGGGTCGTCTTGTGCATCTTCCAGTTGCCGGCGATCAGCGGAATGCGGCTCATGGGTCTCCTCGAGAGGCCGTGGCGGGATGGGCCGCGCGGAGGCGCGGGCGTGCCTGCACGCTAACGAGCCGAGGCACTTCCACGCGGCGCGCCTCCCGCCCTCTCAGATCGCACCCGGTCAGGCTCAGACGGACGTCGAAACCGGGTTGTCACATCTGGCCATAGACGCTGGACCGGCCAGTCGTGCAGAGTGGTGGGAGTGAGCATCCACGTTGCCCTCGAGCACCGGACGACCTACCGGTACGACCGTCCGGTCACGCTCGGCCCCCAAGTCGTGCGGCTTCGCCCCGCGCCGCATACGCGCACGCCGATCCTCAGCTACTCGCTGAGCGTCGAGCCCGCCGACCATTTCGTCAATTGGCAGCAGGACCCGCTGGGGAACTGGACGGCGCGTCTGGTGTTTCACGAGCCGACCGACATCTTCGAGGTCGTCGTGGACCTCGTGGCCGACATGGGCACGATCAACCCGTTCGACTTCTTCATCGCCGAGGAGGCCGAGGACTTCCCGTTCGAGTACGAGCCCGAGCTCGCCGAGGAACTCACCCCGTACCTGCAGACGCAGGCCCCTGGCCCCCTGCTCACGGACTGGTTGAAGGGTGCGCCCAAGAAGGGCGTCAAGACGCTCGACGCGCTCGTGGCGCTCAACCAGCGCGTCGCGCAGACCGTCGACTACAGCGTCCGCATGGAGCCGGGCATTCAGACCCCCGAGGTCACGCTTGATCGCGCCGTTGGGTCCTGCCGCGACAGCGCCTGGCTGCTCGTGCACGCGCTTCGGCAGTGCGGCGTGGCCGCGCGGTTTGCGTCCGGCTACCTGATCCAGCTCAAGGAAGACATTCCACCGCTGACTGGTCCGAGCCCGCAGACGGACTTCACGGATCTGCATGCGTGGGCGGAGGCCTATGTGCCTGGCGCCGGCTGGATCGGACTCGACGCGACGTCCGGCTTCCTCACGAGCGAGGGCCACATCCCGCTGGCGTGCGCCGCGGAGCCGTCGATGGCGGCGCCGATCACGGGCGCGGTGACCAAGGCCGAGACGGAGTTCGACTTCTCCAACACGATCACGCGGCTGCACGAGCCGCCGCGGGTCACCAAGCCCTATACCGACGAGCAGTGGGGCCGCATCGACTCGCTGGGCCGATCGGTCGACGTGCGCCTGCGTGCGAGCGACGCGCGCCTGACGATGGGCGGCGAGCCGACGTTCGTGTCCTCCACGGAGATGGATGCCCCGGAGTGGAACACCGCTGCCGACGGCGGCAACAAGCACCAGCTTGCCGTGGACTTTGCGCGGCGCCTGGCCGACAAGTTCACCACCGGGCCGATGATCCGTCACGGCCAAGGCAAGTGGTACCCCGGCGAGCCGGTCCCGCGCTGGCAGATCGGCATCCACTGGCGCGCCGACGGCAAGAAGCTCTGGCAGGACCCGGCGCTGTTGGCGTCCCCGACCGAGCCGGGTACCGCGACGAAGGCCGATGCACAGGCGCTGGCGGAGGCGCTCGCCGACGGCCTGGGCATCGGCGCCGAGAAGCTCGTGCCGGCCTACGAGGACACGATCGACGCGCTGCTGCGCGAAGCCAAGCTGCCGTCCGGACTGCCGCCGGAGCTCAAGGATCCCGACCCGGAAGACACGCGCCTGGCCGAGGCGGAAGCCCGCGCGAAGCTGATCGCCGAGCTCGACGCCACCGACGGCCTGCCGACCGGCTGGGCCTTGCCGATCTCGCGCGACGACGGTGCGGACGCGTGGACGACCGGCACCTGGCATCTGCGCCGCAACCACCTCTATCTCATCCCGGGAGACTCGCCGATGGGGCTGCGTCTCCCGCTCGACACGCTCACGTGGATCCAGCCCTACCCCACGCCCGGCCGCTCCTCGTTTGCGGCCGCCCAGGCGCTGCGCGAGCCCAAGCTGCAGACCGCCACTCCGCCGCCACCGGTCATCGCCGATGCCCCGCCGATCACCGCGCTGTGCGTGGAGCTGAGGGGCGGCAACCCGTGCGTGTTCCTGCCGCCGATCGACGCTCCCGAGCACGCCGTCGAGCTGATCGAGCTGATCGAGCGGTGCGCCGCCGACGTCGGGCACGCGGTGATCATCGAGGGCTACACCCCGCCCGGCGGCGGGGTGCTGAAGTCGTTCGACGTGACGCCGGACCCAGGCGTCATCGAGGTCAACATCCACCCGAGCGAGACCTGGGAGGAGCTGGTCGAGAAGACCGTCACGCTCTCCGAGGAAGCGCGCCTCACCGGCCTCGCCGCCGAGAAGTTCGCGCTTGACGGCCTCCACAGCGGGACCGGCGGCGGCAGCCACCTCACGCTCGGCGGCCGCACCCCGCGCGACTCGCCGTTCCTGCGCCGCCCCGATCTGCTGCGCAGCATGGTCACCTACTGGCAGCACCACCCGTCG
>JAEMRF010000079.1 GCA_016463515.1 Solirubrobacteraceae bacterium | reverse complement strand
TTATCCAGCTTGGCCACCAGCGCGACGCCACAGGCGTCGTGCTCATTGCGAGGGTCGTAGAGGCCGTCCGCCGGTCGCGTCATGCAAGTCCGCAAGGTCGAAGAGGTTTGGGTGGTACCCCGAGGCCTGGGAGGCGACGGGGCTGCTCCCCTCGCGCACACGACGCGTGGGGTCGGCGAAGTCTAGCAATGAGGGCGAATTCCGACGGGTGAACGAGACGAGCCCGGCGCGCGATTGCACCGGGCTCGTCCTGTCATGTGACGAGCGGCACACCGCCGCCACGTCAATCGGTTGTGGCTGAGGCCAGCCCTTACGCGACGCTGCGCAGCGCCACGACCTCTGGCTGCCGCGAGAGGCGGTCCAGTGCCCTGGCTTCGATGTCGCGCGTACGCGACGCCGGAATTCCGAGCTTGCGTGACGCTTGCTCGACCGTGTGCACGCCGTCGAGTCCCGTGCCGAACCTGAGCGTGATCACGTCGCGCTCGTCGCTCGGGAGCGACTGAATCTGGCTTCGCAGGCCCTCGCGGACCGACTCGTCGGCCACGACGTCCGCGATCTCGGGAGCGTCATCCGGCAGGAGGCTGGAGAGCGGCGTCTCGCCGTCCTCGCCCACGCCGGCGTCGAGCGACGCCATCGTGCGGTCGTGGTGCCGCAGCTTTGCGACCTCTTCGAGGTCGGTCGCCAGGGCATCGGCAAGCTGCAGCTCCGTCGGCACGTGGCCGAGCTGCGTCGAGAGCTCGCGCTCCAGACGGCGCATGCGGCGCACACGCTGAGCAACATGCGCGGGCAGACGGATCGTCCGGCCGCTGTTGTCCAGACCGCGCTGCAGTGCTTGCCGGACCCAGATCGTGGCGTAGGTCGAGAAGCGGTACCCCTTACGGAAGTCGAACTTCTCGGCTGCGCGGATCAGGCCGAGCATGCCTTCCTGGACGAGGTCGCCCAGTGGCAGCCCCTGGCCCTGGTAGTTGCGGGCGATCGAAACGACCAGCCGCAGGTTGGAGTTGATGAGCTTTTCCTTGGCCTCGAGGTCGCCGGCCTCGATCCGCTTGGAGAGCTCGATGACCTCAGGATGGCTGAGCAGCGGGTAGCGCTCCGCGGCCCTGAGGATCTGATCAAGCTGATCGCCTGGTTCCATCGTGTCTCCCTCTCTCGATGTACTTCTGCACGCCCGGTGTCGAAGTATGCCGAAAGTTCTTTGCATTTGCAACTATTCTCGGCCGAATCATTGCGCATGCAACAATTTCGCAACATCTTGGGCGCCCCTGGCGGAAAGCAAGTTCCGTTGCCCTGTTGTGTTTAGTCCTACGGCACAGCGGAGCATTACGCTTGCGGTACATGGACAAAACTTCGACCGCGGGTGGGCAAGCCCGGGCAAAACGGGTATTCGATGTCGCGAAGTCGACGGTGCAGCGCTTCATGGACGGCGGCGGCACCGATCGCGCCGCCGCGATGGCCTACTACGCGATCCAGGCCCTCTTCCCGGCGATCCTGGTGCTCGTGCTGCTCTCGCTGTTGCTCAGCAGCTCGGAGGCCATCACCGATGCCGTGGATTGGGCGGTGGACCGGGGACTTGACGCTGATGCCGCAGCGGCCCTGAACCGCACCCTCCAGGACGCCGTGACCCGCGCATCCGGTGGCGCCGGTTTTGCCGCGCTCATCCTCGCCTTGACCTCGGTCTACAGCGCGTCCGGCTGGCTGGCCGCCGCAGGCCGTGCGATCGAGCCCGATCCGGCACGCCGACGCGAGCGCAACTTCGTCCTGGGCAAGGTTCGCTTCTCGCTCTGGACGTTGCTCCTGCTCGGCGTGGCCACCACCGCGCTCGTCCTGCTGAGTCTCGGAGGTGGGTTGGCCGACGACGCGTTCCAGGCAGTCGGCTGGGAAGCCGGAGCGCCCGGCTTTTGGACGGTGCTGCGGCCGGGCCTCGTGATGGCGGGCATCATCGGCGCGATGCTCGTGCTCTACCGCGTGGCCCCCGACCGCATCGAACCGCGTCCGTTGCGCCGCCTGCTTCCGGGCGCGCTCCTGGCCGGGTTTGGGGTCGTGCTGGCGTCGGTCGGGTTCGGTTTCTGGGTGCAGAACCTTGCCACCGTCGGCGCGACGTACGGCGCGTTCGCGACTCCGATCGTGCTGCTGCTGTGGCTCTGGCTCACCGGCGTGGTCGTGCTGTTCGGGGCTTCGCTCAACAGCGAGCTCGCAGAGCGCCGCGGCGACGACCACGTTCAGTTGCGGCTGGCCGGGGCAGATGACCCTGCCATCGCCGGGCACCCAGCAGGAGCCTTGCCGGACGCCAGCGACGACGCCGTCCTGCAACCCAGCGCCAAGTAGGCGTCTACGTCGGCAGCAAGGCGTCTGCGGCTCCGCGCCACTCCGATCGCGGTGCTGGCCCGGCGCCTCGGGGCCGCTCCGTGGCGATCGGCGACCAACGGCAGAGCGACGCCTTGACCTGGCAGCGATCGCAGATCATGGCGTTCGGAGCATCCGTGGGGCGAGGGGTGCCGTGGCCATCAGCGGCATCGACCAGCGCAGCAAGCGCGCGATCCAGCGCGGCTTCGTCGGACGCCTCCCAGGTCGACTCCACCGCTCCGCCAGCCGCCAGGCGCAGGTAGAGGTGCACGATCCGCACTCGCCGAGCCCCAGACCGCAGCGCGGCGAGGGCGTAGACCTGCTGCTGCAGGCCGTACTTCTCCGCGGTGAGCGCGCTGAGGTCTTGCCCAGGCGCCACCGCGTTGGTCTTGTAGTCGACGATGAGCGCCTCGTCGGCTGAGGTCATGGTCCACGCGTCGATCGAGCCGCCGATCATCCGGCTGCCGTCCCCGACGGTGACCGTGAACTTGGCCTCGCGGACCGCTCGCCCGCCGGCCCACAGCTCGGCGTACGTTGCGGAACTCATGGCGTTCTGCACGAGCTGCCGCACCTCATCCCTGGCGCCGGGGGCGTCGTCCCACTCCGGGTCCAGCGTGGCTGCGCGTACGAGGTCATCAAGCGGAGCGCGCTGTGCGCGGGCACCCTCGAGCGAGGCGAGCACGGCGCGATCAAACGGCGACCGCGCATCGTCGTCGCCTGGCTCAAGGCGCTCCAGGACCCCGTGGACAGCGTCGCCAAGGGTGCCGGCGGCGATGGCAGAGCGCGGCACCGCCGCTGACGGCGAGAGCGCCCCCGCGACTGGCTCGTCAAGACCGGCGAAGAGGTCCGGCTGTTCCGGCGGCGCTTTGGTCGAGGCAAACACGCTCGTACTGGCCGGGGTGGCCGGCTGGCCGTGGCCGGTCGTGCGAGGCGCCGTGAACGGCGCTGGCGTGGACGACTGCTTGGGGGGCCGGAGTCCGAGGACTCGCTCGGCGTAGAACCGCAATGCGCACGTGCTGTAGCTGGCGAGCGCGCTGTAGGAGAGGACCCTCGGGCTCGTCAGCGGCGCAGGGCCCACGGGTGGGAGCTCGTCGACACTCGGGCCGGCCGGTACATGGACCGGAAGGTCGGGCACCGTCGGACACCGCAGCTCGAGGGGCAGCGTGTCGCCGTCTGGGGTCGAGACCCTGAGCTCGATACCGGCGGCGCTGCGGACCGGCCCACGCTCAGCGGACGCGATCAGCGACTCCAGCTCGGGAATCATCGCTGGCGCCAGCCACGTGAGCACCGGCGCAGATTTGCTCGGCGCCGCCGAGAACGGCGACCCCTTTTGCGTCCACCGGGCCAGCCCGCTGACGATCAACCGTTCCCGGGCGCGGGTGAGCGCGACGTAGAGCACGCGCCGCAGCTCCTCCTCCTCGCGGGCTCGCAGTTCGGCCGTGAGCTCGTCGTGGTCGAACAGGGCCTGCAGCGGCGCGCCCGGCGACGGCCTGAGCCGCAGTCCCAGGCGTCCATCGTCGCCGCGCGGCGCGCCGATCAGCGCCGGTGCCGACAGCCGAGGACGCGAACCCAGGCCGGCCACGATCACGGTGTCGAACTCCAGCCCCTTGGATTGATGGACCGTCATCAGCGTGACGGCATCGCTTCCAGCGACCGAGGCTTCCGGGGCACGCAGCTCGTGGCCGACCTCCTTCTCGGCGCGTTCCACCACGTCGGTCAGGTCGCCGCCATCGGCAGCGATGTTGGTCGCCAGACGCCGCAGCCGCACCACGTTTGCGGCACGGCGATCCCCGCCCATGAGGCGCAAGAGATGCTCGTCGTAGCCCGTGGCCAGCAGGAGCTCGTCGATCAGGCCTGCCGGGTCGGCTGAGCGCCCTGGCAGGCGCTGGCGGTCGAGCAGTGAGAGCGTGCCTCGGAGCCGCCGTGCGTCGTCGGCCGTGAACAGGTCACCAGTGGCGAGGGCTGCGCGCAGCGCCGCCAAACGCCCGCCGTGGCGACGATCGGCCTCGAGCAGACCGAGCTGCGCGACGGCATCGGTGGAGAGCCCCACCAGCGGCGACGCACACACGGCCACGAGCGAGGCGTCGTCGGCCGGGTTGCGAACCAGCCGAAGCCAGGCGAGCACATCGAGCACCTCGAGCCGTTCCCAGAACCCCTCAGCGCCGTCGATGAGGGCCGGGATCCCGAGATCGGCCAGCGACTCGGCAATCGGGCCCAGGACGCTGCGCGCTCGACCGAGGACGGTGATCGAGCCGCCCGGCTCTGCGGCGCGGAGCTCTTTGATCCGTGCCGCGATCAGCCGCGCCTCAGCCAGGGCGGCTCCGCTCTTCTCGCCCACGCTCGCGCCGAGCGCTTCGTCGGCCCAGGACGGCAGCGGTGCGTCTTTGCTGCCTGGTTCCTCTTTGGTGATCAGGAGCTCCACGCGCGCTCCGCCACCGGGAAGACGATCAGGCCCGCGGTGGGCCGACACGGGCTCATGGCCCGGGTCGAGCTTGGCGAACGCGTCATCGATCGCGGTGAGTACCTCGGCGTCGCTGCGGTAATTGGTGGTGAGGCGCAGCGTGCCCGCGTCGTCGATGCGGTCGGCGGCCTCGCCGATGAGCTGCACATCGGCGTGACGGAACCCGTAGATCGCCTGGCGAGGATCGCCGACGACCGTGACTGCCGGCCGGCCGTCGCCACCGATCGGGATCCAGGTGGGACCACCGGCGAGGTAGTCCACGAGCTCAGCCTGCCGCGGGTTGGTGTCCTGGAACTCGTCGACCAGGATGCGCTCGAATCGGTCGACCAGTCGTCGGCGCACATCCTCGTCCTCGCGCAGGAGCTGGAGTGCCTCGAGCTCCAGGTCGTCGAAGTCCAGCAGCTCCTTGCGCCGCTTTGCCGCTTCGTAGGCAAGGGAGAACCGGCGGACGAGGTCAGCAAGGAGCCGCACGCGAGGCCCGGCAATGTGCTCGGCCATGGCCCGCACCACCCGGTCGCGGGCAGCGATCAGGGCATCGTGCTCGTCGGGAGGAACGGGGCTCCCCTTCCGCGGCTTGCATGCTTCGAGCCCCGCCGACAGCTCGCCGACGGTTGGGGGTTCCAGGTCGCCGCCCATCGCAGCCGCGCGGGCACGCTCGGCAAGTTCGGCCATGTCGACCGCGATCGCCAGGCGGTCGACCAGCGACTTCAGCGGGTTGGTGCGCTGCGACTGGACATCCTCGATCGCGCCGGAGTACCGATCGATCGCCTGCAGCAGTTCGTCCGCGGCCGCCGCGACCTGCGTGGCCGACGTGTGCGGGGTCGGCAACTCAGGATGCACCTCACCTGAGCTGCGCCGGGCCGTCCACCAATCGATGATTGCGCTGCGCAGGGTGCGATCGCCGAGCTGTGCGATGAGCGAGGCCGCGTCGCCCCCGTGCGCGTCCAAGAGCTCCTTCACGGCGCGATCCCAGGCTTCGGCTTGCAGCTCCAGCGCCTGGAGCTCCTCGATCACGCCGAAAGCTGGGTCTAGCCCTCGCCGGTGCGCGAACTCGCGCAGGATCCTCATGCAGATGCCGTGGAAGGTGCCAATCCAGGCGTCGGTCAGGTCAACCCCGCCGGTGAGCGAGGCTTTGGCGAGCTCGCTGCTGATGCGATGACGCAGCTCGCCGGCGGCTTTGTCTGTGAAGGTGATCGCCAGCAGGGCTTGGAGCGGGATGCCCGCCTGCAGATGGGCGTCGGTGTAGAGCCAGGTGAGGACGCGGGTCTTGCCGCTACCGGCCGCGGCGACCAGCACGTTCGACGCATGCCCACGGTCGCGCACGGCCTGCTGCTCATCGGATGGGCGGACGGCAGGCTCGGCCTTTGCCGGGGCGTACAGCGTCGCCGGCGGCGCCAAGCTCTCCTCCTGATAGCTCACCCCTGGACCTCACGGCAGAGCCACGGGTACCGGCAGCCGCGGCCGCTGCAGCTGGTGGGCTGCGGCGCCACGATGCCGTCATCGATGCTGCGCTGCGCTTCCGCAGCGAGCCGGACGAGCTCGTCGAGGAGTGCGTCCCACTCGTGGGGCTCCAGCCGATCGTTGCGCAGCAGGCCGCTGCGGCCCGGCAGCTCGACCGACGTCGCCCCGCGGGGCGGCTGGTTTGCCGGCCCGGGAACCGGTTGGTACAGCGACGCCACGGCGTGGGTGCCTTCGCCGGCGAGCTGCTCGGCCGCCAGCGCGTAGAGCCCGGCCTGCAGTTCGCGCCCTTCGACCCACGTAGCGCCCTTGAACGGATCGACGTTGGCGCCCTTGTAGTCGACGACGACGAGCTCGCCACCGGGCCCGCGGTCCAGGCGGTCGATCCGGCCGGAGAGCACGAGCTGGTGCCCTCCACGTGCGATCGCAACCGGCGGCCTTGCCTCGTCGCCTGCATCCTCCTCGTCGTCGGACGCCGCTTCCCGCGCGCCCGCGGACGGTCGGGGCGTGGTGCCGAAGGGCAGCTCGAAGGCCTCGGGCTGATGCGCCAACCGCGCATCTCCGCAGAGACCGGGAATCGTCGCGTCGACCTCCGCGACCACTCGCTCGCGCATGAGCCGCTCAGCCTGGGTCTCTTGTTGGCGTCTCCCCTCTTGCGCGAGACGCTCCGCCGACTCGGCGAGCGCCTGGCGGAGCGACGGAATGGCCGCAGGGCCAAGGGGTTGCCCGCCGGTCACGACCGCGCCAACGATCTCGCTGAGCACCTCATGACGCAGCCGGCCCGACGTGAGCGGCGCGGCGTCGGGCGTGAGCGGCTCTGGGCGCAGGTGGTGGCCCACGAACCACTGTGCGGCGCACCGCGAGGCCGTCTGCAGCTCGCCGACGGCGTAGCGGTCGCGCGGCTGAGCGGCGAGCAGCGGTGCGACCTCGGGCACCGGCTCACGGTGTCGCGGAGCCCGGCGCGCCGCCCCAAGGCGCTCGCGGCGCTGCGCTGGCACGGCCCTGCGGGCGGCGGCGCCTGCGGGCAGATCGACGCGTGGCAGCTCCTCGCCCGGGTGCAGTCGGCGAATCTCGTCGAGCAGCGGCGAGGGCTCGACCGGCTTGCCGTCACCGTTCCCGCGGTGCCAAGCGACGACGAGCTGCCGGGTCGGCCGAGCAACGACCTCGTAGGCGAGGTAGCGCTCGCTGGCTGCGTGCTCGGGCTTGGCCGGCGTCGGCCAGCCGTAGCCCCCGCTGAGCGCCGCGCGATCGGCGCGCGTGAGCAGCTGACGGATCTGCTCGTTGGCGGGATAGGCGCCGCGGGTCGCGCGCGCCACGACCACCACCTCGGGGTAGCGCGTGCGCACGTCGAGGGCCCCGAGCACCGCCACGCTGCCGGGCGGCTCGACGTCGCGCGGGGCTCGCGCGCGCTCGATCAGGGTCGCGAGTTCTTCGAGTCCGAGGCCGAGATCGGGGGCGTCACGCCCGAGCTCCACCAAGCCGTCGAGCATCGACAGGATGCCGCCGACGGCCCGCACGTCGCGCTCCTGATCGGGCGTGAGGCGGCCATCGATGCGAGAGAGCGCCGCGCTCAGGCGGGTGCGCAGCAAACCTGCCACGACGGCTTCCAGCGGCTGGTCGCCTGCCGTGTTGGCCGTTTCCGCGTCAGTTGAGGCGTCGAGCTCGGGAACGAAGCGGTCCCGCTTGCTCCGCCGCACGGCGGCATTGATGGCGTCGACTTCGATCAGGCGCTCGCCCCCGAGCCGGGCCCAGAGGTGGAAGGCGTCACGGAGGCTGGTCGCGCCGCTGCGGCGCACCGAGGCGTCGAATGCGTCGTGCGTTCCCGGCCCGCCCGGACCAGCGATCCACCCGACGAGATGGCGGGCTTCTCCCCCGGGGGCCAGCGCCCGCAGCAGTGCGACGATCGCAGCGACCGACGGCCAGACCTTGGCGTGGCGC
Source organism: Solirubrobacteraceae bacterium (assembly GCA_016463515.1). Taxonomy (GTDB): domain Bacteria; phylum Actinomycetota; class Thermoleophilia; order Solirubrobacterales; family Solirubrobacteraceae; genus JAGIBJ01. The sequence continues at coordinate 3,044 of JAEMRF010000079.1, read as the reverse complement.
TCAGCGACGAGGTGCGCCGGAACACCAGCACGGCGCAGCGCGGCCAGCAGTGCGGGGCCGCGCGCGTCGGCCGGGCCGACCACCACCGCGATGCGCTCCGGCGAGCACCCGGCCGCGATCTTGGCGGCCACATGTTCAGCGATCAGCGCGGCTTCCTCGTCAGGGCCACCGCCGCACAGTTCAAGGACAGGTGCCTGCAACGTGTCCCAGACGCTGGCCTCAGCCTCCGGTGGCGCGATCGCCGACGTCGGTGCCTCGGACGGTTCGAAGTGGGGTGCCGGCAGTGCGGCCGAGGCCGGATCGACAGCTGGGTCGACGTCGTCGTAGGCCACCAGCGGCCCGAGCGCCTGCGCTTCGAACTCCAGCGGCGCGAACGGATCGGGGTCCGGCGCTGCTGCCGGAACGACGTAGACGCCGTGCTCGTAGAGGCCGTCCGCCAGCCGCTCGAGCGTGGGCTCGCCGCGACCAGCTTCGACGGGCAGGACCTCAGGGTCGTCGGCAACCGCGCGCAGCTCATCGACGAGCGGCCGCGCTGCGGCGAGGGCCTCGCGCCCCTCTTGAAACGGCAGCGACACGAGCACCCGCGCCGCCGAGCGCGCCAGCGCGACGACGAGCGTCCGCTGCACCGGCTCCAAGTCGTCAAAGCCGGCGAAGACGACGTGCAGGTCAGCGGCGGCCGACGGATCTTGGCGCAGTGCGCGCGCCACGATGCCCGCGCCGCGGGCCCGGTCGACATGGCGAGGGCCCGCGTGCCCCGCCGCCAGGCGCTTGAGCACCGCAGCATCGGCTTCCAGCAGGTCGGCGAGTTCGTGACCGCGTGCATCACTCGTGTGGGCTGCCCACGACCGAAGCCCATCCTCGGCACCGGCGCCGAGATCTCCGCTCGCGGCGAGCTCCTCGGCCAGCCGGATCAATTCCTCATCAAGCCACCGCGAGCGCTCTGCCGGCGCGAGCGCGGTGAGCGAGGTGGCATGGATCGCCGCAAGCGCAACGGCGCGGCGGTGCTCCCGCGAGAGCAGCGTCTCACCCGTACCGAAGAGCGCCAGAAGCTCTCGCTCCAGCTGCCCCACGCTCATGACGGCTCCGAACGGCGCACCGGCACGCCGGGCCACGCCGGGCGGTCCGTCGATCCCGGCCAGCTCGCGTTGGAAGCGTTCGACGTCGGCGGCCGCCGGCACGACGAACCACGCCGTCTGCCCGGCGAGTGCTGCCTGCTGATGGGCGTCGAGCAGCCTGCCCACCTTGTGGGCGCCCGACGGACCGAGGATCAGGTGCAGCGACACGACCCGTCACCTTCGCGCACAGCCAGGACGGTGACGGGTCCGGCGGCCCCCAAACGCTGTGATTCGGCGCGTCGCCGCCCCATCCAACCGGCCGAAAACAAGTTCTTAGACCACCTGCTCAAGGTTTGACCACCACAGCCGAAGACCTGGGTAGAGCGCGGCTTCCTTCCCCCTGGGACCCGCCATCACGACCCACCGATGGACCGACAGGGGAGAGAGCATGCAACACAGCCCGGCACCAGGCGGCCCCGCCGCTGGTAACCGCAGTGGTCGACGCCCGCTCGTAGAACGCAACCGACTTCGTTCGACGCTGGAGCGCTCAACCGGCCTCACGCCGCAGGCACTCAGCCATCTCCCAGGGCTCGTCGTTGCGGTCCTTGATCTGGACTACGTGGTGATCGAAGTCTCGTCGACGGTCGAGAGCCTCGGTCCGAATTGGGCGGCAGAGCTCAAGGACCAGCCCTTCTTGGACCGCGTGCGCCCGGCCGAAGCCAGTTTGATGCGCTCCGAATTGGACCGAGCCGCCCGAGGCGAGACGGTCTCGTGGCGCTACGAGGACGCCACCGGCATCACGTACGAGACCGAGGTTGCCCCCATCACCGACTCGTTCACGAGCGCGGTCGTCGGCCTGGTGCTCATCGCTCGCGACGTGTCCGACAAGGCCGCCGCCGAGCGCGCGCGTACCGCCGTCATGCAGTCGTTTCAGGATTCGTTCCAGCTCGCCCCCATTCCACAGGTGATGCTTGACGGCGACGGCGCCGTGAAGGCCGTCAACGCGGCCTTCGCCGCGCTCTTGGGACACCCCCCAGACGCACTCTGCGGAACCAAGCTGCGAGATCTCGTCCTTCCTCGCGACCTGGCGGGCGTGGATCGGGCTGTGCGGCTCACCCACCGGAATCCGACGGGACCGCTCGCCGGGACCCGGCAGGACGCCGGTGCTCGCATGCTGCGAGCCGACGGTCAGAGCGTGCACTGCCAGTTGCACCTGATCGGCCTGGCCGACGAGACGCTCGGCGCCAGCACGATCGTGCAGCTGCTCGACCAGACCGAACGCGACCGCTACGAGGCCGACCTTCGGCAGGTCGCCAACCACGATTCACTCACCGGGCTGCTCAACCGCCGCGGCTTTCGCGAACGCGTCGCCGACTCGCTCAGCGCTGGGCGGCGCCGCAACGAAGCCCGCACGCTGCTCTTGATCGACGTCGACCATTTCAAGACGATCAACGACCTGCATGGCCACGCCGTCGGCGACACGATGCTGCGCGATGTCGCCGACCAGATTCGCGCGGTGATCGATCCTCGCGACCCGGCGTCGCGGATCGCGGGCGACGAGTTCGCGGTGTTGTGCGTCGACGGGCCGACGAGTGCACGGGCCAGCGCTGAGGCGCTGCTGGAGCTCGTCCGCGGCAGGGCGGCCGATGCTCGTGCCGCCGGTCGACCGCCGCTGACCGTCTCCGTAGGAATCGCCGAGGTCGACCCCGTGATGGACAGCGTCGACGACGTGCTCATGCGCGCCGACCTCGCGCTCTACGAAGCCAAGGAGTGGGGCCGCGACTGCATCGTCGAGGCGTCGGCTGGGATTGCGGGCGGCGCCGCGCGCCGCGCAGACCATGTGCTGCAGGCGCTGCGCCAGGCCATTGCGACCAACGGATTCCTGCTCCACGCCCAGCCGATCCTTGACCTGACCTCCGGCAAGGTGACCCAGCACGAGATGCTGGCGCGGCTGCAAGGCGACGACGGCGCGACCCTGGCGCCGGGTGA
>JAEMRF010000001.1 GCA_016463515.1 Solirubrobacteraceae bacterium | reverse complement strand
AAGATCCTCGAGAACATGGAGCTCGGGCACAACATCATGCACGGGCAGTGGGACTGGATGCGCGACCCGTCGATCCACTCCACGACCTGGGAGTGGGACGCCGTCTCCACCGCGAAGTCGTGGAAGCACGCGCACAACTACCAGCACCACACGTACACGAACGTCGTCGGCAAGGACCGCGACCTCGGCTACTCCGCGATGCGCGTCGAGCCCGAGCAGCCGTGGCACCCGATCTACCTGCTGCAGCCCGCGTACTTCTTCCTCATGGCCTTCACGTTCGAGTGGGGCATCGCGATCTACGACATGGAGCTCGACGCGGTCCGCGACGGGCGCAAGACGAAGGAACAGGCCCGCGGCGAGATCCTCGCGATGGCGCGCAAGGCCCGCGGGCAGGTGCTGAAGGACTACGTCCTTTTCCCCATCCTCTCCGGCCGCCGCTCGGCCCCCAAATCGCTGGCGGCTGCGCTGGTCGCCAACACGATCCGCAGCGTGTGGGTCCACACGATCGTCTTCTGCGGCCACCTGCCCGAAGGCGCGGAGACGTTCACCGAGGAGCAGTTCGAGGACGAGTCGCGCGGCGGCTGGTACGTCCGGCAGCTGCTGGGGTCGTGCAACCTCGAGGGCACGCGCCTGTTCCACATCCTCACGGGCCACCTCTCGTACCAGGTCGAGCACCACCTCTACCCGGACATGCCGAGCAGCCGGTACGCGGAGATCGCCCCGAAGGTGCAGGAGGTCTGCGAGCGCTACGGGCTGCCGTACACGACGGGACGGCTCGGCCGGCAGTACGGGTCGGTGTACAAGAAGATCCTGCGGATGGCGCTGCCGGGTGGCGGTGGGCCACGCGTCCCGTAGCTGGCGGGCGAAGGCGGTAGTCTGCGTGCTCTGGCGCCCGTAGCTCAGTGGATAGAGTGCTTGCCTCCGGAGCAAGAAGTCGCTGGTTCGAATCCAGCCGGGCGCGCCTTAAGAAACCGGAACGTGGTGTGTGCGTTGGAAACGGTTTTGGAAACAGAAGAGCCCCGGACATGCCGGGGCTCTTGTCGTTCTGAGGCGCGACCCGCGCCGTGCAACCCCTGATCGTTGGGCTACGCGGCGTCCCGCTCACGCAGGCGGAGCGCCTGTCTGCTCACCCTCCACGCGATCTTCCCGTCAGGCCGCTGGACACGCTGAACCAGGCGTGCGTGACGGAGGTGGCTCAGCGCTCGGCTGACGCGTCTCCTACTCGCGAGGTCGGTCGGGTCCTCCCCCAATCGGTGAGTCACGTCTGCCGCGGTGAGGCACGGGCGTTCACCGGGCTGATTGAGCACGGCAAACACCTCTCGCTGGCGCGCGGCTGAATCGGCGTTGGTCATCGCTCGCCCTTCCGCCACGCGTCCAGCTCGGAGAGCTTGAACCAGTACTTGCCGCCGAACGTTTCCTGCGTCACGGGGATCGGATTGCGGTCCATGTTGCGGCGCTCCATGCGACGACGGAGCGCCTTCGGGCTCATGCCGAGGTACTCCGCGGCATCAGCGGTGTGCATCCACCGGTCCTTCGTCGTGGCGGCTGGAGTCAGATAGCCCGCGAACATCTCCGCGACCTGCCTCCTCTCCTCCCCCGTGAGCGCCTTGAAGCCCTCAATCCACAGAGCCTTTGCCGCCGCGCTCATCTGTCGTCACCCCCGGCGATCGCCGACGCAGGCGAAGTCGTGGGCTCAGCGTCGCCTTCGAGGAGCAGCTTCAGGGTGTCTAGCGGGTCGTCCTCCCCCTCACCCTGGACAAAGCGGTCCAAGCGGTCCAAGCGGTCCACACCCCCGGATTCGCCCGTGTTTGCTTGGGATTCCGTGGACCGCTTTGTCTCCGTCGAAACCGGCTGGACCGCTTTGGAATCTAACCAGCGCGCCCACGCCTCTTCGAACGCGGCCCGCTGGTAGCCGTTGGGCCGAGTCCCATCGTCGAGCCGCGGCCTCTCCTTCAGGTCGGTGCGAACCCCGTGCTCCTTCAGCGTCCGGCCGAGCCAATGCGCGGTGACGCCCCTTCCGTCGCGGAACGTCCCGAACGGAAGCTCGGTGTCCTCGTTGAGCGTGTCCACGATCGTCTGGGTGGTGAGGAACTCTGCGGCCGTCGCGTCGAACAGCTCCCGGATCGCCCCGAGGGCCTTCGCCTCAAGCCCGGTCTCCTCTTCCACGGTCCCGCTGAGTGCCAATGCCGCCGCGCGTGCCGTCGCAGCCCAGTCACCACCGGCTAGGTCCGCGATAGCGAACAGCGGTTGCCAGCACTCCGCGGCGCGATCGTTCAGGCCATCGGGGATCGGAGGGCGAACGCCAGCCAGCAGGTCCACGCTCAGGCCGGCCCAGGCTTCGAGATCTCGTCGGATCGGCCCTCCCGCTTCGCGCGCCTCCTCGTAGTACAGAGGTTCGGTCTTCTCGTCGGCCTTCTTCCGACGCATGTTGATGCGGACGGAGCGGTCCAAGATTGTCTCGGGCCACTTCTTGTCGATCCCGGCGAACATCTTCGGGCCGAAGGTCCGGAAGTCCCGGACATCCATGTCCGCTCCCTTGCCGACACATTTCGCGACTGCCCCGCTTCGCCGGTAGCCGGAGTTCAGGATGCCGCGCAGATCCTCAGCTGTCTCCTTTGACCCAGCCCAAGTTGCGTCCCCTTCGTCGTAGAGAAGGGTCGGACAGTTCTTGTCGATCTTCCGGTAGAGAGCTGCCGGGCTGACGGACGAGACGAGCCACGGCTTGGATACGACGTGCTCAACCGTCTCAAGGACGCGAGACTTGCCCGCGCGCTTCTGCGGCGCGAGCACCGCCATGTACGGAGTGGTCGATGACGCCTCGAACGCCCAGGTGTGGAGCACCCACAGCGCAATGGCCTCTGCTGCGTGCTCCGGGAGAACGACGTAGCGGAGCACGAACGCGCGAACTTGATCGAGCAGCACGTCCGTGTCCGGAGGATCGACGACGACCTCAGGCGGGATTGCCGCCTGCTGCCCCGTAGACCCGTTCTGCGGCGCTCCTGAGGCCATCGGAGCTTCCGCCGACCCAATCCCCCTAGCGAACACACGTTCGCCTTCTGAGGCCCCGAAATTGACCAGCGTCCGAACGTCTCTGACGGGGTCGTCGTCCTCCCCGGCCCTTCCCAGCTCGTGGGCGAACAGGTCACCGAGATCGAACCCGTCCGTACGGCCCGGGTCCAGATCGAGCAACCGGACCACGGGGCGCGGCTCGGGCAACGACTCTGCCTCGTCTGCAAGAACCTGCGCAGCCTCCCGTGCCGCCTTGCGGCCGGGGTCATCGCAGTCCGGAATCACGATGACTTCGCTCCGACCCGCCAGCAGACGACACGCATGCTCAGATCGAAAGCCCTTCGTGCCGGGGTAGCTCACGGCAGCAATGCCAAGCTCTGCCCCGGTGAGTGCGTCTGCTTCTCCTTCGACGACGTACAGGCGCTCCCCGGTCACCTCCTCCGGCCTCGGAAACAGGTCGCGCTTGCGGCCGGACGTGGCGCGAGTCTTCGGCTCGTCGCCGACTGGTCTCGTCGTGTAACGGACGACGTTGACCGTCTCGCCACCGGCATCACAGACGGGGATCACTAGCCGCGACCCGTCGAGCCCGACTCCGAACCGTTCGAGCGTTGACCGGGACCACCCCTTGGTGGGATGTCGGTGGCCGTTCATTCGCGCGGCGAGCGCCGCCCGATACGACTCCCATTCCGAGTCGGTCGGCAGCGGCGCTGCGGTTCGCTTCGCCGCTGGACCGACTGCTTTCGGCCGACTCTGAGCGGGACCATCAACGGCGGCGAGTACCTCACGCCACGTCATGCCAAGCCCGGCGATCACTTCCTCGGAGCTGCACGCGGTCTGGCAATGGACCAGCACGGACGACTCGCCCCCACGGTGGCTCTCGGTCACGTGGAGACTGGGCTTCACGTCCCCACGGTCGTGATGCGGGCCAGGGCACGACGCCATCACTGAGCCGTCGTACTGCCGCTTGACCGTGCGTCCCTGTGACTCCAGGGCACCGACGATCCGTTCGAACGGCGTGACGCTCATGCCACACCCCCGATCCGTCGCTCGGGATCGGCGTCGCAGTCAACCCGCAGGCTGTCCCAACAGGCCGACCGATAGCGGTCGGGCAACGCGTGGAAGACAGCCAGTCGCCAACTCGCCGGCCAGTCTTCGAGGATCTCCGCGAGTCGGCAGAACGTGAAAGCCGACGCGGACTTGGTAGTCGTGATCCGTGTCGCCGCCGCCCCGATCAAGCACGGGACAGACGGCAACGGCAATGGTGGGCCGTCAGAGCCCCCGGAGTCGTCCCCGCCGCTCGCGCTCTTCGCCTTGGGCGTGCCGCTCGGACGGGCCTCACTGCGTCCGACGATGCGGAGGCGCGGCGGGCTCGTGGTCGCCTCCATCCGGTCGCGCCCCGGCTTGGCGACACACAGCTCCCACTGCGGCTTCTCGTGCGGCTGCTCAAACGACGCTTCGTGCAACGCCCACAGTGCCACGAGAGATTGGGTCTGCTTGAACGACCTCTCGTGGAGCGGCATCCTGCCCTCCTCTGCCTCGATGCGCACGCGGAGAATCTCCTGCCCGGCGACCGATCGCAGGCGATCCGCCTGTTCCTCGCGATACGTCGCCGGGGACCGTTCGACGGGAGGCAGCTCTCGCAGCCAAGGGTCGATGGGACCGTCAACAACGGTCAGGTGCCGCTGCGTGGCGGCGGCGTAGACATCCTTCGTCAACGCCAGAGCAGATTCGCTCATACGCGTCCTTCGGTTCGAGCCTTTCGGCTTCTTCAACCCCGAGCACGCTGCCAATCAGGCGTAAACGCACGGGTCCTATCCAACACGTGATAGCACACACACTATCCGTGTCAAGACTTATTAGCAACTTTCATGTATCACTCATTGCGCCATAAGCCTCACAAACCACAAAGGGCCACCGAAACGCTCGTGGTTGCGGTGGCCCTATGCAGGATTGGCTGAGCTGTGAAGAAGCGGAAAGCTCGCGTCCAAACCTAGCACCGAGCAGGCCTTTTGTCAACCCATACGGGCCGCAGAGCCCCCTCGTGATCTAACCAGCGAACCACCACACAAATTCCCGCATCCCAGCATTATGAGCGATTACCCATCCCACACATCCACCGTAAGTCCGGGACTTCACATGCCGTTGTGGCCCTAGATAACGGGGCCACATTTCTCGTCACACCCACCCCGCGTCAGGCCGCGTCAGGCGGTCCCGTCGGACCGGTGAGCCCCTCCCCCGCCACCGCGCCTCTCAGCTCCATGCGCAGGTCCGCCAGGGTCGCGCGCACGCGTCCGTGACCGACCGACTGCTCGGCGTAGCCGCACATCGCAAGGACGCTCGTCGAGACCAGGTCCACGCCAGCGACCAACGCGTCGACCGTCTTCGCCAGGTCGCGACGATCAAGCGCGGGCAGCGCAGCAGCTTTCGCCGGCTCCGGGACGACCGGGTTCCTCGTCCTGGCCGGGGTTCGCTCCGGCAAGGGCAGGCCGTACTCAGCCGCCCAAGTGATCAGCTCAGCGCGCCAGTAGAACCGACGGCCACCGGGACCAACGTTGCTCGGGAGGCCCGCATCGTTGGTTCGCATTTCGATCCAGCGGGTCGAGCGGCCGAGGACGATCGCGGCCTGCTTCTTCCTGAGCTTGACATTGCTCTCGTGGTCGGGGAAGTCGATCACAGACATGACAAGCGACCGTAAGCGCGTTTCGCGCGGATGTCACTGAGCATCGCTTGCGAAGTCCGCTAAATCGCCTGCAAGTGGCTGGAACGCACGTGGCACGCTGCCGCTCCAGCCAGACCGCCTGGTCGCGTATCGAGCCGCTGTTGGCGGTCCAGTTGAGACGCTTGGCGCTCGCGGACATGGTTAGCCTCCGTCCCACAATGGGCCTCTTTGGTGAACCGACCAGTCGCCTGACCGTCCGCAACGACCGGCATCGCCGGAAGCTGTGTCGGACCGTCGAGTCGTCGACCTCGGAACGTCGTGGTCCTTGCCTAACGCGGACGGCGCATAGGCAACGCAGCGAGTGGCAGTTCCCGGCTGGTCTAGAAGCTGGCGCTGCCGAAGCCCGGCGCGGGCGCAACGTGGAGCACGTTGGCGCCGTAGACGTAGACCGTTTCTCCATCTTCGTTAGTCAGCGTCGCCTGTTCGCCTGGCTTCAGGTAGCCAGCAACGCGCTTGGGGTCTTCTTTGACGATGAGCGTCGCCTCGCCTACGAAGGTGATCTGTGTCTCAGCCATGCTCGCGACACTACGGCAGGCACCGGGCGGCAACTGGGGCGCGCCCAGTGGCGCTTGTCCCCAGGAGAACTAGCGAAGGGCTCAAACCAATGGACCGACTAATCTGACCAACGTGACGCACGACACCGACCTCTTGGCACGCGTCGCGGGTGCCGGTGTGACCCAGATCCGCGCCTGGGGATCGGTCTGGTGGGATCTCCAGCAAGTGCACATGACACTCCACGCGCGATCTGCGCTGCCCGATGTGCCCGGGCAGACGTTCGCGCGTCGGGCGCTCTGGGAAGCGGCCGTGATCGGACTCGGGCGCACGATGAAGAATGGCAGCCGCCAGGTGCCACTCCAGCCGCTGATCGACGAGCTGCTCCCAGAGGCTTCGCGGGCAGCCATCGCAGAGGTCCTGCGATGGCGCGACAAGCATGTGGCGCACCGGCAGGCCGGCGACCTGGAACGCACCGCAGCGTACGTCGCTTACGACCCTCCAACGAAAACGGTCACGGGGATGGCGGTCCGGGTGGCGCCGGTGATCGCACCGCCCGATGCGCTGCTTGCTCGGTTCACTGCCGCTGTCGAGGCCCTGCGGAATGGTGTGTGGGAGCTGCGAATCGCCGCGGAGGAGAAGAAGTACCTTGAGGAACTCGCGATGGACCCCGAGAAGATGGGGCAGATCGTCCGGCGCGCAAAACCGAACGATCCGAACGAACTCGGGCCATTCAGCGTCCTCATTCGACCCACCGGACCCTCCCCCGGCTGACTCGTAGTCCAACGGGCGCCGGCTGCGGCCGCGCCGGGGTACCCTGCGGCTTGTGCCCACACGTGTTGCCCACGCACTGCGACTGGCCGGCATAGAGCCGGTGATCGTGGACCACGACTGCACAACAACCTGTGTCGGCTGCAGCACGCAGCTCCGACTGGGTGACATCCAACCCGAACAGCTCGGCGACGTCACGACTTACGTGTGCTCATCGTGTGGAACTGCCGTCGTTGGGGTCAAGCGGTTCAAGGAGGACGCCGAGCCGCGCGAACGTGGCGGCTTCCGCTTGGGCGACTGGGTCATCGGAAGCAAGGCGGACATCGTCATCGCCCTGCCCGGTGCCGCGAAGCCGATGAAGCTCGACGCACGGCCTGGGTTCTTCACGTGAACAGTCCGCACACCAAGTCCAAGAACAAGGCAGGGTGCAAGGCCGTCCCGCCCAGGTGATCAGACATCGCGCCAACCTGGATCAACCGACGCCCACACCGTGGACGCGGGGATCGTGATGCTCCCGCCCGACCGGTTCGTCATGCGGATGCGTACGGTGTCGGCGGCACGAACATAGCCCGTAACGTCCCAGCCTGTCTCATCGAGGCCCGAGCAGCCACACGCGACCGGGTCACCCAACTGTGCGCCCGTGACCGTCACATCCTGGTTGGCGGTACTGCCGTCCGTGATCGCGCCACCCGCGAACGCGGCGGTCCCTTTTAGCGGCCTGGCGCCCTGTTCGTACCACTCGCCGGCCACGTTGACGAAATCGACGATCTGGCCCGCCCGGTAGGCGGTGCGGACGCCGTTGCACGGAGTGATGTTGCCGGTCGTGTTCACGTCGGTGGCAGTGACGAAGCGCACCTTGAGCGCCTGCCCGTCGGCCCCGTTCGTGAAGTCGGTGATGAGTGTGGCACCGCCGCTGATGTTGATGGCGAGCCGGTTGGTCCGTGCGACGTCGATCGCGTTGGAGGGCGAGGATGTCGCCTCCTTCCAGCCGGTGTCGAGGTCGGCGCGACGGAACCCGTTCTGACCCTGGACGCTGCCGCGCCTGATCCACCGGCCGTCGTAGTCCGCGACGTCGACTTCGGTGGCCTCGTAGAACGCGTTCCCATCTGTCGTGAGGACCGACGACTGCGCAGGCCATGACACGTCGCCGAACCCGTCCGACGAGACCTTGATCGCCGCGCCGCTCTGCGTGTTCGTTGTGCTGTGGCAGCCCTTGACGTTGAGCGCGGCGAAGCGGTTGGCCTCGATGCGGTAGCTGCTGTTGCTGCCGGCGAACGTGACGCCGTCGAGGTTCGCAGTGACCATCGCGAGGCCCTCGGTCGAGTCCTCGTCGCTGTCGGCCTCGCCGAGGATGATGTCCGCGAAGTCGCCCGCCGCCGACTCGCTCGCGCCCTCGGCGTGTGTGCCGTACAGGTTGACTTGGCGGATGTTGCGGAGGTCCATGCACTCCTGTTTGGCGGCTTCGTACATGCCGCCCCAGAAGTTGATCGCGGTCGCCCAGATCGCGGGGTTCGGCTCGTGTGCGACGCAGCGGCCCCAGTAGCGCGAGACGACGTTGTGGAAGTTCGAGAGGTACCCGTAGTCGCGCATGAGAAGGCCGACCGTCGCGAGCGCTTCCGCACTGTCGTCGGCCGCCCAGTCGACCGACCCGTCGGGGCCGGACCCGTCGAGGTACAGCCAGTCGGCGTCGAGGTCGAAGGGCGACTGCGTGAAGCTGGTGGCGTCGGGGTCGCCAATCCGGATGCCCACGAGGCCGTAGGAGACGGCGATGTGCCCCAGTTTGATGCGGCCCTGCGGCGCGGTGATGTCGATGCCGATGCTGGCCGTGTTGTCCGGGTTCTCGATCGTGAACTTGTCGAGCAGGACACCGGTCGTACGGGTGACGTTGGCGTTCGTCTGCGACCGGCGGACGAGGATCGCCGCGCCGCCCGTCTGGTTCTCCAGCACGGTGCCGACCGCCTTACTGCCCGTGCCGCGGAACGGGACGCCGCATCCCTGACCCTCGATCGTCACGCCCGAGAGTCGGTCGTAGTCGATCTGGGTCTGAACGACGAGGCGATCGTTCGGCAGCCACAGACGCCCGCCCTGCGGCCCGGTCAGGGGCGTCCCCCGCAGTTCAGCGAGCGCCTCGTTGATGCCGGGGCCCGCATCGTCGGCGAGTTCTGCTGTCGTGCAGAACTCGCGCAGGTCAAGGCCGCCCTGACTCTTCTTCCCCACCGGCTCCGACAGTCGCGCAATGTCGATCCTGTCAGGCGAGCCCGCCACATCCAGAACCACCACGTACCCGCGGCCACTCGTGATCGAAAGTGTCGTGTTGTTCTCAACCGTCACCGACTGACCAGCCGTCAACGAGCCAGAACCATCCGTGTTCGAGTACAACACCGACCCGACCTGACCGACGATCTTCTTCTGATCCTCAGCAGTAGCCGAAACCGACTGCGGGTTACCAGCAACAACTGCGATTCGGGACATGGCGAAGACTTTCTAGGCGGCGGGCTGGTGGAAGCGCGCCGCGATCGGCGGGCGCTCGGTAACGAAGAACCACGAATCGCAGTCGTCGGCCGCGGACGTCATGGCCGAGATTTGCCGACCATCGTCCAGAGCCAGGCGCAGCTCGTCGTAGTCGCAGTCAGACCCCTGGTGACAGTGCTTCTCGGCCGCGACAATCGCGCAACCCAGGAGGCTCTCCAACGTCCTCTGCTCAAGCGAGGTCACGTGAACCTCCAACAGCTCCGTAGCGGAGCGCGCGAGATACCTCGTCATCGCCGGCTTCGTCCCAGAAGAAGGCGGTCAGGCTGCCGGTGCCGATGTCGTCTACGTCCGCGCGGTCGTCGAGCGTCACGACGGTCGTCCGGGCGGCTGCGTCAGGTGGGTGCGTGTACCTCATCCCCCCACCGTGCGCGTGCGGGCGCGCGACTTCAAGAGCCCAGGATTGCCTTTATCTGCGATGTGGCGGCATGGGGTCACAGACGCCTACAGCGGCGATGCCAAGGCCCCGACCGGCCCCTCAGAGTTGAGTCCATCTAGCCGCTCGTCCGCCTGGTCTTCGCGCCTTCTCGCCCGCGAACAAAGCGGTCCAAGCGCGAAGGCGGGCCACCAAGCGGTCCACCAGAACGCCCGCAAAAGCTGGGGTTTCGAGCCCGTGGACTGGATGGACCGGATGGACTGCTTTCTCAGGAGACCACCGGGGGCGGGGCCGTTCCGAGTGACGCGTGAGCCAAGATTCGAAGGCGTGACCGACAACCTCCCCGAGCTGGCGAGCACCGCACGAGAGATGGCCCCAGACGTCGTGGCAGCCGCGAAAGCCATCGGGCTCGCGACCGGGGCGAAGCACACCGTCGGCGGGCTGACGGATCGTCTGTACTACCGACGAGAAGAGCGGCGCGCACACCTCGTGACTGAGGTGGCCTCGCGACTTACCGCGGCCGGGGTTGCTCCGTGTGCCGTCCAGGACCCCATTCTGCACGCCGTCATGGAGTACGGCGCATTGGTAGACGACCCGGGGCTGCAAGAGATGTGGATCAATCTCCTCGCCGGGGCTGCTGCTTCAACGCGAGCGGTCCCCCCGTCCTACCCAGACATTCTCCGCCAGCTTGAGCCAATCGAGGCCGCGTTCCTCAGTGTCGTAGAGGCGAGCCAAGGGCCTATAGATGGACACCACGCGCGAATCCTGTGCGACGTGCCGGGGCTAGATCCCTTCGACGCTTTGGAATGGCGGCACCTCGACAACTTGGAGCGGCTCCAGCTCATTGACTACCGCCTCGTGGCCGTCACGGGGAACTTCCCCATCAAGCCGCTGGATAGGCCAGAGGCCGTGACCCTCGGTGTCAACCCCCTCGCAGCCCACCTCCTAGACGCGTGTCGTCCGATCGCCGACGGTGGAGGCCGCTCGTAAGAGCCGAAATCTCGGGGGGCAGCTAGAAATACAGATGCGAGCGTGTGCGGGACGACCACTCCCCCCTCCCCCAGTACCTCGCCGACCGGCCCCTTAGGGCCAGAGTCCTCCCGGACTTCGCGGATCGCGTGAGCAACTACGTCCGCTCATGACGCGACGATCCTCACATGAACAAAGCTGCGGTGGTACTTGCCCTCTTACTTGGGCTGTCCGCGGTGACAGCGCTCGCGTGGATCGCGTCGTCGTCGCGCTACCAGGGCTGTGTAGCTGCTGCCGAGGCGCGTACTCCCGTAGTCGCAACCCAAGGCGCAGCGTCGGGATACGACCCGCTGAACGAGGGAACTCCACTTGCGGTGTCCAAGCGTGCCATCGATGCGCGCCGCGCCGCGGTCAACAACTGCTCGCAGTTCCCGTAGCGTTACCAAACGTGTTTCCACGCGTCAGGATACCGCTGATTAGCAGGCCCTTTGTGACGATTGCTTGCGCTAGTAGTATGGACTCACTAGCCTACACAGGCACAAATTGACCCCGCGTCCGCTGCAACGGACCGGGGTCGCGGACACAGGAGGGATTAGCTCCCATGTCAGTCACCAAGGGTATCGGCGGGTCTGCCGACACGTACTTGCTCCGCGTCCTAAAGGACGTTGGGACGGAGATCGTCATGCAGGACAACGAACAGGTGAACGGGGTCGATGTGCTGTTCGCAGCACGCGACCGCATCCACGTCGACATCGCGTCTTTCGCCCAGCGTGCGCGAGACGCGGACCTCACGTCGGTAGCCGGCCGTGGCGAGCTGCGAGACGCTACGTCGGCGCTCACTGACGCATCGGTCGCTCTGGACTCCCTCCTGTCTCTCGGGGCCTAGCCATGCCGAAGAGCAGACGTGAACAAGTCGAGCCCGGCATCTACGTCCGGCGCAACGCCAAGGGCGAGAAGGTCTACGAGGTCACGTTCCGCGACGCGGACGGCCGGCAGCGCTGGCGAACGGTCAAGGACAAGGGGGTCAGGCCAGCCCGTGCGGCACTTGCGACCTACAAGGCAGAGAGCGCACGAGGCGTCAGGACCGCTGACAACCCGCGGCTGACCTTTGACCAGGCCGCAGACTCCTGGGAGCGCGACCGTGTATCCCAGTTGCGCGACAGCACCCAGGACGTCTACAAGGCGCACCTGAAGCGGCTACGGCAGCGGTTCGGACCGCGGCGCATGACGGACATCACTGCGGACGATGTTGCTCGCTTCATCCGGGACGAGCGGGCAGACAACCGAAAGGGCTGGACCATCAAAGGCAGCCTCACGGTGTTCAACGGCGTCCACCGTCACGCGTCGCGACACATGGGGCTCGCGACCCAGAACCCGACCCGCCTCCTCGATTCGGTCGAGCGCCCCGGCACATCGGACGAGAAGCCGAAGCGCATCCTGTCCAGCGACGAGCTGGCGCGCCTGCTCGCGCACGCGGGCAACCACAGACTCCTTTTCGAGCTGGCCGCGCAGACGGGCGGGCGGATGAGCGAGGTACTCGGCCTCACATGGGAGAACATCGACCTTGAGGACAGCACGGTCACGTTCTCGCATCAGGTCGACCGCAACGGGCAGCGCGCACCGCTGAAGACCAAGCGGAGTCGGCGATGCCTTGAAGTGCCTGACGACCTGATTCGCAAGCTGAGGGATCACAAGCTCGCGTCTCTGCACAGCGGGCGGCACGACTTCGTGTTCTGCGCCCGCTCAGGTCGGGCGCTTATGCAGACGAACGTGGGGACCCGGGCGTTTGGCAATGCCGCGACGAAGGCGGGACTCGATGCGGTCGTGCGTGACGGCGTAGTCATAGAGCCGGCCCCGTCGTTTCACTCCCTGCGCCATTCGCACGCTTCGGCCTTGATCGCCGCGGGCTGGGATCTCGAAGAGGTCAGCGCCCGCCTCGGACACTCGGACGTGGGAGTCACCCAACGCGCCTATGTCCACGCTTACGACGCGTCGCGCCGCAGCGACGACAGGAGGGCGCGGCTCGCAGCTCTCTACGACTCAGCGGACGAACGCGAGGTCGGCAACACGGTCACGTCGATCAAGTAGAAGGCGATCACCGGTCTTGGGGGCGGCCCAGAACGTCATGCGGGGGCTCATGCCGCAGAGAGATCGTTACGTCCGCGACGTCGGAATCGCTTCCACAGGCCGGGCAAACGAGCCGGAAGGTCGGCCTCCTCTTCCCGGGATGGTCCCGCCACGTCTGCCTATCTGACTGGACGTCACAGACGGGGCAGCGCGCGAGTATGGACACGGCGCGAAACCTATCTCGAACGTATGTTCGTGTCGCGGAGAGCGCTACACAAACCCGTGGCGGGGACCGGCGCGGGCCGCCGGTCCGCTTCTTAGACTGAGCCCTCTTGACCAAAGCGCCCCCCGCGCAGCGTGAACTGCCGGGGGGCTGGACAGAGGAGGATCATCTCCTATGCCGGGACCGGACAATAGTCCTGTGATCCTGCACGGCGGTCACGCGGATGTGCTGCGTGAAGCGCTCAAGGACCACATTCAGACGTTCTCTCAGGGGCTCAGCGGGCACCTGGAATCAGGCGACGTGCGGGACGCCCGCGACTACGCGCACCGGGTCGTATCTGCAACCGCCGCGCTCGACGCAATCGGATGGGAACCGCCCGCAAAGCGGGATCGGTTCCAGTCTGGCGATAAGTAGACGCGTACTGACCGGAGCGGTAGCGTCGGGCCGATGTCTGGCGCTCCGGTCACCCACGCGCGTAGATCCTCACGGCTACGCGGGATAGCTAGGACCGTTCTGGCTGTTCGGGTTAGGTGGGGTTCGTCGGGGATTTCTCGGGTTTCTCCGAGAACCCCCGTGTACACCGGTGGTTTCTAGGTGTCCGGAGTCCGCGATTCCGGCAGCCGACCCGCACATGGGGTGTCTAGCCCCCATTTGTGGCGAGCGTCCCTGCGGTTCTGGTGGATAGGGGTCGTTGGGGTGCTGGCCGTCCTGGGCAGCTGTGGTGGGCTGGCGCACGCGGCTGTGTTCACGTCCACACCACCCCAGTTCGTGTCGAGCGGGGCGGGGCCGTTCGTCTTTGGCTTTCGTTCCAGCTCCGACTTGGCGGGATCGAGGGGAGCGGTCGCGCTGCTCGTCCCTGGGGCTACTTGGGATCGGTGCAGTCTCGTGAAGTCATGGACGCTCTCCGGCCCACTCCCCGATGGTGTCTACCCGGTGACCATTGCGGACGACGTCAACGTGAACTACTACGCGTCGATCGGCCAGTTGTACTCGGGCCAAACAGAGCCTTGTCAGGCGCTTCCCGAGCCCGCTCCCACCCCTGGGACGCCCCTCACGTCGTTCTCGTTGACGGTTGATTCTCAGCCCCCTTCGATTGCGGCTCCGCGAGTGTCGACATCCGGGCGGTATGTAGTCGTTGCATTCGACGCTGCTGATGCCCTGAGTGGAGTTGAGCGCGTGGACGTCCAGATGGGCGACGGGGCATCGTTCCGGGTTTCGCCGCCAGCAACACATGTGACGCATACGTACGCGCAGGCCGGCAACTACTCCGGACAAGTCGCTGTGACGGACAAGGCCGGAAACACCACGGCTACCGCCTTCTCGGCCACGGCGACCACCCCTGCCGTCAGCGCCCCTGCGTCTACGGCGCCGGTCCCAGTGACGCAGCGGCCCAAGCTAGGCATGGATACCGCACGGCAGCGAGCGCGAGTCGCGATCAACAGGAGATACGGCCGACGTTGGGGACGCGGCCGAGGTCGCGAGTTGAATTGTGTTCGGCTCACTGCTGCGTCTGTGCGGTGCTACGTCAGGTGGCGTTACGGCTCTCGCAGATACTCCGGCTCGGCATCCCTGCGGATCGTGCAATCCGGCGGGGTCGACGTCGCGTTGAAGATCCGCTTGCGTGGTAACCCACGTGGAAACGCGAAGCGGGGGTAGCAGGGGTCAGACGCCGAGCCGACCGCTCACGTCCCCCGTCTCTTCGTAGTCCTTCGTGGTGTGTTGGGGCACGAAGGGGACAGCCGTGCTCAACCTCCGGAGCAAGAAGTCGCTGGTTCGAATCCAGCCGGGCGCGTAGGTCGTAAGGCCAATGAACACGGCCGTTTGCGGACGAGGAAGGCACGAGTCAGTCCGCCTCCGAGAGCGTCAAAGGTGACGCGGTAGACATTTCGTAGGCAGTATCGGTGTCGCCTGACCGGCCCGACATGAGCCGCAGAGCCTCCTTGGTCTTGCAGCCGAGCAACTGGGGCAGCGCGCTCCATGCTGCCTCGTTCATATCGAGGACCTGCTGGTAGACCCGCATCGTGAGATCCGGGTCGGTGTGGCCGAGCAGCCTCATCGTCCGGCGCGGCGGGACGCCGAGCTCGGCCAGGACGGAGGCGAACGTCCGGCGGAACGTATGCGGAGTGCAATGCCGAATCGTAGGCAGGTCGTGTTTGGCGAGGATCTTGTTGGCCTCCTCGAGTGCCGGAGCGACGATCTTCGAGCGCACGTTGCCCGGGGTCTGTCGAGTGCCGCGCCGGGTTAGGAAGACCGGATCGTCGGACCCGAACCTGTAGCGCGCGCGGTGCTCTAGCAGCGCGGTGTGCACGATCGGGAGCATTGGGATGATGCGAACGCCAGCGTCGCTCTTCGTGATGTCGCGAGTGATCTCGATTTGACGCGCGGGGAAATTCAGGTGGCGGCCGTCCATACCGCATGCCTCAGCGACGCGCACGCCGGAGGTGACAAGCAGCAGCAGGATGACCCGGCGCGGGACGTCGTTGTAGCGGCGGTCCGGCGGTCTCTCGACCCAGACCTCGCGCTTGCGAATCTTCCTGATCGTGGTTTCGCTGACGTTGTATTCACGAGAGAGCGCCACGTTCGTCGTATTCGTAGCTCGACGAATGGCAACGACGTCGTCCCATGTCAGACCGCGATGTCTGCGTTCAATCTCCGTCGCGGCGTTGAGCAGCGCTATGGCTTGGAAGACCTGGAGGAAGCTTCGCGACGGTTGGCTCTGCTTGACGCGGCTAGACCGATCGACAGGGACATGGCTGACGACGCGGTGGCGGCGCTGATCTTCCATCACCCGCTGCACGGCGGCTACGACCTTGTTGATCGACGAGTTGCTGAGGCCGCTGATCCGTCGCTCGTACACGGTCCCGGTCTTGGGATGCGTGCGCTTCTCAGTCAGCGGCTTGCCACGAGCGGCCGCCCGCTCGATCCGTTCGCGCTCCTGCAGCAGCGCGGTGACCATGTCGTCGACGTCACCCTCGCTGATTTCGGTTGTCGGAATCGCCCCTAAATGGCCTATCGCGACGCGTAGTCGCCACTCCAAGTCGACGCGTCCGGCGTCACTCAGGCGCGGAGATTGCGAGTCGAAGTAACGCGACGCCGTGACGAGGAAGGTTTCACCCGCCTCGGCGGCGCCAGGGGCCCTGGCCGAACGCGCGGGTGCAGGAGCAATAGGAGGCCTCCACTCGCCGCGCTCGAGTTGGCGCGCGACATGCACGCGCTCGCGCTCAGCGCGCTCGTCGTCCCATCCCTCCCACTCGCCACCAAGCTGGACGTACGGCCGCTCCCCGTTGTAGCTAACGCGCAGGCTGTAACTGATGCCTCGCTTAGTCGCGCGACGAACGATCGAGCATGTGGCAGGTCGGGGCATAGGCGCGCGAGCGCGGACATTAGCCAACGTTCTGCTCACTTCGTGACTCTGGGCGACAAGAGCGGGAACGATCCCGCATCCTCGGTGCGTCGCTTCCTCCGGGTGCGCCTCTTCTGGGGGCCGGTCGCGGGAGAAGAGCCATCCACTTCGACATCTCGGCTGATTTGGCGTACGCGCTGCAGATCGAACCGGACGGGAGCGTTTCTGGCTGAGCCGAGCTTGACCCTTCCGAGTTGCTCGCCGTGCTCATATACCCAGTCGGTGCTCACGCCCAGTTCTGCTGCCACCTCCTCGGCCGTCGCCAGGCGTTGGCCCAGCGGCGCCGCCAAACGTTGCAGCTCGACGACACGCTGCGCGATCGCTTCGATGTCCTCCGGGTCGAGAGTCACAGAGCGACCTGTGTCTCGCTTGCCCGCAGGGAAGCGGTACTCACGGCGACGAGAATGTCGGAGCGCAGTTGCCAGACCTCGGGCCGGAGCGCGTGGAGAGAGCCCGGGCTCATCAGACTTGTCGCGCACGCCGCGGCGCTCGCTCGGGCTCGTGCGAGCGAGGCGCCGGCGGCGAGCAGGGTGCCGGGCTCGTCGATCGCGCATGGGCACACACACAGCGCTTTGATCCGTGCCGCGGCTATGCGGAGGTGGCGGATGCACTGCTCGGGGTGAAGGAGTCCGTCGTGCGGGTGGTCGAACGCGTCGTCGAGGGCGTTGGTGGCGCGGTTCACGCGGACGATGAGCGCAGTGAGTCCGCGCTGCCATTCGGTGACGGCGTCGTCGTCGTGGTGGTGGTGGCAGGCGTGGATGATCAGGTCGCGCGGCTCGTCGAGCATCGCCAGGAGCGTGGTGCTCACGCGATCACCTCTGAGGGGTCGACGCTGCTGAGCGGGGCGAGCCAGTGGCGGCCGTCGTGGTGGCGCAGGATCGCGGTGTCGGTGCCGATCAGCTGGGCATGGATGAGGGCGTCGATGTGGTTGGCGAACCAGCCGCCCATCCGGCCGGTGGTGGGTAGGTCGAAGTCGGTGTCGTAGGCGACGATCCGCGGTTCAGTGGCATGGAGGACGCGGCCGTGTGCGCGTCGCTCCCCGCCCTCTCCGGCGGGGAGCGCGCGCGTACGGTCGGTGTGCGTGCTCGTCACGGTGTCAGGGCCTCCGAGCTCGCGGGCCTGCCCGAGCGCGTTGTCCGTCGCGCATGCCGCCGAAGCGGCTGTGGTGTGCGTGGTGTTGACGGGTGCTGGCATCCGGGTGGCTCCTCTTCCTGACACCCGCAAGTCGAAGCGGCGCCGACGTCCACCCCCCTGCCTCTTCTTGTCCGGGCCGACCGGGTGCGCTCAGGGGGCCGCGCGTGCCCGTCGCCGCGTGGTCGCGGCGTTGTCTTGGCGTGCAAGGGAGCCGAGTAGTACGACGGCGACCGTGGCGCCGGCGACGCCGCCGACGAGGAACGGTGCCCGCGGGTCGGTGAGTGCGGCCAGGGCGCCGCCGAGCAGGAAGCCGACGCCCGCGCCGCCGGCTCCGATGGCTTCGATCCATGAGGCTGCTCGGGCTTGGCGTCCGGCCGGGACGGCTTCTTGGACGGCGTTGACGAAAGCGGTGAACATGACGCCGTTAGCGATGCCACAAACGATGGCCGCGGTGATCGCCAGCGCCGCGGTGCTCGCGATGCCGAGTCCCATGTACCCGGCGCTGAGTACGAGGGCGAACCCGATTGCCAGGCGCGACGGGTCGAGGTGGCGGATGCGCAGGTACGCGGCCGACCCGGCGAGCATGCCTAGCCCCCACGCGGAGACGACCAGCCCGTACGTTGATTCGCCAGCGCCGAGAGACTCGTGGACGTAGGCAACCAGGACGGGCTCGTCCATGCTGAAGAGGGTGATCAGCAGGGCGGTGCCGGCGACGAGGGTGACCCACGTCGACGTGGCCACGTCGGGGAGGCCGGTGCCCGATGCTGGGCCGGGGTCGTCTTCGTCGGGCAGGTCGCATGGGCGCGCGCTGGTCAGGGCCGTGGCGGCGGCCGCGCTCAGGAGCGCCGCGGTGGCGCCGGCGAGCAGGATTGCGCGAGGCCCGACCGCCACGGTGGCGACGGCGGCGAGTGCGGGCGCGATCGCGGCGAGGAGTGCGCTGGCGGCGTTGATGAGGGCGTTTCCGGCGCGCAGGGCATCCCCGTGCAGGCAGAGCGGTAGCGAGCCGCGGATCGCCGAGCGTGCGAGTAGGGCGGCGAGTTCGAAGACGAACACGAGCGGCCACAAGGCGGCGAGCGGCGAGGCCGCCATCACCGCGAGTGTGAGTCCGCAGGCCGTGAGCGCGGCTGCTGCGGTGACGCGGACGGGGAATTGTTCGCTGCGGCGCGCCAGGATGGGGACGAGCGCGGCCGGGGCCAGGGTCTTGCAGACCAGGAGAAGCGCGGTGGCCAGTGCGCTGCCGGTCTCGCGGTAGACGAGCAGCATCAGCGCGACCATGGCTGCCCAGTCGACGATCTGGTCGCCGATGTACGCGACGAGGGCACGCCGGAACGCCCGAGTCTCGATCGCGGCTCTCATCGCTACGACTTGTGGTGTTTCGCCGGATGGCGGGTTGCGGTGCGTCCTGTGGGCGTGCCAATCTGACGAGAGGGCCCCAGGGCCCTGCCGACATATCCCCGACCGACAGGGAGGCAGCGATGGCGTTCCGTCGCAAGTAGCCCGCTCTCTGTCATGTCGCCACACCCTGTGCCACCGGCCCGCGAGAGCGGGCCGGTGTGCCGTCCGGGGCCGGTCACGCGGCGCGCCGCTGACGCCAGCTGTCGACGGCGAGCTGGCGCTCGAGGTCATCGGCGGACCCGTGGTCGAACCGCACGTCGGTCCGCTCAAGCGCCCGGATGAACGCGTCGACGACCGCCGCGTCGAGCTGCGCGCCCGCGACGCGCCGCAACTCGGCGATCGCCTCCTGTCGGGATACTGGTCGGCGGTACGAGTCGCGCGAGGTCATCACGTCGTACGTGTCCGCAACGCTGATGCACCGGCTCAGGAGCGGGATGTCCTCGCCCGCCAGGCCGTCGGGGTACCCGCGGCCGTCTATGCGCTCGTGGTGATGGCGGATGATGTCCGACACCCGCTCGTAGCCGGGCATGCCGCGGACGAGCTCGGCACCGACTCCGGGGTGCTGCTTGACGAGTTCGAACTGGTCGTCTGTGAGCTTTCTGCCGCCGGTCAGGATCGCGTCGGTGAAGATGTGCTTGCCGACGTCGTGCAGCAGCCCGGCCATGTGCACGGTCTCCTGCTCGTGGTCGTCGAGGCCGAGTTCTCTGGCGATCTCGCGGGCGTAGCGCGCAACCGCTCCGCTGTGACGGGCGGTCATCCGGTCGCGCAGGTTCACCGACTGCACGAGTGCGCGTAGCGCGCCGAAGCTCAGGCGCTCCAGCGCGCGTTCGCGTTCGGCGATCTCCCGGACGCTCTCGTCGAGCTGGTCGGCGCGCTGGCGCGACAGCAGGAGTGCGCGGACGAGGCTCTGGAAACTCAGCAGCACCGTGAACACCAGCAGCAGCGCCGTGGTCCCGAACTGGCTGTAGAGCATCGGCAGCGCGGCCGTGACGCACGCCATGCACGCGAACTGCGGCAGCAGCGGGACGAGGATGTGACGGGTCATGACGCCGAGCGGCTCGAGGTCGTCACCGAGGTCGGCGGAGAACACCCACCAGAACTCGATGCAGATAGCGGCCATGTACGCGGCGAAGCAGACGAGCGCGAACGTCGTGTCGGCCGCGTCGACTCCGCGGACTTGAGCGAGATGCGCGGCGGCGCCGGCCAGCAAAGCGGCGACCGCAAGTCCTGCGACGTTCACGGCGATCGACGCGCGCCGGGTGCCGTGTCGGCGAGCTTCGACGAGGGTCACGATGATCGCGGCGAGCACGCCGAGCGCGGGACCGGAGATCCAGCCGATGGCCAGGACGGCGCCGAAGCATCCGCTCAAGCGGCCGGCGGCGATCGGGACGCTGACGAACTCGCTGGCGATCGCGAATGCGAGCAGGCACAACGCTGGGGCCAGCGGGCCCAGGGTCGGGTCAATCGCCATGGCGAACGCGATGGCTACGGCGGTGATCAGGATGTTCGCGCCCGCGACCTGCTTGAGGCGGGCGCCGTGATCGGGCGTGGTCATAGGTCGACCTTCACCCATGCCGGGGGGCAAGCCAGCTACGCGGCAGCTTTGCGCCCCTTGACTGGCGGCGCAATCATCTCGATCGGATCGCGACGCTGGGCGATCGGGATGTGCTCGCCTTGCGTGTACTCCCAGATCCACAGGCCCTTGACGCCGTCGGCGATGAAGTCAGTCTTGCTCTGATTCGAGCGTGACTCGGCGCTCGGTGTCTTGGCCTGGCGCTTGCCGAGGTTTTTCCAGCCCAGGCGGTGGTACATCCCCTTCATCTGGGTCCTGCGCCGATGGGGTACCCGGCAGCGAGTAGCTGATCGCCGCATCTAGGCCGTGCGGCCACGGGTCGGGGTAGCGCTCGGGCCACAGCGGAGCGAGGTACACGCTCCACAGTCGTACGGCGGCGAGCGTCGCCTGCGCGTCGCTGTCGGGACGTCCGACGCGAGCGAGTTCGACGGTGTTCCAGCGGTGTAGCCCATGATCTTTGCTCACGCTGGCGTTTGGTGAGGACGCGCTGATGAGCACCGCCACCGGGCGGCCGCAGCGCCTCGCAGACATACGCGGCGTACCCGAAGGGGCGACCTCCCTTCTTCCCGGGGTTGATGCCGCCCAGCGGGTGGCCCCAGTCGACGAGGAGGTCATCGGCCTCCGCAGCTTTGACCTCGTGAATGGCGAACACCGGCCGGCCGGGCCGCGGACGGGTGTCCGTGCGTTCGCCGGCCGACGCGAGATCGAGGGAGAGCTGCGCGCGGGCCAAGTCGGGCGCGAGGGCGCCTTCAGCGCTACCGACGCGACCGTCAGGCAGCCTGACGCGGATCACCGGGGTCGTCATTCGATCCCCGTGGTGAACGATGCGCGGCCGCGATGCTGTTCGATCGCGGCACGCAGAACGGCGAGCTCGGCCAGGCCGAGTGGTTCCCATGCGACGGCGAGATCAGCGCCGCGGCGTTCCATCACGGTGGCCGGCACCGTCAAGGGTGTGCCGTCGGAGAAGAAGGACACGTCCAGCGCGGCCGCGCTGTCGAGCTCGGCGGGGGCGTCGCTCAGTAGCGCGCCGCGTGCGCTGACGTCGCTGGTGTGCAGCGTGACGCTCTCTCCGTCGTCGGTGGTGATGGTCACGGGGCACTTAGCGCCGACCCTGATGTTCTGCCGACGCGCGGGCGGCCCGCTCACTGATCGCCGCCGGTCTTGGCCGGCCAGCGCACGGACTGGCGGAGAGCTGTGGCTCCTCGTCGTTCGTTCTCGCGCAGCAGGTCGAGCCAGCCGCGCGCCATGGACTTGGCCTGCAGGGGGCTGAGTGCGAGCCCGATCCCGTGTTCGCGTGCTGCGTTGGCGGCTTCGTCGACCGAGGCGGGTGGGCCCACGATCACGAGCATCTCCTCGCCGTCGCCGCGCTCGACGGTGTAGGTGCTGACTCCCCCAGTCTCGAGCGCGGACCGCTCGCCGCGGCGCAGGGCTCGGTCGTCGTCGAACACCAGGGCGGCGACGGCGACGGTGTGCTCGTCGACCTGGCAGCGCTGCGGCTCGACGATTGAGGGTCGCGTTCCGCGCTGGCGCGGGGTCCTGGGTCGGCTGGGTGCCTGGTGTCGTCGCTGGTCCATTTGGCCTGCTCCTCTCCGGTTGGGAGGACTTCAGACCATGAGGGGGGGCAATCGGGTGCCGTCACCGCCAGCGCCCATCCGGAGAGCGGCACCGCTCCCCGCGGTTTCAGGCGCCCGCGGCGTAGTGCGCGGCGATGCGTTCGGCGCTGAGCGCCTGCTCGTAGACCGCGACCTCGTCGATCGAGCCGGTGAAGCCGATGGCCGCGGACCCGACTGGGTCAGCGTGGTTGTCGGCGAAGTACCCGACGGTGACGATCGGGTCGATCGCTGCCGGTGCGGGGTCCGCGGTCTGGCCGACCTTCACGCCGTTGACGTAGAACTTGGTGTGCGTGCGGTCGAAGGTGACGACGACGTGCTGCCAGCGGCCGGCGCGGATCGACCCGCAGCTCGCCGGGTCATACCCGTCACCGACGTGGTAGTGCACGAGCCAGAGGCAGCTGCCGTTGCCGGACAGCGTGTTGTTGACCATGGCCAGGCCGTAGCCGCCGCTCTGGTCGCCGATCGACACGAGGCCCTGCGGCGCGCCGGCGGTCACGCTGTCGGGACGGACCCAGAGCTCCACGGTCCGGGCGGTCCCGGTGCTCGGGACCGACGCGCGGTAGTACCGGGGGTTGCGCAGCGCGTTCGATGCGGGTGCGATCCCCAGCTGGCCTGCTGCGGCTGACCACACTGCGCCGTTGCGGCCGTTGCCGGAGCTGTCAGGGGCACACGCGGCGGTCGAGAAGCCGCATGCCGCGCCGGTGGGCTGGTCGTCGTGTCGCCACGACGCCCATGGGTTGTCGGCGGCGACCTCGGAGCGCAGAGCGGCGAGGTCGACGGCGACCGCAGTCGTCGCTGCGCTGTGACCGGTAGTCGCGCCCTGAGAGTCGGTAGCCGTCACTCGGACTCGGAGTTGGTTGCCGATCTCGTGCGCGGACACGTCGTAGGTGGCGCTCGTCGCGCCGGAGATGTCGGTCCAGCACTGCCCGCCGCCTGCGCACACTTCTCCTGGGCGCTGCCACTGGTAGGCGTAGGTGACCGGCGGGTCTGTGCCCGCCCATGCGCCGGGTGCGGCGGTCAGGGTCCTGCCGACCTTGGGCTCCCCGGTGATGGTGGGCGGCTCGGCGTTGACCGGGCCCGCGGTGGTGTCCGCTCGGTGGCGGTCGGCGACCTCGCCTGCGCTCAGCGCGCGGGTGGTGACGGATACCTCGTCGAGCCGGCCGTTGAACCAGCCCTCCCCTGTCCCGACGTTGTAGCCCGAGCGACCCATGTACGTCGGTGTGCTCGCGAGCTTCATGTCGCTGGCAAAGGTGCCTTGCGCGACGCGCTTGCCGTCGACGTAGAGCCGCATCCGGCCGGTCGCGCGATCGAAGGTGGCGGTGACGTGCGCCCACTGGCCAGCGGCGGCCGTCCCGCCGATGATGTACCGCTGGCCGATCGTGTCCGGGTTGGACATCACGAGCTCGTACTTGCCGTCGTAGATCGCCAGGCCGAACCCCTCGAAGCTGGTGGTGTGTCCGTTCCCGCGGAAGAGGAGGTACGCCCCCTGGTTGGCTGCGGGCAGCGAGGTCGGTCGGACCCTCGCTTCAAGCGTGAAGCTCGAGGACGGGGTGATCGGCACACTCGGAAGCGAGACGTGCGCGGGGTTGCCGCCGAACGCGGACGAGAACTTGATGATTCCGGCCTGACCGAGGGTCGCCCCGCTCTGGGTGCCGTCGTAGTCGCCGACGCTGTCCTCGATCGTCGTGCCGGTCGTTTCGTCCATCCGCCAGTACGCGCCAGCTTGGTTGGCGACCTTCTGGCGGTAGCTACCCACCAGGCTGCTGGTTGACGTCGTGGCGGTCGACTGTCCTGCGGAGTTCGTGGCGGTGACCTTGGCGCGAAGGGTGTGGCCGTAGTCTGCGCCGGTGATCGTCTTGTATGAGCGGTCGGCACCGGCGATGGTTACGCAGTTCGCGCCGTTGGTGTCGCATCGCTCCCACTCGTAGGTGAACTGGGTGGGAGCGCCTGACCAGGCGCCCTGGCTGACCGCGACCCGGCCGGAGGAATGGTCGGGGTAGACGATCTCGGGTGCCGTGGTGTTCTCCGGCGCGGTGACGGTCTGACCGTGGAGCTCTGCCGCTGTGGTACGTGCCGACGCGCCGATCCCGCCAGCGGCCATCAGGTCACCGTCGCTGAGGGTGACCGCCGAACCGACTGCTCGTTCGGACAGCATCGTGTCGTACGCAGACCATGTGTTCGTTTGTGGGTTGTACGTCTCGGCGGTGGCCCGCTGCGACCCGGAAAGCGCGCCGGTGACGAGGACTCTGCCGTCGGCCAACGGCCAGGCGTGCGCGAGCACGCGGGGCGCGGACATTGAGCCTGCGGTGCTCCACGTGTCGTTCGCGGGGTTGAAGAGGTATGCCGCGGTGGATCCGGGAAGCCATGAGGCGCTCTGCCCGCCGGCGACGATGAGTACGCGGCCGTCGGCGAGGGTGACTGCTGACGCGGCGAACATGGCGCCGGGCATCGTTGTCGTCGACCACTGGTTGGTCTGCGGGTCGTAGATCTCTGCGGTGGTGAGGATGGTGCCGCTGCCCTCGTCGCCACCGGCGACGAGCACGCGCCCGTCGTTCAGCACGGTGGTCGTGTGGCCTCCGCGCTTCTGGGTCATCGAGGCGACGTTGCTCCAGCTGTTGGTGTCGGCGTCGAACACTTCGGCGGTCGCGGTCGTGGTGCTGGTGCTGTAGTTGCTGTAACCGCCAGCTACCAGGACCCGACCGTCGGGGAGCGACACGGGGTTCATGCCGACTCGGGGGCTCGCCATGGATGGGGCTGCGGACCACTGGCCGGTGTCGGCGTCGTAGGTCTCCGTTGTTGCCGTGGTTACGTCACCCGTGGTCAGGCCGCCCGCGATCAGCCAGCGACCGTTGGGAAGCTTCGGCAGTTCGGGTGAGAGCCACGCCATCGAGCGCGCCGTGTTCAGCGCTCCGGCGGCGCTCCACTGGCCGGTCGCGGGGTTGTAGCTCTCGCTGCTGGCGATGGGACCGCTGTTGCCGTACCCGCCGGCGAGCAGGACCTTCCCGTCGGGCAGCTTGATGACGCCGGACTGTGACCGCGCGGTGCTCAGGGCGCCGGTCGCCGCCCACTGCGCGGCGACCGTGCCGGTCGGGTCGGTGTCGATGGTGGTCGACCCGTAGGCGTTGTGGGCGGTGACCCGAGCGCGAAGGGTGCGGCCCGCGTCAGCGGCCGCGACCGTATACCGCCCCCACGTCGCGCCGGAGATCGGCGTGCATGTGCTCGCCGTGCATCGCAGCCACTGGTACGTGAAGCGCTCTCGGCCCTCCCATGATCCGCCGGTGACGCGCAGCGCCTGCCCGACAGCCGCAGTACCTGCGACGGCGGGTGCCGTGAGGTTGATGGGGTCCGCGCCGAGTGGGCCGGCCAGGGTCTCTGCGGTCGCCGTGCGGGCGCTCGCGGTCGTGTACCCGCCGGCGTCGAGTGTCCGGCCGTCGCTCAGGGCGATGGCCAGGCCGATGCGATGGGGCGATTGCAGCGTGGGCTGCGCGGCCCACGTTCCCTGGGTGTGGTCGTATCTGACCACGGACGTCAACATGCCGGAGGCGTCGTTGCCCGAGACCACGAGCGGTCCGCCGTCGCCTCGGGACGCAATCGACGCCCACGCCCGAGGCGACGGCATCGCACCCGTCGATGCCCATGCGTTTGTCTGCGGGTTGTACAGCCACGCTTCGGCGTGCGCCGTGCTGGGGCTGCCACCGCCGGCGACGATGACGCGGCCGTCGGGGAGCAGCTGAGCGACAGGTGCGTAGCGGCCGAACGGCGTGGAAACCGTGGCCCATGTGTTCGTCTGTGGGTTGTAGATCTCCGCGTTGGTCGGTGCCGCTGTGCTCGTCCACCCGGAGATCACCATGAGGCGACCGTCTCGCAGCGTCACGAACGCGCCGTTGTACCGCGCTGTGGCCATGCTCGGGCCCGCGGCCCACGTGTTCGATTGCGGGTCGTAGATCTCGACGCTCGCCGTGGCGGCGGTGCCGCCTGCGTTGAGCGACCCTCCCGCGACGAGCAGTCGGCCGTCGGGCAGGATGCTCCAGGCGTAGCCGGAGCGTCCCTGGCTCATCGGTGCGGCCGTACTCCAGGCGCCGGTCTGTGGATTGAAGATCTCGACGCTGGTCGTCGCCGCCACAGACGGGTAGCCGCCGGCGTAGACGACGCGCCCATCGGGCAGGACGGGGAGCTGGAAGTCGGCGCCGGGGTCAATGCGTGGGGTCTGCATCGCGCCGGTGGGTGTCCATGCCCCGGTGGCGGGGTCGTAGAGCTCGCTCTGTCCGGTCCATCCTGTGCTCGTTGCGCCGCCGGCGACGAGGACCTTGCCGTCGGGCAGCCGGGCGTACCCAAACTCGCTACGCGCCACGTTCATGCTGCCAGCGGACCGCCAGGTGATGGCAATGGTGCCCGTGGGGCTCGACGTCGCGGTCTGACTTCCCGCGCTGTTCGTTGCGGTGACACGGAGGCGCAGCCGGTGGCCTTGATCGTCTCCTTGCACGGTGTAGGTCGAGGAGTCAGCGCCTGCGATCGGCTGACAGTTCTGCGCCGCGGTGTCGCATCGCAGCCACTCGTAGGTGAACTCCAGGCCGGTGCCAGCCCACTCGCCGGGCTGGGAGCGCAACAGGTCGTCGACCGTGGGCGCGGCGGCGAGCGGCGCGTAGTTGGCGTCGAGGATGATCGGCGGGCTGCCGGACACCGGTGTCTGTGTCTGAGCGGCCTGGAAGGAGTTGCCGTCGCTGTTGATGGTCGCTGCAAGTCCTTGCCAGACCCCGGTCACGAACCCCGCAGCGGCCAGGAGACTGCTGAGTAGAAGCGCGACCCCCAGTGCGGTGACCGAGGGCTGGAACGCGCGGGAAGGTGCGGGCGTCGCGCGGCTCATCGGCGTCGTCCGGCCAGGAGGGACACGCACAGCAGGAGCAGGACCGCGCCGCCGATGACGGCACGACCAACGGGCTGTGTGAGGAACCGAGCTACATACCCGGCGCCGGGGACCACGAGCGTCTCGACGGCCACGCGTCCACCAGCTTGCATCCTCCACGTCTCGTCAGCGCGGTCGTTGGCGTCCCCTTTGGTCGTGACGTCCCAGCGGACGATGGCGCCGCCGGCGGTGACTGCCTTCTTGGAGACCATCCGGTGAGCGGTGAGGTCTCCCCCGCGCGAACGGTCGCGGTAGATGATGACGTCACCGACGTTGGCCTCTTCGATGGGGACGGCCCATCGCGCCATGAGGATGTCGCCGGCCTGACTGTGCGGACGCATGCTGTCCGAACGGCTGACGTGCGGCCGGGTGCCGGTCAGGGCGCAGTAGGCGACGGTCGCGAGGAGGGCCGCGATCAGGAGGGTCACCAGGGCGTTTAGCGCGCTCCACATGAGGCGACTGCGTCGTGGCGCGACGAGCGCCGAGGGCGCGGAGCCGGGGCCGACTTCGTGAGCGGCCTCGTCGGCTGCGGGAAGGTAGATCATGGATCGCATGGGCGGCGGCGGCGAGTTGTGGGACGTGGCGCTGTGACGACCTCGGTGGCGGGAGGCGTCGCAGGTGCAGTGCGCCCGGCCGTCAGGGGGCCGGGCGCACATGGCGGGTTGGGCTAGGAGCCCTGCGAAGCGGCCCAGCTGAACGTGATGTCTTCGACGTTCTGGCCCTGGTCGTCGTTCTCCATCGCGACGCTGTAGGCGATCTTGTAGGAGACCGCGTCGCCGGGCTGGGCGAGCGTGCCGAGCTCAGCGGCGGTGGACGCGCCGGTGTCGGCGACGCCGCCGATAGCGACGGCGACCTTGTCATCGGCGGAGGCGTCGAACGCGGCGCACGAGCCGCCGGTGGTGTCGACCGCGGCGCCGTCGATGCGGGTCACGCCGAACGTGACGTCGTCGCCGAGGCCGCCGGTGCCGGCGGTGCGCGCGACGGTGAGCGCCTCGTAGTCGATCGTGCCGTCGTTGCTGACGGTGATGCACTTCGCCCCTGCGGAGCCGTCTTCGACGTTGGTGACGGTGAAGACGGCGTCGCTGTTGGGGTTGTCGTCGGTGATCGAGAGGGAGCCGGAGGCGAACGAGTTGTCCTCGGTCGCGGTCGTGTCGGACAGGCCCTGCCAGACGGCGACGGCGAACATGGCGAGGACGGCGACGGCCAGGAGGCCGAGGCCGAGCTTCTGTGCGACGGTGCGGCGGTCGGCCGCGGGGTGGGTGGGGTGCATGACCCGCCTTTCTCGCTTCTGCGCTGAGAAGCGGTCGTGATGCCGCGGGTCCTCCCCGGGCACATTGCGAACTGGGCAAATCATGCGAATCGGGAAGTTCCCGATTTCTGAGATGTGTCCGCTGGCGCGGGTCGGCGCGTATGGATCCGGTGTGAGCGCTCCTCCATCCGTCGAGAAACCCCGGCTCGGAGGTACACGAACGCAGAGCGGGCGTCGACCGGAGGAGAGATGTCACGCGCGCTTATCGTTGCCGCGGTCGTGATCCTGGCCGCCCCGGCGGCTGCCCATGGCTCTCCGCTCGTCGTCGGCTACCACGACCACGTCAGCGCATCGCAGCGTGCCGACGTGGCCTCCGACGCCGCGGTCGATCGCGCTCGTCGGCTCGAGTCGGTCAACGCCGATGTCGTGACTACCGACGACCCGGACGAGGCGATCGCCGAGCTCTCCGATGACCAGCGTGTCGCGTTCGTGGAACCTGACGCGGTCATGGCACCCGTCATGACCGCCGACGGGCAGCCGACCCTGTACTCGGCCGGAGCGCCCTGGGGCATGTATCAGTGGCCGCTGAACCCCGCCGTGCAGCTCGACGCGGACGCGCACATCCGGGTCGTTGGCGCAGACGGTGTCTGGGCCCGCACTCTCGGTGAGGGCGTCGTGGTCGGCGCGGTCGACAGCGGTGTCGCGGGTACGGGCGAGTCAGCGTTCGCGGCGTCGTTGCCTCGCTACTGGCCCGAGCAGAACGTCGAGCCGCCCGGCGGCTGGACGAGCGCGATCGTCGCGAGCCGCGACCTGATCGAGGCCGGGGACGGACGCACCGATCCGCGAGGGCACGGGACTGCCGTGATCGGGACGATCCTCGGTCGTGAAGGCGCACCGACGATCGGGGTCGCGCCTGCCGCTCAAGGGGTGAGCGTTCGCGTGTTCGGTGCGACCGGCGGCGCGACGACCAGCGTCCTGGCCGAGGGGCTGCAGGCGGCGGTCGACGACGGCGCGCGGATCGTCAACGGCAGCTTCGGAGGCCTGGGGTCCAGCGCGGTGCTCGAGGCGGTCGTGCAAGCCAACCCGGACGTGCTATTCGTCTTCGCAAGCGGGAACGACGGAGCCGACGCCGCGATGTTCTCGCCGTGCAACATCCCGCTGGGCAACGTGCTGTGCGTCAGCTCGGTCGACGGGACCGGCACGATGTCGTCCTTCGCGAACTCGTCGACGACCGCCGTGGATCTCGCCGCGCCCGGTGACGCGATCGTGGCCGCAGGCCGTCGCGTCGTGGCGCCCGGAGTGACCTGGCCGTTCGAGCATCTCTCCGGCACCTCGCTGGCTGCCCCGCACGTCAGCGGCGTCGCAGCCTTGTTGCTCTCCCGTCACCCCGATGCCACGCCGCAACAACTGCGTCAGGCGATCATGGACGGGGCCACCGTCGACCCGGCGAGCGGCCCGTCGGTGACCGGCGGCTACCTCAACGCCACCGAGACGATGCACCGGCTCGACACCATGCTCGGCGGACCCGTTCCACGCCTGGACGCGCCCGTCGGCCCAGCGGCCGGTCCGGGTGGCGCGATCACCGTCACGGGGTCGAACCTGCGCGACATCGATGCCGTCCAAGTCGGTGGTGAAGCGGCGACCATCAAAGCTGGTGTCTCGTACGGCAGCGCGACGGTACAGCTGCCATGCACCGTCAGCGCTGGGACTGCGGCGCTGCGGGTCCGTGACGGCACGAACTGGTCGACGCCGGTCAGCATGACCGTTGGGACGACCCGTGCCCCCGCCTGCCCCGTCGAGCCTTCACCGGCCGATCCTGGTCCTGCGCCTCCCTCCGCTGAGCCCGCACCCGCTGAGCCGGCTCGCTCGCCCGCACCGTCCCGCGGCCCGGTCGCGGCGCCCGTTCCGGGCGCGCCCAGCGCCGAGGAACCGCCGGCCGATACGTCGCGGCGGCGGTTGTCCGTCGCGGTGTCCTCGCAGCGCAGCCTCACCCAGTCGCTGTGGGTCACGTCCGATGGTCCGGCGACGGCGACGATGCGACTCACGCGGTTGTCGTGCTCGGCGCGCTGCAAGACAAGGGCGCGGGTGACGCGACGTGTCCGTCTCCGGAAGGGCACGTCGACGGTGAAGCTCACCCCGAAGGTCTTGGGGATGCGGCTCGCGGCTGGCCGGTGGCGTGTGCGGCTCGCCATCGGTTCTCAGGTCGCGACTGCGACGATCCGCGTCCGGTGAACGCGGGCCTGGCGCCCGCCCCGGGCGGCGGTTGCGTGTGCTCGAGGAGAGCCTGCGGCCGCTCGGGGCGGGCGCTGCCATGCGCCACACCGGGCAGCATGCCCAACGCCTGCATCCCGTCTCTCCGCGATCTGTCCGCTTCAGCGGCAGGCTGACTTGCGCGGCGCTGACAGGTGAAAGCCCCACCGCACGATGACGGTCCGCCCGGAGCGCAGTTGCACCTTGGCTCGGATCTCGTTGTGCCGCACCTTCAGCCGGTTGCTGGGCACCGTGGCGGTGTACGGGCGCCGCGCGTCCACGCGGAGCCGACGATTGTTGACCTCGAAGACGACACGCCGGACAGCGAGTCGCTGCGTACCGACCTGCACGGTGATCTTCCGGCGCCCGTACGGACCGGTCACCCGCGTCGTCATCCTGACGCGGCCGGGCCCGACACGTCGCTGAACGAAGCGCCCCTTGCGGATCTTCTTGGCCGCACCGTCCGCGAGGGTCTCATTCACGCAGCGCGGCGATCCTGGGGGTGCGGGGGCGCCGGAGCCGCCGATCGGCGGCTGGACGGGCGTGGCGGGACGGGCCACCGGGTCGCACGCTGACTTGCCGGGTGCCTGGGCGCATGCCAGGAACGTCGCTGTCGCTCGGCGTGACTGGGGGGCCTCGTCGCTGACGGTGACCCGGAGGCGGTAGGCGCGTCGTTCGCCAGTGCTGAACGTGGCGGTGTCGACGAGCGCGTCGGCCGCGGTGGCAGGCATCGATGAGAGAGCTCGGGAGCCGATCTCGTCTCGGGCCTGGAAGCCGGCGCATGTCGTCGATGAGGGGTCGGCGGGTGAGGTGCCGCTGGTCATGGTGACGCGGAGGTGTGGCGCGAGCTCGCCCTGGCTGGTGGCCCACAGGCGGATCATGGGGTTGTTCTGCCCGTCGATCTGCCAGCAGCGGTCGACCTGGTCGCCGGGTGCGAGGTCCTCGAGCTGAAAGAGTGGTCGGCGGTCGAGTTGGTCGCTGATGGCAACCCGTACCTCATCGGTGTCGCCGTTGACCGCGCCGACGCCGGCTGCGAGGAGGAGGGCGCACCCGCCGGTCGCGAGAAGGGCGGTGGCGGCGATCGCAGACCGGCTGCGGCGGTGTGGTGGCGGCGTTGAGTCGGTACTCATGGTCCTGGGGTGCGGCGGGCCGACTGTCAGTGTCCCGACCGGCCTACTCCCCCATCTCCGGGAAACGTCCGGAACCGTGTGACGGGTGCTCCCCGTCCTCAATCGGCCGGATCTTGGTGGGCCTGAAGACCGACCGCGGTTTCGCGAACAGATCGCCCATCTCGCCTGGACGCGCGGCGGTATCGAAGCTCAGCGGCACGCGTTCGTCGACGTTCGCCGCGGTACAGCCTCGCCGCGTCAGAAATGTGACCGCGGGCCAAGCAGGTCACGACGACCATGATGTCGCGGTCGGGTTTCACGACGACGAAGACCACGTCCTCCCCGACTGCGATCCACAGGTCTTCGCAGGCCTCCCTGTGCCGGTCGATCGAGTCCTCGTCGTCGGAGATCCATGCGGGCCGATCGACCCGGCGGCCGCACCGCTGCAGAAGCCCGCGGAGATCATCGACAGCGTGGAGGAACCCGAGCCCTGGGCGCACTCGCTCGATATATCGCTCCACCGCGTGGTGGGACAGGCTCAGCCGGCCTGTCCCGGGGACCGTGGCGACGGTCACGATCTTCGAGCGGGCCGCCATCAGCAGCGGCCCCACATGCCGCGGCGCGCGTTCTTGGCGTCCGCCTGGAGGTCGGCGAGCCGACGTGCGTGGCGGGTGTTGGGCTCGATCCGCAGGGTGCGGGCATGCCCTTCGCGGACGAGGGTGCCGTTGACCATCCGGCCGTTCGCGGCGAACAGGTAGACGAGTTCCCGGCCGTAGTGGTCCTGGTGCTCGCGGTCGCGCTTGACCGTGACCTTGGTGCCCGTGGGTAGGAGCTGCTTGGTCGCGGCGCTGGCCTCAGGACCGTGGCACTCGACGGGATGACCGCGCTTAACCGTCTCGGGCGTGTCGATGCCGATGAGTCGCGCGCGACCGGTGCTGCGCAGCTCGACGGTATCCCCGTCGATGACCCTGACGACGACGTCTCGGTCCCCGCCTGTCTCGCTGTCGGCGATCGCGCCGCCGAGAACCGGCAGCGTCGCGGCCTGGTCCTTGACGCGGTCGACGAGGTTCCCGAGCTGTTCCCCGGCCGCGTTCCCCGCGAGCGCCGCAACGGTCCCTGCTCCACCGAGGACCGCAGTCAGGATCATCAGCCGGACGGCGATCCCTGTGATGAAGCTTATGAGGGTCCCGGCCACGATGAGGGCCAGGACGGTGGAGATGACGACGGGCGTGCTCATGCCTTCCATTCAGGCATCGGGAGGGGGGCAGCCAGCAGCCGTGCTTCAAGCCCGGTCAGTCCGACGGCTATCCGTTGGGGTTCTCCGACTGGGCTGAGGAGGCGCGCGGCGCGCCCGATGGCGTGCTGCCGGCGGGGCGGTCAGGCATGGAGGCAGCTGTTGGCGTTCGTCGGTAGGCGGGCGCGCCGGTCCACTCGCACGCGTTTGGTCGGCGCTCGAGAATGCCGTCGTCGACCATCGTGCCGAGCGTGTGCGCGATTTGGGCGTAGGCGGTGACACGACCGGCGCGATCGTGAATATCGGCAGCTGTCCGCCACCGATCGTCGACGGCGTCGAGCAGCACGCTCGCGCGCCGCGCGACGCCGGGGTTTGGCGTTGAGTCGACCATGCTGGCCAGTAAGTCACGGTCCGGGGGGCGCTACTGCGGCACGCTCGGCCAGCCAGGGCGGTCGCCGTGTCGCGTCGCGGCCTTATGGCTACAACGTCTGCTTGCGGTGCCGCAGGGCGCGCTCGAGCTCGTCAGCTGCGCTCCTGGCCTTCCGCCGGCGTGCGAGCGCGTCGAGGAGTCGTCCGATGGTCGGTGGAAGCGGTCGGGCCCGGTCAGCCGTGCGCGTGCTGTCGTTCATCGCTGCGAACCCCGAACGCGAACGGTGACGGCCTTGCTCGCGGCGCCGGCGAACGGCCAGCCGGTCTCCCCGGGGACGTAGAACCGGAACTTGTACGGCACGACGCATCGGCGTCCGGGAAGGCAGACGGTGCCGGTGAACCGGTAGCTGGCGCGCATGATGCCGGTGCGGCCGATGTGCTTGTCGCGGCCGAACGTGCGCCACTTGCCGCCGACGCGGACCTGCAGCAGCGCGATCTTCTTCGACCACGACGGCATGCCCGCGACCTTCGCGGTGAATCTCACACCTTGCCCGTTGCGGACCCGGGTGCGGTTGACCTTCAGCGTGATGGCGGGCGCTACGACGAGCTGGATGTCCTTGGTGCGGCTGAAGTCAACGTCGCCGAGGTTGGCCTTGTAGCCGACGCGCAGTGTGCCTCCAAGCCGCGCGACGGCCCGGAGCGTCCACCTTCCCTGCGCGTCGGTGCGTAGTGCGGCGGTCTCCTCGAACTCGCCTTGCCCGGTGGGACGCAGGTACGCGCCGAGCTGCGCCCCCGCGATGGGCTGGCCCGCAGCGTTGAGGAGCCGTCCGGTGACCGTGACGCGCTGTCCACGTCGTGCGCGCAGCAGGCTGTAGTCGACCCCGTCCTTGATGGTCCGGATCGACGCGAGCCGGTCGGCTCGCTCGCCGTTGTTCGCGGGCCGCGGCTGGTCGTCTTGTCGGGGCGCGTCCCCGGCAGGGCCGGTCACGACGGTGACGCTCGGCGCGACGGGGGTGCCGGAGCTTCCTCCGCCGCCGGGCGGTGTGTTGCCGCTGTTCGGTGCTTCGGGGGCGGTCACGGTTTCGCATGCTTCGTGAGCGTCGACGGTGTCGATATGTGCGTCGTCGGTCCCCGCGCCGCATCGCAACGTGTCCGCGGCTCCGTCTCGAGCGCGGAGCGCGTCGTTGCCGGGCCCGCCGTCGAGCAGGTCCGCGCCGGGGCCGCCGATCAGGGTGTCTGCGCCGTCTCCGCCGTTCAGCGTGTCGTTGCTGGCGGCGCCGTCGACAGTGTCGTTGCCGGGGCCGCCGTCGAGACGGTTGGGGTTGCCGTCGCCGACCAGCAGGTCGTCGCCGTCGCCGCCGATGACGTTCTCGGCGATCACGTTGTCGTCTTCGCCGATCTGGCCGTCGTTCGCGGCGCCGTCGAGCGTGACGTTCACGGCGGCCTGCCGGCCTTCGTAGCTGACGGTGTCGTTGCCCGCGCCGCCGTCGAGACGGTTCGCGGCTTCGTTGCCGACGAGGAGATCGTCACCGCTACCGCCCACGATGTTCTCCAGGCGAGTGAGATGGTCGTGCTCTCCGGCCTGCCCGTTACCCGACGTCGTGTCGAGCCGTACGGTCAGCGGCGCGGTGCGGCTCTCGTAGCTGACGGTGTCGTTGCCCGCGCCGCCGTCGAGGATGTCGTCTCCCCCTCCTCCGACGAGGGTGTCGTCGCCGTCGTTGCCGGTGAGCCAGTTGCTGTCGTCGTTGCCGATCAGCTGGTCGTTGCCGGCTCCGCCTGCTGCGTGCTCGATGCTGGTGAGGGTGCTTGTCCAGCCGGGCTCTCCGGCCTGGCCGCTGGGGAGGTCGATGCGGACGCGTTCGTCGTGCTCGCTGTAGCTGACGATGTCGGCGCCTTGGCGGCCGTCGAAGTGGCCGCGTCGTCGGGGCGCTGCGGTGATCAGGTCGTCACCGGAGGTGCCGATGACGTTCTCGAGGTCGGCGAACCGTAGGTTCAGGTACGCGCCGGTTGAGCTCCAGCTGGCGTCCCATGTGTCGAGCCCTGGGCCGCCCGTGATTGATGCTGCGCCGTCGCGGAAGATGATGCGGTCGTCGCCGTCGCCGCCGTCGACGTGGTCGGCGCCGCCGCGGCCGTCGATGGTGTCGTTGCCGGCGCGACCGTCCAGGGTCTCGGCGGCCGGGGTCCCGGTCAGGGTGTCTGCTGCTGATCCGCCGATGAGGCCGGTGACGGTCGAGTCGATCGTGTCGTTCTCGTTGGCGACGCCGTTGCCTGTGGTTCCGCCGAGGGTCGCGGTCACGGGGTCGGTGCGGTCGGCGTAGCTTGCGACGTGGGCGCCTGGCTCGAGGATGGTTCCTGCGTCGATGATCTCCCCATGGAGCGTGTCGTCTCCCGACCCGCCGATGAGGGTGCTGGTTCCCGCGTCGATTATCTGGCCGCGCGTGACCTGCTGGCCTACGAGGGTGTCGTTGCCCGCTTCGCCGCGAAGCGTCGCTGCCGGCCCGGTCGCCGCGAGGGTGTTGGGTCCGACTTCCATCGCGATGAGCGTGTCGTTGTCTGCGCCACCGTTCAGGTCGAGGCTCGCGGTGTGCGCCCCGTCGACCTCGGCGACAGGGATCGGCACGCCAGGGATGGCCGCCATGTCGTTGCTCGCGCGGATGCCGACGATGTGGTCTTGTCCGTCTTGCCCGTTGATCTGCACGTATCCGCCGTTGATCGTTCCGGGTCGTTCTTGGTCGCGGCCGATCAGGGTGTCGTTGCCGGGACCGCCGAGCAGGGTGTCGTTCCCGCCGTTGCCGCCACTGATGGTGTCGGCACCGCCTCGACCGTCGATGTGGTTGGCTGCGGTGTCGCCGCGGAGATCGTCGTCGTGGTCGCTGCCCATGATGTTTTCGACGTTCAAGATGGTGTGGGCGCCGCCGGGTCCGGAGACCCGTCCGGACGGTGGCCCGGAGAGTCGTGCGCGGGCCGCGACGGACCATGCTTGGTAGCTGATGGTGTCGCTGCCTGGCCCACCGTCGACCTGAGTGGTTCTGGGGGCTGCCGATGCGACGTGAATGGTGTCCTGGTTGTGTCCGCCGGTGATGATGTCGCCGCCGTTGAAGCTGCCGTAGAGGGTGTTGTCGCCCGGTCCGCCATCGAGAGTGACCACGGAGGTTGGGCTGGTGATCGTGCCCCCGTGGAGCGTGTCGTTACCCGGGCCGCCGTGCAGGGTGTCGTTGCCTCCGTCGGCGTTGATGGTGTCCGCGCCGTTGCCGCCGTAGATGGTGTCGTCTCCGGCGCCGGCGGAGACATGGAGGGGCGTGTCGATGGCTGTGGCGTCGACGGTGTCGTTGCCGTTGTTCGCGAGGATGGCGACGGGGGTGGCAGTGATGCCCGTGCAGTGAACCGTCGTGGTGAGCGGTCCGCCGGCGGTACAGCCTTGGGCCCAGTCGGTGTTGATGCTCGCGCCGCTCGTGGTTGCGAACGTGAAGTTGCCGGGCCCGGTTTCGCTGACGGTGAGGTGATCGTCGCCGGCGGTCCCTTCGATGTGGGCGCGCTTCTTGCTGTCAGGGCCGATCGCCGTGGTGATGGTCCAGTCGGCGTGCGCGGGCGCGGCGATGACGAGGGTCAGTAGGACGACGAGAGGTCCGGCGAGGCGCGTGGCGCTGAGACGGGGCATGTGGCGTTCCTGGCGTTCCGTGCGGGGACGATCGCCTATTGTCCGGATCGTCAGGTGGCGCTCTCTTGAGAAAACGTCCGCTCGCCTGGGTTGGGGAACGTCGGGCGCCAAGCGCGACGGCTACATCGCGGCGATCGCGACGCCCAAGGCGGCGGAGACGATCACGGCGCACGCGAGGATCAGCGTGGACGCGAGGTAGCGGCTGCGAATGATCGGCATGGGCGGCATGCGGGCTCCCGGTACCTGGTGCTGGATGGTCGGGTCGACGTCGATTCTCCACTTCACTTGGACCGGCTCTTTGCAGGAAACGTCCGTTGCCCCCCAGTCGGTGGCGTACTTGGCCGACTATGGATTCTCCGCTCGCGGCCGCCGACCTGACCGCCCTCCCCCATGCAGCGCCGCCGTCGACACGCCTCGCTTCGCAGGCCGTCGGCAGGACGCGGACGATCAGCGGACCGCTGTCCTCCATCGGAACGGTGGCATCGTGAGTGCCACGCCGAAGGACGTGGAGACCGCGCTCTCGAACGTCATCGACCCCGAGCTCGGCATCGATGTCGTCAACCTCGGACTGATCTACGAGGTGACGGTCGACGACGGCGTCGTGCGAGTCGTGTACACGCTGACAGCACCTGCCTGCCCGTTGGGCTCTCAGATCGAGGCGCAGATCGTCGAGTACGCATCGGTCCTCGCCGGCGTGACGGTAGTCCGGCCCGAGCTGACGTTCACCCCTGCCTGGTCGACCGACCGGATGAGCGCAGACGCGAAGTTCGCACTCGGGATGGAGTGACACCTCGCTCCGCTGCCCGCGGGAAGTCAGGCGCGACCAGGCAACGGAGCGTCGAGCACGCTACGCATCGCGGCGTGTTGCTTGGCGCTCTGCA
Source organism: Solirubrobacteraceae bacterium (assembly GCA_016463515.1). Classification (GTDB taxonomy): domain Bacteria; phylum Actinomycetota; class Thermoleophilia; order Solirubrobacterales; family Solirubrobacteraceae; genus JAGIBJ01. Next base: position 76,904 of record JAEMRF010000001.1, on the reverse strand, counting down.
GCCAATATGCCCAAAATGCTCGACGGGCCGGTTCGTCCCGCCGTTCGCTTGGAAGCCCCGTCCGTGCGGAGTTCGCGCAGAACTCGACACCCCAGTCATCGGGGTCGAGGTTCTCGTCATCCAGGTCGCGTCTCTCGGGCGGGGCGGGCTGGTCGTCGAGCGCCGCGGTGACCAGTGCTAGGGAGGCCCGAGCCGCCAGGACCACGCCAGCGGTGGCCTTGGTGCGTTCGGTCAGCCTCTCGCGGGCACGGGCCACGCTTGCGCGCAGGTCGCGGGCGTCGCCCGTGTCGCGAAGCGCGCGGACCGCGACGTCGCGCGCGTTGTCGAGGATCGGGTCATTCCACCGCCCGTCCAGCAGGGGTAGCGACAGGTCACCGGCGAGCGTGAGGCGCGGGATGTCGAGCTTTCCGTGCGCACCGAGCGCGATCGTGAACCGCCGCTGGTGGCCCACGCCTCGCCGCTCATAGTCCCCGAGCGCATCGAGGACGGCAAGACGGGCCGGGCGTGGCAGGTGCCCAATGGCTGATCCAGCCAGGGCCGCTTCGGCGCGCGCGAGCACCGTGGTGATCGTCTCTGTCATTGCTCCGCGCTTCGCAGTTGACGACGATCCACCTTGCTCTCCCACTGGCCGGTCATGAGGTCACGCGACGGGTCACGCTCGCGGCCCGGTAGCCGTCGCCCTTCGCGACGCTGACGGTCACGACAATGCGCCCGCGGCCCTTCGGAACGGGGACTCGGACCGTCCAGCGCGCGCCATTGGTTGTCCGGCGGTAGCGTCGCGACCGCTTACCCTGACGAACGGTCACGGTGACCTTCATCGTGTCGAGGTAGTCGTCGACCTTCCCCTTGAGCACGATGTGACGGCCGCGGCGGCGCGCGGACAGCAGGCGGAGCTCGGGGTCTTCGAGCGTCTGCTGCCTCTTGGTCGTTGATCCTGGCTCCCGGCTCGTGCTCTCCTGCCCGGGCCGCGTGGCGGGACGCTGCTGGTCGGTCGGTGTTTGTGTCACGGTCACCGTGGGCGGCTTGGGCGCCACGACGGTTCCGCCGGCCGGCGGCGTTGACGGCGGCGGGGTACTCGCGGGCGGGTCGGGGGTCGCCGGCGGTGCCGGGGTGCTCTGCGTGACCTGAGCGGTGCTGACCGCTCCGACGTGGCCGGCCTCGTCGACCGCCCACACCCGAACGGTGTGGCTCCCGTCGGCGAGGGACGTCAGCGAAGTCTGGGTCGCGTCGGCGGCCAGGTCGCTTGCCTGGCCGCACGCGCCGCCTTGCTGGTCGCAGAGCTGCCAGCGGACCTTGGTGATCGGGGAACCGGCGCCGGCGCTGACCTGCGCCCAGCGGAAGACCGCCTGACCGTCGGTAGTCGTCACGGACGGGGTGAGCAGGCTCGGGGCGGTCGGCGGGGTGTTGTCGAGCCAGACCGTTTGCGTTGCGGTGGTCGTGTTGTTCGCGGCGTCGGTGGACTCGAGCGTCAGGGTGCGCTGGCCGTCGGCGAGCTGGGTCGTGTCCAGCGCCATGGCGACGTTGCTTTGGTTCGCGCACGGCACGACATAGGTGTAGTTGCAGGCCGGGGTGACCGTCTGGGTGGCGGCGCCGTCGACGAGCAGCCGCAGCCGCTTGATCCCGGTCGTGTCGGTCGAGGACGCGACGGTGACCGTCTGGTTGCCAGTGAGCCACCCCGCGTCGCCCCAGGCCCCTGTCGACGAGGCGTTGAGGGTGGGTGGCGTGTTCTCGGTGATGGTGACGGTCGACCCGTACATGGAGGCCCACGTGCGGTAGTTCCACGCCGTCGACGGGCACGCGCCGTAGCAGCCGATGCCGAAGTCGAGGCTGGTCGTGTTCGTCGCCACGTCGGCGTAAGCCGACCCGCCATTCGGCGAGGCGGCGCCGCGATGGCACCAGTAGTCATTCCCACCCGCCTCGGTCGGCAGGATGGTGCAATCTGCGTCGAGGATCGTTCCTTCAGCCGAGCGAAGGAACGGCATGTGGTACGTGGTATCCCACCGGCCGCTGTAGCGGTGGTAGCGGATCCGTGTGATGGACGTGCCCGCGGGGGCGGTCAGCCGCCACCGAGCCTCGGCGCCGTTCGTGGTGGTGACGCCCCAGGTGCTGCCGGCGCTGAGACCTACGAGCGTCTCGACGACCGGCGCGGGGTCAGCCGTCATCCCCGGCGAGCAGGTGCTCGACGTGTGGACGGTCGCGTCGCTCGCGCTGGGCACCCACGCGTTGTTCGCAGCGCCTGTCGGCGAGTGCAGGCACGAGGTCACATCGAAAGTGCCCGCGGTCGCGGTCGTCGGCCACCCCACAACCACGAAGGTGGCGAGGAGAAGGGCGGTTGTGGCGCGACGAATCATGGGCTGTGCCTCCTGAGAGGGCCCAGAATCCTTGCGCACTATCGGTATCGGCTCGGTCGCTACCCCCGCCAAGAGTCCTGGGGTAGGAGTGGACACTTCGGCAGACGTCGACTGCTCAAGGTGCCCCGTCCGACCGAGACTGCAGCGGCCTGGCAGTACGCGCTATGCGTCGTCGATAACGAGCTTGACGCCCTTGGCCTTCCGCGCGGCGGCGGAGCGGAACGTCGATACGGCTGCCTTGCTGCCCTTCCGGACGTACGAGATCCGGGCGAACGACCAGCGCTTCGGCACGGTGATAGTCCGCCCACCCGAGCGCAGCTTGAGCGTCCGCAAAGCGACGCGCCGTGTCGCGAACTCGCTGCGAGGCCTGCGAGCGCGAAACTCGACACGAACCCGGACCCCTGTCGGAACGCACGTCAGCTTCAGCGCGAGTCGGCGCCCTCGCAGCTTTGCGGATCCCGCAGGGGCGGGAAGCCGGCGTCCCTCAGGCGGGCATCCGCTCCCGATCGGCTTCCAGGACGGCGGCTCGGTGGGATCAGCGGGGATGATCGTCGTCGTACTGCTCGAGCCACCGGCCGGAGTAGGAGGTGCGGCGTCAACGAGGCCAGCGAGGCCGGCGGCACGGAACGCGGCCGCCGCGTCGACGTGCCCGCCACGTGCGGTCGCTACGAGCAGCCCTTCTGCCTGCTCGGCGGTGAGATGAGGCGCGTAGGAACGCAACGCCGTGAGGATTGTCGAGACGATCACGGCCGCCTGGCTGGACCCCTCACCGATGGACCGCTGCCCATCAGGCATCGCCTGGTCCAGACGGCACCCCGGAGCGATGATGTCCAAGCCTCCCCCGCCGCCCGCGGCGAAGGGACACAGGCCCGTGACGGCCTCAGGGCCCGCCCCAACGGCAATCACACCATCCATTGCGGCTGGCTGTTGGACCGCGCCAGGGGTATTCCCCGCAGCTGCGACGACGCTGAGTCCGTCTCTCCCGGCTGCCTCTATGGCCGCAGCAACTACTCGGAACTCGTCACCGCTGGGCAACGCCGCGCCTCCCAAGGACAGGTTGACAGCCCGAACGGGGACCGCCGACACAGCCATCTCATGACAACGGCTGATGGCCGGGGCGTACCGAGTGAAAGGGAATGAGCGAGTTCCGACGTTGGCGGCTCGGACGCTGACGATCTGGAGGTGCGGCCAGATGCCGGTCATACCCCAGCCGTTGCCGGGGGCGCCTGCGACGGATGCCATTAGGGTGCCGTGCTTGTTGGGGTCGACGTCATCCGTGGCGAGGCCTGGCGTGTTGAGGTAGGCGATTCGCGCGATGACGTTGGCGCTCGTGTCGGGGTTTAGGTCGACTCCGCTGTCGACGAGGCAGACCGCGCCGGGGGCGGGCGGTGGCGGCGCGGTGGCGAGGAACGTTGCGTTTGCGCGGATCGCCTGGCTCGTCGGGTGGACCTCCTGAGCCTCCGCCGCCGGGGCGGTGATGAGCGCGGCCGTCAGAGCTCCGACGGTGAGTGCGAGGCGCGACATGCCCCCGCAGTCTGACCGCACTGGGCGCACGGCATCTCGAAGAAACGTCCCCTACTTCTGGATTGCAGGGGACGTCCGGCCGCGCAGCCGCTCGAGATGCTCGGGCTGCGGGCGACGTCGCGGAACGCGCTGAGCGCAGGCTTGTCCTGGTGACTCATGTCGACAAGGCCGGTGTGGAGACCCCAGTAGTCCTTGCCTCCTGGGTACACGGGGTTATCGCGCCACGCGTAGTAGACGACCCCGCGGAGCCGCAGGCGCCGCCGCTCGTGCCAGAGCATGGTCATCGTGTCGCGCACTAGCCGTGCCTGCCTGTGCGTGTCGACGGTCCGGCCTCGGGCGTATGGGCCGCCGGATGCCCAGCCGGTCTCGGTGATCCACAACGGCGTCTCGCGGGCCCTTCGCGGCAGTGCCGCACGGACCCCTTCGGCTTGGCGACGGACACCAGCCACCGAGGGGGAGTAGATGTTGGCCGCGACGATGTCTACCGAGCGCCGGGCGCCTGCCCGGTAGAGCTCGCGAAGGTACCGGTCGGGCGCGATGCCGTGCCGGCTCTTCGCCAGGCCGGCCGAGACGATCCGCGCGGCGGGCTGGGCACGGCGCAGGGCGCGCGCGGCAGCAGCCAGCAGGCGAGCGAACGCGTGCGGGTCGGGGCGGCCAGCCCAGTACGACGGGTGATTCGGCTCGTTCCACACTTGGTAGAAGCGCGTAGGCGTGGGCGGAACGCTGGGATGCTCTGTCCAGAGAGTGCCCCCGGGGCCGTACCGTCGCGCGACGGCTTCAGCGAAGGGGACAATGTCGTCGACGTGTCGCGGAGGATAGGTCGCTCGCGCTGAGACTCCGGCGGGCCGTGACGTCGCCCAGGCCGGTTCGCCGAACAGGAGCGGCATGACCTCGATGCCCTGGCGGGCAGCGGCGAGCACGAACCGATCTGTCGCGGTCAGGTCGAACACACCGCGGCTCGGCTCGATCTGCTCCCAGTCGAACGTCTGGCGCAGCAGGCCTATCCCGGCCTGCTGCTGGCGCTGCGTCGCGTGCTCGAGGTAGGTGTCGTCTCCGGCGAACGCGTCCTTACTGACCGTGCCGAAGAAGGTCCCAGAGGCGTGGGCGGTCCCTGTCGCCGGTCCGACGACAGCGAGCGCAATAGTGGCCGCGGCGGCGAGGCGGGTGGCGTGGCGGCGGAGCACTGGCCGCGAGCATGCAGATCGCCTGTGCGGCCACTTTCCCGAAAATGTCCCCCCGCCGGCAGGGCGTCAAGGAGCGCGGTCAGCGGAGGTTGCGTGGCCGGATCGTCAGACCCCGCGAGCGCGTCACCTCGAGCGCCAGACTGCTGCTGACCGCACGCAGCCGCATCGCCCCGCGGACGGCCAGTGTCGTGCGGTAGGTGCCGTTGGAGCGCGTCCGGAGGGTCCGGATGGTGCGCCAGCGCTTCCCATCGTGTCGCTGGACCCGTACGCGGATTCCCGCGCGTAGCCGTCCGGCGCTCGTGCGGGTCTGCCCACCGATCACCACCCGGGCTCCCACGCGGACGTGCCGGCGCGACGGGGCGAGCAGACGCAGCGTGAGCTTCTCTGCGGCGGTCGGATCGACCTGGCGGATGATCGTCTGCGTCACGAGCGCCACCCCACCTGCGGACACACCAGCTGCGAGCGGCGCATCGGCCTGCACCGTGCCCGGAGCGTCGGTGACCGGTGCGGTGGGCTCGCTCGTCGCCGCAGCGCCACTGGGCCTGTCGGCTGTTACTCGGACTCGGAGCGTGCTCCAGGTGTCTGCGCGGTCGACCAGCCTGGTCGAGTTCGTCGCACCGGCGATGGGGCGACAGGCGCGGCCCGCCGGGTCGCAGCGCAACCACTGCGTGCTGGTGGGCGTCGCCGGCGTGAATACCGGGATCGTCGCGGTCAGGTGCTGCCCGACGATCGCTGCGCCCGAGATCTGCGGGACACCGGTCGGAGCGGGCGCGCTGGGGTCACTGTTGGTCTGGTTACGGACGTCGACGTCGCGCTCGAGGATCGTGCGGCGGTTGCCGAGTTCGTCGGAGACATCGACGGCAACGCTGCGCGGGCCGTCCGCCAGCTTCGTGGTGTCCACGGTGAGGACGCCCTCCCCCGTCCCCGTGCACGGGCGCATCTGACGGTAGGTTCCGGCCCGCGATTCGGGGGCACAGGTGCCGAGACGGATGGTGTCGATGACCTGGCCGTCGACGAGGACGCGGGCGGTCCCGAGGCCGATGCCGGTGTCCATCGCAGAGACACTGACGGTCTTGGTGCCGGCCAGCCATGGGTCGAGGGTGAGTGGCCCTTCGGCGGATGCGTCCGGCGGCGTGCTGTCGTCGAGCGTCAGCCCCATCTGGGAGATCGCATACGCGTGAGACGGTTCGACGCACGCCTCATCGGCGATGTGGCATTCGCCGCGGATGACGAGCGCCCCGGAGGTCGGTGAGCCGAGTGCGATCGAGCGATCGCCGCTTGCTTCAGCGACGCTCCCGGGAGCGGCGGTGACCGTGTCCAACGACTGGTAGGAGCTGAACCCGGTCCGGATGTAGAGGCCGGCCTGCACGCTGCCGGAGAGGTGCCCATTCTCATGCGGCTTTGTGGCTACGCGCGCGTCACGGGTGATGTCAACGGCGGTGAGCCGCGACGTGCCCGGAAGGTTCAGGACGGCGCGCCCGTAGTGAAAGCCGTTCCACGATCCGAGCACGAACCCGTCGAACGTGAGGCTGACCCCGGACCCGCTGGCACAGTCGCTGTTGAGCTCGTGCAGGGCGGCGAAGTTCGTCTCGAGCGTCCAGTGCGTTGGTTCGCCCGCCTGACCGGGAGCGCACACTTCAGCGCGGTACGGCGCCGCCTGGGCGGCCGGGACGGGGATCAGGGTGACGAGCGCGGCGGCCGCGGTCAGGAAGGTGAGGCGGGATCGGTTCATCGGGTCACCTCGACCGGTGCGGGCTTGCGGTTCTTGTTCTGCTTGCTGATGCGTTTGGGCGAGCAGGTTCTGTAGCGACGCGTGTCGATGATGGTCTGGCCGTTGGCGAGGCGGAGGCGGGCGCGGACGACGAACCGGCCGCGCGGTAGTCCGCGCAGGTTGACGACGCCGCGTCGGCGCTCACTGACGCTCACGGGGGCGCGTCGCCCACCGACGGTCATGTTCACGGCGGTGATGCGGACGTGACGGTTGCCCGGGCCTTTGCGCAACCGGATCGCGAACCGCCGGCGACTCACGCACGTTCGAGCCGTGATCGCCGGGAGCGTCTTGGGGCGTCGGACGGTCTGCAGTATCTCGGTGCTCGCACGGGAGGGCGGGACGGTTACGGCCGGGCCGCTCTGCGCCTGGGCGGCCGAGCCCAGGTCCGCGACCGGATCGGAGTCGGGCGTCGGGGGCGTTGTAGGTGCCCCGATGAGCCATAGACGCCCGTACCCCGAGAGGGTGCTCGAGCCGATCGCGTTGGGCGTGACCTTGGGCTGGACTGAGAGCGCGACGACGCGGCCGCCGAGCCCGGCGGTGGGCGGCGAGGCTGACCGCCCGTCGTATCCGGTCGGGTAAGCCTGTGCGGGCTCAACGATCCCGGCCTTCCCGAACGTCTCGTCGGGTGTCCCGTCGTCGTTGAGCCGCAGCAGGATGAGCCGTCCTTGACGGATCGCGGAGATGATCACGCCGGCGGAACGGACGGGCGCGACCTGGAGGTCGCCGAGCTCGTGCTCGTAGGGCTCCCACCCTGGGTCGGGCACGTCAGCGGTCCAGCGCTGCAGTTCGAACCTCCCGGGCCATTCGCTCCAGTCGGCCACCGTCCAGTAGGCGCGTCGCGCGTCGACGGCCGCGAGACGTGGTGAGTCTTCGGAGCTCGGTCCAGCGGACTCGTCGACGATGTTGAGCTGCGCGTCAAGCAAGCGCACCTCGGTGCTGATCGTCCAGTTGCTTACTGCGATCGCGAGGCGCCCTTCGTCGGTGACGGTCATGCCGACGGGGTGCAGGTCCTCTCCGAGTGGGTGCGCGATGTTGAGGTTCTCACCGTCGAGACCTGAGGCGACCAGCGAGCGGGTCCCGTCGAGCTCGACGATGTACGCGATCCTGCCATCGGGGAGGACCTGCACATCACCGGTTTCGCTGTACAGGACCGTGGCGTTCGCCGCGCTGTGCTGATGCTCCGGTGTGGCCTCGAGCACCACGGCGCCCGTGGTGTTCACGACGACGAGGCGCAGTCCCTGTCCGTCGGTCGTGACGATGGAGAGGTGACCGTCGGGTCGTAGGCCCGCGGCGACGGCGCGGTGCCCGACGGGCAGCGGCGCGACGGCTTGGCCACCGGTGCCGAAGCCCGGGAGGGGCCGGCCGTGCGCGTCTAGGGCGGTGATGTGCAGTCGGCTGGCCGTCTGCCAGGTGTCGTAGTTCAGGGTGGATCCGGACTCGACCACGTACACCCGGTCTGCCGTGGCGACGATGAGCGGCCGCTGGGAGCTGACGTACTGGTCATCGACGCCCCAGAACGTTGACCCGTTGGTCCCGAAGCCGGGGTCGGTTGCCCCGGGTGAGGCCTGGGTCGGCGCGGCGGTGGCGCAGAGGACTGTGATGGCGGCGATGGTGATTCGGCGGCCGCGAGACAGGGCACAGAGCATGGGCGCGAAGGATGCCCACCGGTTGAGGAGCCGATCTCGAAGAAACGTCCGCTGTTACCTCCCGAATAGGGGGCGACTACTCGTCGGTGATCTCGACTCGCTCAACGGCCCAATTGGTCGGCGAGCGGATCTCCGCAGCCATCGACTCAAGCATCTCTCGGTGTCGGACTTCGAGCTCGGTCGCCCTGATCGTCGCTTCGAGGTACTCCGCGCGTTTGTTCTCGCGATGCGCGCGGATGTCGAGGTCGGCACCGAAAGCGAAGCGCACGAAGTAGAAGAGAGCCGCCACCGCCGTGGGGGTGCCCCAGATCGGCGCGAGGTCCAACGCAACATCCAGCGGGCTCGCAAGCGTGAGGCGGTTGACGAGGATTGGTCCAGGGCCGACATCCTCGACGTACTTGTGCCCGTCGACCCGTCGCGCTACGTCCACGGCGGTGCGGCCGCATAAAGCGATCGTGGATAGGAACTCGACTACCTCGGGAATACTCGGCTGACGCGCACCCCAAGAGACCTGAGCGAATCTCGAGACTAGAGACCGCCACGCCGCTGTCTCCCATTCCGGGAGATCTGGCGATCGCTCCACGTACTCCCTGACCAGAAAAAGGTAGGCAGCCACATCAGACGCCAATGTGGTGTGTAACAGCTTGTCGCGTACGTCGTCCGGGATGTCGACACGTTCGGGCAGTTCGCCGCGAAGCTGTTCGAGCTCCGCGGGACTACGCGACGAATGGTGAGTCGCGACGATCCGTAGCGTGGGCCTATGCACGGTCAGAACGGTGTCTAGCTGCATGCCGCGCGCACTCTATGGAACGACGTGGGCCCCGGACCCTGGGGAGAGTCCGGGGCCCGAGTTGACCCTGCGGGCGGGGATGGGGGTTGAGGCTCCCCGCCCCCTTCCGGTTGCGCGGCCGGTGACGGCCGACCGCGAAACCGGAGGCTTGTGTTACCGCGCGGTGCGCCGTGCGACGCGGCTGGTGCCGACCAGGACGCTGCGGTCGGCGGACACCACGCGCGCGCGGAGCTGGATCTGCCGGCCGGTGCGCTGCTTGAGCTTGTACCGGCCGGAGAACCGTCCGGTCTTGCTCGACCTCCGGCTGGCGATGGTCTCCCACCGTCCGCCCGCGGAGCGGCCCTGGATCTGCACCATCTGCCGGCCGGGGAGCGCGACGCCGCTGTAGCGGACGACGCCCTGCCGGACGGTGAAGGTGGCGCGCACCTTCGCTCGGATGGTCAGGTCGACCTTCTGCTTGTCGGCGGTGAGATCCTGGCCGGTGAACGGCTTGTACACGAACTGGATGCTGCGGGTGGTGCTGTTCTGCGCGGCCGTGTACCGGAACGTGCCGTCGGCGCGGGTCCGCACGCCGCCCTTGTCGATCTGGCCGATCCCGCGCCCCTTGGGTGACTCGAGGACCTGGATGCGGGCGTTGACGACCGGGGCGCCCTTGCTGTCGACGAGCTTGCCGCGGATCGATGCGCGGCGGCCGTAGTACGCGGTGAGCTTCGTGAGGTCGCCGAGCTTGCACTTGGCGCGGCGTGTCTTGCTGGTCCCGGCCTTGCGCTGGCAGCGGCGCTGCTTGAGCGTTTCGTCGTTGTGCTTCTGGACGAAGTACAGGTCCTTGACCTTGGCGCCTCGCAGCGCGTCGACGCCGTTCTTGCTCGCGCCATTGGCGGCATTGACGATGGTGTCGCCGCCCCCGCCGCCAACAATCGTGGTGGTGAGGCTGGAGCCGTCACCGCCACCGGAGGGGCAGCCGGTCGGAGCCGGACCGGCCACGGCCGGGCACTGATCGCTGACGTCGGGAATCCCGTCGCCGTCCTGGTCACCGGACACGGTGAACCCGAGCTGCTTGACGGTCGACCGGTTGCCCGCGGCGTCGACGGCGGCGTAGGTCAGCGTGTGCTGGCCGTTCGGGCTCGAGCTGGTCGCGACCGGACCGCGGGTCTTGGTGACCGCGGCGCCGTCGACCTGTGTCTCGATGTGGCCGCCTGCTTCGACTGGCTGGTTGGAGCCGCTGCCTTCCATGCCGGACTTGCCGTCGGCGAGGGCCGGCGCGGGTGCTTCGGCGTCCGTGCCGGTGACGGTGTGCACGACGCCGTCGGTGTAAACGGCGCCCGGGTCGTCCGGGTTGACGGTGACGTCGGGGACGGTGCGATCGGCGCGCAGCTCGATCGTTGCGTACCCGACCGCGGCGCGGCCGTTGCCTGCGATCGCTCGGGCCTTGACGATCGTCTTGCCCTCGGGGATCTCGCCGATCACCAGGGTGCCGTTCTCGCCGTCGGTGATGGCGTTGATGTCGTCGGGGTCGGCGAGGTCGTTGTCCGGGTTGGCGGCGGCCTGGCCGGGCTTCTGGACGGTGACGGAGTAGCCGCGGATCCCGGCGAGGCCGGTCAGCTTCTCCTGGCCGACGCCCATCCGGGCGTTCTGGGGGAAGTCGATCGCGGTGGTGTTGTTGATCCACCCGTTGACCTCGACGCCAGTGTTGCGCGGCAGGTCAGCGGTGCCCGGGGTGCGGGTGTCGACGCCGAACGGCACCCAGTCCGACCAGTCGGAGGCGCCGCCGGCGCAGTCGCGGGACTGCACGCGGGCCTCGTAGCGGCCGTTGGCCAGCCCCGTGACGGTGTCGGTCTGCGCCGCGTTGGTGTTGCGGACGCGTTCGACGGTGACCGAGCCGCCGACGGGGCGGATCTGCAGCGTGTTCGAGCACAGACCCGACGCGCCGCCGCTGGGGTTAGTCCAGGCCAGGGCGGCGGTGCCTTCGGTCTGCCAGCCGGTGTCCTGGGTGCCCTGCGGGGTGGCGACGAACCCTCGGCGGGACGGGTCCATCATGAGCGAGTCGATCTTGGCGGCGGGCTTGCCCGGCGCGGTGTTGTCGAAGTGCAGGGTCGCGTCGACATCGGTCATGTTGTCGGCGGCGTCGTAGACGCGGAGCTTGACCGGGCGGCTGCCGTCGGTGAAGCGGGACGTGTCAACGTGCCCGACTCCCCAACCCTTGCCCTGCGGGCAGGGCCGCGTGTACGCGTAGTTGCAGCCTTCGTTCGTCGCGGTCTCGGAGATCTTGTGCCACACGCCGTCGTGGACCCAGAACTCCATGCGCTTGATGCCGATGTTGTCCGAGCCGCTGAACCCGAGGTACCGGGAGCCGCGCTGCCAGATCGAGCCGTTCCACAGCTCGCCGTGAGCTTCGGGGATCGACGGCATGTGTGGGTCGTAGAAGTCGACGCGGATGTTCTTGGCCAGGACCTGCGAGGGCGGGTTGACCCACCGGTTGCAATTCGGTGAGGCTGAGCAGATGTTGCCGATCGTGAGGCCGGGCTCCCACATGCCGCCGATGGCCTGTCGGTTCCAGCCGGTGAGGGCGAAGCCCCAGGTCCCGCAGTTGCGGAAGTTGTGGCCGGAGGCGGTCGCGGCAAGGTACGGGTACCAGCCGGTGTTGCCGCAGTAGACGCGCCAGTCGGCTTCGATGCCGGTGATGGCCATGCCGCCGTCGGGGATGCCGATGTTCAGCTTGGCGCCCTGCCAGGTGTACTGGGCGTAGGGGCTGACATCGTGCCGCGCCTGCAGGCCGTGGTACTCAGAGGTGAAGGGCGGCGCGTCACCGGAGGGGTTGCAGGAGCCACCGTTGGTGGTCTCCGAGGTGGAGGCGTCGGCCCATGAGCCGTTGCCGTGCTGGCCGGGCCAGCAGGCGTAGACGCTGTAGCTGCCGGCGTGCGCGGCCGCGGCGAGGACGAGGGTGGCCAGGAGGGCGAGAGGGACCACTGCGGTGATCCATCGCAGCGGGTTTGAGCGGGGCATTGGGGCTGGGTCCTTTCGTGAAGCGGTACCGATCTCTGGCCGCTAGTCGGGGCCAGGACCGGCATCACCCCCCTCCCTTCGCGCGGTTTGTCGGCGCGTGGGGTTCGTGGAGGCCGGCGCCACGAGTTCTACGGACCGCATGGGGCCCTGAATTCGAAGAAACGTCCGCTCCGGCGGGCGTGTGGTTCCCTTCTCCGGCCGAGATGCTGGCGGAGGGCTACCAGTCGCCGAACGCACTCTGTCCGGTGCGGTAGCGATGGATGCCCGTGTCGTCGCGGACGATCCAGAACGCGTCTCCGGACTTGGAGATCCCGACGATGCTGTATCCGGCGTCGTTGCGATAGAACGACTGGACCTCGCCGGGCGAGCTGCCGATCGTGGCGCCGCTCTCCTCCAGGTCACACGCCTGGCTGGGCGGATCTGCGTACGTCATGTGGTCGAGGTAGCAGGCCTCGAGCGTTGTAGCGACGTTCCTGACGTTCGCTTTCGCGTCGCCGTCCTGGGCGTACCGGATGACGCTGGTGAACGTAGGGATGCCGGCTGCGATCAGGATGCCGGCGATCAGATGGTCGCGAGCAGCTCAATGAGCGAGGAACCGTCCTCCTGCTCGAGGCGGCGCGCGTGGAGGGCGGCGGCGCACGCGGTCAGCGCCATTTGTGGCCGGGTCGGGATGCTGGTGACGTGGCGGCTCATGGTTCGAGCGTGTCACCGGGCGGGGGGCTCGCGGATCAGGCGACGCTTGATCGTCTGCTGGAGACTGGCTACATCACAATGGAGTCCCGGCAACCCGGCACCGCTGCGCGCCGTCAGCGCTGCTGGGCGCCCACGCGAAGCGTTTGGCGATCGGCCTCGGCTACGTCTGGCGCCAGGTCCGCAAGATCGACCTGTGGGTCGACGATGCAGAAGCACAAGACGCAACTCTTGCCCCCCGGCAGGACCGCGCATAGATTGCCCCGATGCAGGAGCACGCCTTCATCGACATCAGGACCAGTGCCGGCAACTGGACCGCCATCCTGTCGACCAGCGATGGAGAAGTGGACAACCCAGACACTGAGACGTGGGGCCCGGACTACGAACCGCTCATGGTCCCTCCGGCCACCTGGGTCGCGCGGATCCTTGACGGGTACGCGGGCGATGGCTGGTCTGTCGTGCACTGGATCGACCTAGATCAGAGAGATCCGATCACCTACCGCATACACCTCGTCAGACCGCGCTCGTCGTGACGCAACCGAAAGTTGGGCCTCTGCCGCCCATGGCGACCACGAGGGCGGTGGAACTCCGTGGGGTCAAGCAACACGAAGCGGCGTTCAGTCAACCGGTCCTTCTGCCTGCGGTCAGAAGGTGCGCCCGGCGACTCATGCGCTGACCTCGGGTCTCGTAGCCCTCGAGTGGGCCGCGGGCTGGGACGCGCATGAGGACGTCGTCGGGGATCTCACCCATGGCGATGGGGATTGCGCCGGCGGCGAGCGCGGCCGCTCGTTTCGGCGCGGTCACGTCGTAGTGAGGGAACGTGCGGTCTTGGAACCACGCTCGCTTGAGCCCGATCGTGCGGGCCATCGCGTGCAGCTCATCGAGGTCCGTGGCGAGCATGTGCCCTCCCCCGCTCCACCGGCCCTACCCAGACCCGAACTCATCGACATAGACGGTCACGCCGTCACCGCCGGATCCACTTCGAGCTCAGGCAGGGTGCCCCAGGTGCGCCGGTAGGCGCGGACCTCCTCTGCGGTGCGGCCGCCGACCTTGATGAGCAGCCGTTCCTCCGCCTCGTCGGGCGTCTCATGCGGATGGTGGCCACGGCACTCGTCATTGGGTAGCCCCGCGCAGCGGCCACCGCATCGCACGCAGGCGTACTTCGGCGTGCCGACTCCAGCAAACCAATCGTCGTCGCCTTCCATGACCTCCCCAATGGCAAACAGGAGGTGCCCGCGCTCGTCCTCGCCGACGCACGTGGCGCCCTCTGGGAGGTTGCGTCCGAGTCCCATGTCGACCCCGCCGCTCATCGGGCGTCATCCTCGTCAGATCGGCTGGCCCGAGTGCGATCGGCCGGAGCCGACCCAACGTTGACCGGACAGCCCCAGGCCAGGAGCTTCAGCGCCCAGTACATCCCGAACGCGCGCTCGCGCGAGACCGGATCGTCAGTCTGCTTCGCGATCGGTAGCTGTGCGTCGCGCTGCGCAATGAGCCACGGACGCAGCAGTCGCATGCCCAGACGTACCCGGATGCTCATGGCTTCGCCTCCGGCGTCGTCGCGGCGGAGCAGGACGGGCACGGGACCGCGGCATCGCACGATCCCTCGCCGCAGTCGTCACACCACCTCCCGGACCCGTCGCAGGTACCGCACGGCGGGGGGATTCGGCGGACCGCCCGTGCGGGCATCGACCACTCGACCCAGCCCTCGCCGTCGTAGAAGCGGACGAGCACCTCGCCGCTCTCGTAGATGTGCTCGATGGTGCCGCCGTGGGGAGCGCGGCCGCCGTCCTCGAATAGGCCGTAGCGGCCGTCCGGGTCGAGCGCGACACACATGCCGACCGTGATCTCAGGCATCGCTGTTGCCCTCCTGGATCGAAGCGTCAGTCAGGCGGTCCTCGAACTTCTGCGTCATGTCGTCGCGCGACGACGCCGCCACGGTGGCCACGTGCTGGACGATGACGCCGCTCCGGCCGCCGACCCTCTCACCGGCGACATGGACCAACAGGACGGCATCGTCGAAGCCTTGCTCGTACGCCTCACGCGGGTCCATCGGAGCCGCCTTCCTGGGTCGGGTTGCCAGCCAGCCATTCCTGCGCTAGCTCCTCGTTGCGCTTGATGGCCCGCGCCCGCAGCTCGTCGAGCGAGTCGACGCCGAGGAGGTCCATGGCCGTGGCCTCATCGATGCAGCGATCGGCGACGATGGAGAACTCCCCGTCGAGCACGTCGACGATCCACGTCCGCGGTGCCGTCGCGCCCTCGTCGGGCGCCTCGGGGATCACGGCGAACGCGGCGTCGCGCTCGGCCCGGGTGAGCCACGCCGCGCCGCCGAGCGTCCGAAACTCGTCCGCCTGGTGATCGGCTTCGGTCACCTGAAGCGCGTAGACAGCGTTCATCGCGCATCTTCCTCTCGCTGTGGAACCTTGGGCCACTGGTCGATCAGGCATCGATGCCCTCTCGCTGGGCCGGAGCCTCGTTCTGACATCGCGGGCACTTGCCCCACGCGAAGAACGTCGCGGGCTTCCCGCACTCGGGGCAGAGATCGGGCTCGATCGGCAGCCTCGTTGGCTCGGGCAGGCTCGTCGGTTGCGACTCATCTCGCATGCACAGGATGCTCTGGCATGCCGGGGGGCATTCAGCCAGGTAGCCACGCGATAGGGGCTTCCGGTGAGACCGGCCCCTTAAACGCGTGAAGGCAGAAGCCCCCTCAGTTCTTCCTGACCGAGTGGCGGCGGTTTATGGCTTTCCGAGGCGTTGCGCGAGCGTGCGGGCTATGTGGTGGGTCATCGCGACGACCGGGGCGAGTGCGGCGCTGAGGCCGATCTCGTCGACGAGCCTGCGAGCATCCTCGGCCGGCCATGCGACGGAGCTCTGCAAGACGCGATGGGCGATGACCGCCTCGCACAGCGCGGTCTCGCACCACTCACGGACCGTCGTTTCGATGACGGTCCGGCTCCCTGGGGTGTCGCCATGCAGTTCGGTGAAGTGGCTGATCAGCGCGCAGATCGGCCGGTAGTCGCCGTTGATGGTCAGCGTGTCGGTGTCGGCGTCGTATCGGCCCGCGCGGTCCTCGAGGTCCCCGTGGGCGCGGGTCCCGTCGGCGATGGTCACCCACCGGCAGGAGGGCAGGCGCTCCCAAGGGGCGACCTCGGCCTCCTCGCTTGTAACCGGTGTCCGGTCGGATGACGAGCTCGCCCTCGCCGACGATGCGGTTGGCGGCGCGCCGACGCGGCGAGCGCTGGGTTCCTGCTCGCCGGCGCGTTGCGCGCGCGGTGCCCGGACACTGGCGGGTGGTCGGTACGCCGGCAGCGCGTAGACGCCGGGGTGTGCGCTCATGCGGCGGGCGATCGTTTCGCGCCGGTCGTGCGTGACGGTCTGGCTGGCCGCATGCTCCTGCAAACGTGCGATGTCATCCGGGAGTGCGGCGCGGAACGCGCGGGCCCACGCGTCCCAAGGCAGGTCTTCGCCGGCGCACAGCAGCCTGGTGCGGGCGGTGTTCGCGATCACCCGGTAGTCGGCGAGGTCGGGTTCGACGTACAGGACGACCCGTTCGTACGCGAAGCGAATGCCGAACTCCTGCAGGCGCTGGTATCCACCGCGGGTGGAGGGCAGCGTCTCGTAGGCCTCGCCGCACATGATCGCCGCCATGTGCCCCGATGATGGCCAGGCGTAGGACTGACGTCGTCGGGTAGCGACGTCGTCGTCCAGGATCCACCAGTGCACGCGCGCGGCCGGCGCATCGGCGATCGCGGGCAGCTCAATGACCCCGCTGGTACGGGATGTGTCGTTGAGCAGGGAGCGCATGCCGCGGACGGGGTGTAGCTCGGGGGTTCGTGGATCGTCTGGACCGGTGGTGCGGCAGACGGGCCGGACCAGCAGTTCGACGTCGGGGGGGAGGTCGACGTATCGGGCGTTGAGGTAGCGAAGCAGCCACCAGTCGCGGCCTTCGGCTCCGGAGGGAGCCTTGGTGGTGTCCGTCGCGTGGGTGTCGCCCATGAGCGTGACGACGGTGCCGTGAGGACCGACGCCCGCGGCGTCGCGTCGCTTGGTGTCGAGCTGCTCGTGCCAGCCGGGCACGCCGTCCAGCATGATTGGGAGTAGTCCCCAGCGGCCGTCGGGTGATCGTCCGAATCGCACGCGCGCGCCGTGCTCGTGCCCAGCGGGGAAGGACGCGTACTCCAGGCCCGCGGGGTTGCGCATCCCGGCGGCGATCTTCGCGCCGACGCCGAAGTTCTGGCTGGTTCCCTTGCCCTTGTAGTCGCCGGATGCGGCGAGGTGGTTGATGAGCTGGCGCATCTGCTCAGCGGTCATGCCGAGCCCGGTGTCGGTGATGCTCAGCTTGCGTTCCTGGCCGCCGGTGGCGTTGAGGTGATACCAGTCGACGTCCCAGGTCACGCGCCGGGCGCCATCAGCTTGTGCGACGGCCTCGAGCGCGTTGGTGGTCAGCTCGCGGTACTGCTGCAGTGGGTGGGTGTCGGCGCCGAGTCGCTCCACGAGTCGTGACGCGTCGGCGACCGCGAGTTCGGTGTGCGGTGCGTTCATGTGAGGGGTAGTCGCGCCGGGGAGGGGCGCCACCCCCCACCCCGGCGCGACCTCGACGTTCGCGCCGCCGCGAACGTCGAGGTTCTGTGCCCTGAGCGGGCTACAGGTCGATGACGCGGATGCTCGAGCCGAGCAGCTGCGCGCTATAGAGCTTGCCGTCGGGACCGACGCGCAGTCCAAACGGGAGGGCAAGGACGGCGTCGCTGGCGCTGCCGCCGTTGCCGGTGTCGGCGCAGGCCATGTAATCGCCGCCGTTACCGACACCCGCCAGCGTCGTAATCGTCCCGCTGGCGTCGACCTTCCGGATCGAGCAGTTGTTGGTGTCTGAGATGTACACGTTGCCCGCCGCGTCGGTGGCGATCCCCGTTGGGCCGCTCAAGGCAGCGTCGACGGCGGGCCCGCCGTCGCCGTCGTACCCCTCGACCCCGCTGCCGGCGAAGTGCGTCACGTTGCCTGCGGTGTCGATCGCGAGAACGCGCGAACCGTTGGGTGAGCTGACGAACAGCCTGCCGTCCGGCAGCGCGTGCAGCTGGTACGGCGTGTCGCCTCCCATGTCTGCATGGGTGCTGATGGAGCCGTTGGTGTCGACCTTGCGGATGCGGTCCCACGAGGAGATGTAGACGTTCCCTGCTGCGTCAGCGGCGAGACCGGTTGGGCTACGGATCCCGGCATCAGTCGCATGGCCGCCGTCGCCGCTGTTGGCGTTGTTGCCGTTGCCGGCGAATAGGCTCCTCGCGCCGTTGTTCAGGTCTACTTGGTGCACCTGCCGGGTCGACGTTGCGGCGATGTACGCGTACCCGCCATTGACGACGAGGCCCTGCGGTCCCGACCCGGGCGGCAGCGTCGCGACTTCGCTTGTCGCCTTGGTTGCGTGGTCGACCTTCATGAGCGCATCCTGCGCCGCGTTGATGAAGTAGATGTCGCCTGTGTCGGCGACATCGATCAGGACGGGTGCGGGGGTGCCGGGGATGGACGCCCAGTGGCTGATCGTGCCACCGGCGGTCGAGCTCTGCGACGCGTTCCACGCGAACGTGATTCCGCCGATGCTCTGGCCCTGCTGGTGGTTCTCCATGTCGACGCTGTAGCTGATGCGGTAGGACGCCTTCGACCCGGGCGCCTTGAGGGCGTCGAGCTCAGTGTCCGTCGTCGCGCTCGACAGGGCGACGCCGCCGACCGGCACCGCGACCTCGTCGCTCGGCGAGCCGTCGAACGCCGCACACGACCCGCCCGAGGTGTCGACGGCCGGACCGTCGAGGCGGTGCACCTCCCAGGTGATGGCGTGCGCGAGAGACTGGTAGCTGCCTGGGCCAGAGCGGCTCAGCAGGAGCGTGTCGTACTCGATGCTCCCGTCGTTCTCGACGGTGATGCACTTCTCTCCCGCGGATCCGTCCTGGACGTTGGGGACGGTGAACAGGGCGCTGCTGCCGGGGTTGTCGTCGGTGATGGAGAGGGTCCCGGCTTCGATGCTGTTTGGTGTGCTCTGCGTGGTATCCGAGAGTGCCTGCCAGACGGCGAAAACGAACATCGCCGCGATCAGCAGGACGATGAGGAGGTGGCTGGTGCGTGAGGCGAGTGCGCGTGCGTGGGCGGAGCCCATGGGCTGACCTTTCGACGGAGAATCCGCCTGAAGATCATGCGAATCGGAGAATCGGCCAGCTCAGCGAAACGTCCGCTGTGGCGGATGTCGGCCGTCTCCGGGCTGCACGCCGGCTCCGAAGATCGCTTCGATCGCGTCGCGGTAGGTGCCTCCGAACGCTCTGCGTACGGCTTCGGCGTTCACGCCCGCCGCTTGTTGGCGTCGTAGCGCGTCGCCGCCGGCCTTGCGAGCGTGGGTGGCGTTGAGGTCGGTGCTGGTCGGCACCCACCCGTGCTCTTCCCTCCACGCGATCAGTCGCGTCGCGGCGTGCGCCTTCTGGTCCTTGTGACGTTGCTCGGCGGCGCAGAGAGAGCAGCGACCGTCGAGGGCGCCCGTGGATCGCCCACAGGATGAGCATGCGGGGCGGTTTCGCAGTTTGCGTTGCCGCGAATCGTTTCCGTCGTGGTCGGTGAGGACCTCGTGGGCCCATGAGCGGCTGATCCCCAGCCGTTCTGCGGCCTGCGCGATCGACAGGCCGGGGTCGGCGGCGAGGAGGGACTTCAGTCGGCTGGCGGTGTGGGTTCGCGGCGCGCGCCCTCGTGCGGGTGGATCGGGCGCGCTCACGAGTTCACAGTGCGGTGACCTCGCATGGGGCGACGCCGATGACCCGGAGGATCTGCGTGGCGGTCTCGCGACGCATCGTGGTGCTATGTGAGCCGTTCTGACGGGCTTTGACGCCGAGCGCACGACGCAGGTCGCCCTTGTCCATGCCGATCTGCCGCGCGATCCAGCCGACGGTCATCATGGGATCGATGCGCTGCGCGTGCTGGACATGGCGGAGGACTTCTTCGACCGGGACGAGGTGTGGCAGCTTCTCGGGTTCCTGGTAGGAACCGGGCCCGCACAGGTTCTCGACCTGTTCGCGTTCCTCGGCCTGTCGGCCGGCGGCGAGCATCCGGCGGACATGCCGGACGTTGGTGTTCAGGGCGGCGGCCATCTGCTGGATCTCAGCGTCGGCGATGGCTTGCAGCATCTTGACGCCTGCGTCGGGGTCGACGCTGGCGGTGGTGGGTGTGTGGGTGGCGTCCATACGGGCGTCAGTCGCGGCCGGCTGGGCTTGGACCCCCCCGCTCTCGCGATCCGGACCGACGGTGTGGTTGGTGGTGTACATGGGTCCTCCGTCAACGGTGGTGAATGGTGCCGGCAAAGCTACACACCAATTCGGACGGACGGCACTGCCTACACGCCTAGTGGGACGGACACCGTGGTCAAAAAAAGGGGCGTGCGCCGCCCTCCCCGAATTGGGAGGACGGCGCGGTGCCCTTCAGATCAGAACGGGATGTCCGGCGAAGCGACCGGCCCGCCCGGCGCGGCGACGGGTGCCGGGGGCATCTGGGCGGGCTGCGGCTTGGGGGCCGGCGGCATCTGCCCGGCGGGGGCCATCGGCTGCGGCTGCGGGGCGGGTGCCTGGAACTGCGGCTGCGGAGCGGCCTGGGGCTGCGCGGGCGGCTGCTGGTACTGCGGCTGCGGAGCGGCCTGGGGCTGCGCGGGCGGCTGCTGGTACTGCGGCTGCGGAGCGGGCTGCGGCTGCGGCTGCGGCTGCGGCTGGGCAGGCGGCTGCTGGTACTGCGGCTGGGGCTGCTGGCCCGCGGCAGGCTGCTGCCCGTCCGGCGACCCGAGGAACTGGACGGTGTCCGCGATGATCGACACCTTCGATCGCTTCTCGTTGCGCTCCGTCGTCCATTCCGACCAGTCCAGGCGGCCCTGGACGGCGACCGGGCGGCCCTTGCCGAGGTAGCGGGCGCAGCTCTCGGCCTGACCGCCGAAGACGGTGACGTCGAAGTAGTTGGGCTTGTCGATCCACTGGCCGGACTGGTCCTTGCGGCTGCTGTTGACCGCCACGCGGAGGTCGCAGACCGACGTGCCGCTGGGCAGGTTGCGCAGCTCGGGGTCCCGGGTGAGGTTGCCGGTGATGGTCACGCTGTTGATGTTGCTCGCGCTCATGGTGTTCTCCTTCGGCCGGCCACGGGGGGGGGCTGGCGCTGTCAGTTGGTGATGGTTTTGCGCGTGACCTCTGTCGGTCATCGCGTAGTTGATCGCGCCCGGGGGGGCAACGAGCGGTTAGTCGACCTGGAGGTCGCGTTGTGCCGCGGTGATCAGGTCGATCAGCGGCACGGGTTCGTTGTGCGGGGTGTGGTCGTAGATCCGGTCGACGCGGGCGTGGAGCCGTTCGTGGTCCTCGTCGCGGTCGTCGGTCTCATCCCCGCGCCAGTAGGCGGGGTCCATGCGTCAGGCTTCCAGGATGGTGAAGCGCTGGTCGCGCCAGCGGGAGATGTGGTATTCCCGCCCGTCGGCGGCAAACCGGGAGCCGCCCTGGTAGGTGAAGTCGCTGACTCGGTCGCCGTTGGTGAATGCGAGCGGTTCGGCGAACCGCACTTTCTGGCCCTTCTTGGGGCGAGGCCGGGAGGCGCGGTCGCGGCAGCGTTGCCGCCAGTTCAGGGCGTAGTCGCTGTCCGTATCGGTGAGGAGGTCGAGGATGCGGATCGGGCAGCGGTCTTCGGCCGGGCCCATGTCTTCGGTGACGGGCTTGGTGTAGACGATTCCGCCAGGCCCGCTGTCGGTGAGCAGCACGAGCCCGAAGACCTCGTTGCCGTCCTCGCTGCGAAAGGCCGCGTAGATCGTTGTGCCGTCCTTGTGGGTTGCGACTACTCGTTCGGCGAAGGTTTCGCCGAGGTCGAAGGCGATCAGGTTTCGTGCGGTGCGTGGCTTGGGAGCGGGGCCGCCGGTCCAGCCCATCAGGCGCGCTCGCTGAGGGAGCCGAGCATGCCGTTGACGCGGGCGACGACCGCGTCGGCGAGAGTGCTGACGGCCATGCGGGCACGGTCCTCCGGGTCGTCGGGGATTTCTGCTTCGAGCGGCAGGTAGCCGTCGATGTCCTCCCATCCACTGGTGACGCCGATGCCCCAGGAGGTCTTGCCGGGTTCGGTGGGTGCGGTGACGACGAGTGTGATCCCGCCGAAGTCCTCGACGCTGTCGGGCTCCCCGATCGCGGCGACCCCGAGACCGTCAGGGAACTCGATGACGCCGGCGGTGACGAGTTCCTCGATGTCGCAGGCGACGTGGATGCTGACGTTCTCGGCGTGTTCGTCGTGTGAGGTCTCGGCGTAGAGGTCCGCTCCGGAGGGCGTGTGCAGGGTGTTGTCCTCGTCCAGGCTCAGGGCGGCGAGGTTCTCTTGGTTTACGCGGGCCAGGGCGCCTGTGTACGTGATCTTGAGTCCCATAGGTGGGTCTCCCTTCGTGGTTGGTGAATGGTTGATCGGGCGGGGGTCGACGCGATCAGCGGATGTGCTGTTCGGCGCGTGCTCGATGGTCGTCGCGTGCGAGGTTCAGCACGGGAATGCCGTGGTGGTCGGCGAGCCGAATCGCTTGGCCGGTACCGCCGGTCCGCTGAGTCGTCTCCCGGGCGGTGGTGGCACCGTCTGGGGTCCAGCAGGCGACGAAGGCGCTCGGCGGCTCGCCTTGCCAGCCGAGTACCTGGTGGACGTTGCGAGCCATCATCGCTCGTACGGGGTCGCGCAGTTGATCCCACGCGGGGTGATGTCCGGCGGCCAGGGCGTATGTCCAGGCGGCTGGGGCTTGGTGGACGCGGCCGGCGGGCTTGGGGCGGTGGTTGAAGCCTGGCCATGGCAGGAAGATGTCCGCGCGCCCGGCCGCTCCGCGTTCGAATGCTTGGTCGGCGCCGTCGGCGTGCCCGGACCGCAGCCGCCACCCCGTGTAGGCGAGTGCGCGGGCCAGGTCTTCCATGAGCTCGAGAACGTCTAGCGGGGTCCGTCGGGCTCCGATTCCGGCGTAGTAGCCCTCGCTCACTCTGTCGTGTAGGTGCAGGTGTCTTCCTCTCGGGCGTACTCGATGCCGAGATGCTGCGCGACGTTGACGAGCGCGTCGTGCTCTGCGTCGTTGCTGTCGCCCTCCAGCGCTTGACGGATCTCGGCCGCGAGTGTGCGAGCGTCCTGCTCGAGGTGTGACAGCCACCCGTCGAGCGCGCACCGGGTCATTCGCACGCCGTCTGTTGTCACCTCGAACCCGTCGAGGAGCCCTGCTTCGATTAGGCGACGCTCGAGCTTGGCCGCGTCGGCTTCGCGGCGGTGATGCAGCGCGAAATGCGCCGCGTCCTGGTCTCCCCACGGTCGGGTGACCATCTGTGGTTGGACGGCGAACCGAGTGCCGACGCGGAACCGGCCGGCGGGGTCGTCGGTGCGTGCTTCGACGAGGACCCCGGGGCGCTGCAGTAGCGAGCCTGGGGAGATCCCGAGGGCGCTGTAGACGTCTGGTTCCGTAGCTGTGGGAACTGCGAGGCGGACGATGGTCGCGCGGATCGCCGACCGGTACGCCCACGCTCCTGGGTGGTAGAGGGCGATGACGTAGTCCTCGCCGATGATGATGTCGCTCTGCCTCATTGCGCTGGCCGCCTCTCGCAGACGGGACGTGTGTCGGACGCTGGGTGCGGGTGATGGGTCATGCGGTGCTTTCGGTTGGTGAATGGGTGTGTGGCCGTCGGTCAGGGCGTGGTGGGCTGGTAGCGGTAGCTGCGCGCGGCTTCGGCCATGTCGATCAGGTACCAGTGGCCGTCGATGGTCTGCAGGAAGTCGACGCTCCAGTCGCCGGTGCCGATGGCCGCGACGGCGTGGAACGCCATCGCGGTGATCGTGTTCCGTTCATCGGCGGTCAGGGTGCTGGCCTCGGCGAGCAGCTTCTGCCAGTCGGGGTGGTCGGGCCTGCCTTCCTTCACGGCTTCCATCGGCCAATAGGGCTGAACGTGGGTGACGTTGCCGTGCTCGATGAACACGCGGAACTCGCGCGTGACCGGTAGGCCGCGGTAGGCGTCGCAGGAGAACAGGTAGTGGACCGGCAGCCGGCCGCGGACGACCCATGTGCCGACGGGCAGGCCGACGCTGGCGCTCCACTCGACCAGCGCGGTCACGTGCCAGCCCATGAGCACCCGGTTGGCTACCCAGCAGGTGTCAGACCACTGGTGTTTGCCGCTGCCGTGCCCGGTCCGTAGGAACACGGGGCCGAGATTGCTGCTTGCACCGCCGAGTGGGCAGATCCGTTCGGCGGCTTCGACGAGCTGGCCGACGAGTTCTCCGTACGCGTCCGGGGCGTCGCCGTCGAGGAGGTCGAACAGGCGAGCGTTGGTCTGGATGATCTCCGTAGTCGGGGTGAGCAGGCCAGGCACGCTGGCGATCCGGGGGTACCAGAACGCGAGGTCGTTGGGGTCGTAGGTGGCCGTAGTCAATGTTCCCTCCGTGGGTTTCGTCGTTTCAGGGCGGCGCCATCACCGGTCGCCGGTGTCGGCGCGTAGTTGCTCGGCTCGGACCCGCAGGACGTCTCTGCTTCGGTCCATGCGCACGTGGACCCGGGACAGGGAGATCTCGATGACCGTCCCGTAGCGGTCGCCGCGCATCCATCGGTCGACGTGTGTGGGCAGCTCGACGCGGTCGTCGATCTGGAATGTGCAGCTCATGTCGAGGCGAGCGCGTTGGCGGCGTCGCGCAGGGCGATCGTGGTTGCCGTCCGCGGCGCGAGGTGGGTGCCTCCCCGGGCGGCGTGTTCTCCTTCGCCGAGGTGGACGAGCGCCGTGGCGATCTGGGTGCCCGTGAGCCTTCCGGCGACGCGGACGCGCTGCTCGGTGACGAACGGGTGCGCTCCGGTGTGTTCTGCGATCTGCGGGGTTCCGAGCCCTTGGTCGAGGAGCGTTCGGACGGTCGCGAGGTCACGAGCGCGCCGGATGGCCATGGTGAGCAGCCCGCCGTCTTGGCCGCGTTCGGCAAGCTGCTCATGCTCGTTGAGCACCGTGGCGATGTCGCCGGCGGCGAGGGCGTCGAGTGCGTCCCACATGTGCTGGTCTGCGTTGCCGCAGACGAGGTCGATGAGTTCTGTATTGGCCGCGGCTGAGCCGAGCTCAGTGAACACGGCGAGTTGTTCGCAGCGTCGCCGAATCCGCGCGAGACTGTTGCCGCATCCGGCGGCCAGCCGTGAGGCGTCCCGTTCGCTGATCGCGAGCTGCGCGACCTGGCTGACCACCATCCTCGCCGCGGCTGTGGCTTCTCGTGGCTTGAGTGTCTGTCGGGTGACGACCTCCCCTCCCCCGTCTTTCACTGCGTCCTTGAGCGCCTTGGGGCAGCGTGCCTTCTTGCTGTCGTGGGCGACCAGGAGGATCGCGACGTCGTCGACCGGGGCGGCGAGGGTCTCTCGGACGCTGGTGGTGATGTCCTTCGCACCGAGGGTCTCGGCGCCTTCGCCAATGATCAGCCGTGCGGTGGCCAGCAGGCTCAGCTCGGCTGTCGCTGCCAGGAGGTCATCAAGTGCGCCGTCCTCCGCCAGATCGATCCTGCGCACATCCATGCCGCCATTACGGGCGCGCGAGATGCGGGCGTTGCGTTCGTCGATGAGTGAGGAGCGGTCGTTGCCGCACAGCAAGGCGTGCCCGCTCATCGCGTTGCGCCGAACGGGTTCAGGGCGCATACCTCCAGCTGCGTCCGGGCGTCCGCCCCGTCGCTGATCGCGCGCAGGGCCGCGGCGATCCGGTCGATGACGCCGATCGGGTGTTGGGCGGTGACGGCCTGTGCGTGGGCTGCGAGGAGATCGCGTTGCTCGGCGCTGTAGACCAGTGAGTCGGGCACCGCTCCCACGGTGGTGCAGATGAGCACCTCACGGCAGTGGCGCTCGAGGTCGCGCAAGATGGCCGACGGTTCGAGACCATCTGCCACGGCTTGTGCGATGAGCGCGAGCGCGTCGGTGTGATGGGCGCCGACGATCGCGGCGAACAGGGCGGCGCTGAGTCGTGCGTCGGCAGCGCCGAGCGCCCGGCTAGCGAGTGTGGCGTCGATGACCTGCCCGGGTTCGGCCAGCGCGGCGACCTGCTCGAGCGCGCCGAGTCCGCGGCGGTAGGACCCCTGGGCGTATCGGGCGATCAACAGCCGGGCGTCTTCTGCGAGGTGGATGCCCTCGGTCAGCGCGATCTCTTGCAGCTTGATGCTCAGCGTCCCGGTTGCTGGCCGGGTGAAGTTCACCCGGTGGCAGCGGTCCTCGACGGTCGCGATGACCTTCCCCGCTTCGGTCGTCGCGAGGATGAACACGCTGCCGGCGGGTGGCTCTTCGAGCGTCTTCAGCAGCGCATTCCATGCCTGGGTGGTCAGCATGTGTGCCTCGTCGAGGATGAACACGCGGAAGCGGCCGCCGACCGCAGCGAGCCCGACCTTGCTCGCCAGGTCGCGGGCGTCTTCGACCTTGTTATGTGAGGCCGCGTCGATCTCGACAACGTCGATGTCGCTGCCGTGCGCGATGGCCTCGCACGTTGAGCAGGCCCCGCAGGGCTCCCCGGCGTCGCTTTCCGGACAGTTCAGGGCGGCCGCGAACACACGGGCCATGGTGGTCTTGCCGGTGCCGCGCGGCCCCACGAACATGTAGGCGTGGTGCGGGGCACGGTTGGCTGCGACGCGACGAAGCATGGTGGCGGCGAGATCCTGGCCGGCACACTGCGTGAACGTCCGGGGGCGGCAACGGCGCGCGAGAGACTGTTCGGCTTCACGCTCGGCGTCGACCTGCTCGCCGTGTGCGGCGACCTCCTTGCGAACGGCCGCTGGTGTGGGTGTGCTCATGTCAGCCCCTTCCCGAGGTGGTCGGTGCTCTGTTTGCTGCGGCGGTAGTGGCCGACGATCTCGCTGGCTTTTGCTTCGCGCCAGGTGATGCCGCCGGTAATCGGGGTGATGGTCAACCGAGCCTGGATGCCCGGTGCCGCCGGGTGATGCGCATCGACCCACGCCATGAAGCGGCGGCCTCCGTGGTCAACGCGTACGACGTCGCCCTTCTTGATGCCGGTGAGCTGCATCAGGCGACCGCCAGCGCTCGCTGGGTGGAGGGGTCGATCGGGCCGAGGGAGGTGATCGCCTCCTCGACTTCGGCGAGTTCCAGGTCTCCGAACTGCAGGTCGTCGGCCGTGACCTCTCCGATCGGGCTGCCCGCGTACGTGTAAGCCTGCGAGAAGATGAGGCGCGGCTCGTGCTCTTCGAGCGCGACGCCGCCGTACGTGAACTCGAGGTACCCGACGTTCGGATGGTCGGCAAGCAGCGCGCGGCGCGCTCGTTCGAGGGTGAGGTCGGCCTGCGCTCGGCTGGTCGCGGCGGTATCGACCTGCAGCTGGGTGGCGATGTTGGCGAGCAGCTGCTCGCGGCGAGTCAGCGACTCGTCGCTGAGCATGGTGAGGTCAAGGGTCATGGGTGTGTCCTTTTGCCTGGTTGGTGAACGGGGGCCGGCGTGCCGGCTCAGAACGGCGGGGCGAAGAGGTCGCGGCTGACCTGGGTGTCGGCGAGCACGAGGTATCGGCCTGCGAGGCCAACAGCAGGGGCGCCCAGGGCGTGCAGACCTCGGTTCCAATAGGCGCCGATGAACGGGAGGCGGCGCGGCAGAGCGGCGACCGCGGGGAGCCCAGCGTGGTTGAGCACGGTGTAGCTCAGGTCGGGGTGGTCGTCGGCGATGGACAGGAGCCGGTCGGTGACACGGACGCTGAGCGGCTGGATCGCCTCGAGCGCGTCGAGCACGGTGTGCGGATCGGTGTCGTGGTTGGAGAGGGAATGCAGGTCAATGACGGTGATGTCGTCGC
This sequence comes from Solirubrobacteraceae bacterium, assembly GCA_016463515.1. Classification (GTDB taxonomy): domain Bacteria; phylum Actinomycetota; class Thermoleophilia; order Solirubrobacterales; family Solirubrobacteraceae; genus JAGIBJ01. The sequence continues at coordinate 49,168 of JAEMRF010000001.1, read as the reverse complement.
CGTCGAGGATCTCGAGCGGGTTGATGGTGATGACGGCCATGTGTGGCGTCCTCCGGTTCAGGTGGCTTGCTGGCGGCGGCGTGCGTCGAGCTCGTCCCAGTGGCTGGGCGGGACCTGCTCCCACGCCGGGATTCCGAGGTGGCCGCGGCGGTGTTCGGCGATGGCGCGCATCAGACCGGCACCGGTTGACTGGGAAACGACGCTGGCGGTGGGGCTGAGGCGTGTGTCCCACGCGGTGATGCGCGGGAGGATGTGCTGCTCGATCGCGCCATCGGCGGCGGCGAGCCGGTCGACGGCGTCCCAGTCGTCTGGGTCATGGCCAGTGCTCTCGGCGGCGTCGAGCCACTCGGGCCACGTCTCGCAGCACGTCGTCCACCAGGACCCGTCGTCGGCGCGAGCGAAGATCAGCCAGTCCTCGGAGAACTGGAAGGTCAGTTTCATGCTGAGCGTCCGGTGGCCCGTAGGTAGTCCCGCCAGGCGCGCTCGGCTTCGCCGTGGAGCAGTACCGCGCTCAGCGAGGTACTGATCGCCTCGCCGGGCCGCCCCTGCTGGCGCAGTACCCGGCTGCGTTCGTGCAGTGCGCGGGCTCGGGTGATGCTGTGGCGGCGCAGTTGCCGCTGGGAGGCCGGGTCGTCTCCGAGGATCGCGCTGACCTCGGTGACTGTCAGCGCGTCGAGGCGTGGCAGGCGGCAGTCACGAGCGAGAGCGTTCTCGCTGGCTCGGCTCCAGTGCCCGTCCAGGCCGCTGATGAGGAGGATCCCGTAGCCGGCAAGCCGTGCGAGCGGGCGGTGCTCGTCCCACTCGGCGCGGTGTGTGCGGTCGTGGGCGCGCAGGAGGGTCGCCCACCCGTTGCGTCGGCCGTTACTGGTCGGCTCTGGCGGGTTCATCGCAGCACCCGCGCCCGACGGCGGGCGCGTTCCTCTGCGCGGCTGATCGCGTCGAGTGAACCGTCGTCGGTGCGGACGACGCGGCCGTCGTTCATGAGCTGGCGGACCGCGGCTTCGATGGCGTCCGGTTCGCGGAGGGTGACCTGGGCGAGCCGACCGACCGTCTTGGTGGTCGGGTCGCGCCGCAACAGGTCGAGCACCTTGACCCGTAGGACCCCGTCGTTCTCCTGGCGGGCGGTTTCGCTGGAGAGCTCGCCGGGCTTGTAGTCGGCGGAGGCGCGGACCCCGACGGCGGTGTACCGCCGTCCACGGGTCCGTCCTTCGGCGATGACGAGGCCTCGCGCGGCGAGGCGCTGCAGGTCAGGTGACGCGTCGCGGCCGATGATGTCGCTGACCTGCCGGGCGGTGCAGGCGCCGCGCAGCGATCGGATCGCCTTCAGCGTGGTGAGCTGGTTCTCGGTGAGTTCGGCGAGGGTGGCTCGCTCGTCGGGGTTGGTGTTCATTGGTGCTCCTGGTGGTCGTGGTAGAGGCTCGCCAGCGGCCGACGGGGTCGGCCAAGCAGGGCGGGCAGGCAGGCGTCGAGCAACGCGATCGCGCCGTCTCGCAGGACGCCCGTGGTGATCTGCGGCTGGTGTGTGCTGTCGGCGACGAGCGCGGCGAGCACGGCGGGTTTGGCCCGGAATAGGTGCGGTAGGTCGGTGCGCTCGGAGCCGATGACGATTCGGCCGACCCCGGCGTGCAGCGCGGCGCAGGAGCACATGGCGCACAGTTCGTGCGTGCTGTAGAGCGTGATCTCGCCGAGGTCGGGGCCGGCGAGCTTCGCGGCCTGGCGGATGACGTGTAGTTCGGCGTGGGCGGTGCGGTCGCCGTCGCGCAGCTCCGTGCTGGAGGCTGACGCGATGATCGTGCCGTCCGCGACGGCCAGTGCGGCGAACGGCATATCGCCCTCGTCGAGGGCGGAGCGGAACGCGAGGGTGATCGCGACACGCATGAGCCGCTCGTCGGGGGTGTCGAGCCGATCGAGCATGGTTCTCACGGCTCCTGTGAGACGCCGACGATGTCGTTGGCGCTGACCGTCTCTCCGGCGATGCCGAATCGCACCCAATCGTCGTCTTTGGGTGCTCCGGCGGCGCGGGCGGTCAGGACCGTGTCGACCCGCCCGACGATCTGGCGTCCGTCGCGGAGCGCGACGCGGATCGGGACCTGCAACGAGGCCGCGTGCAAGATCCACGGGGCGAGCCGCAGGGCGTCCGGGCGCGTGTCGGGACGTACCTCGTACTCGACAGGGGTGTCCTCGGCGCTCATGTCGGCTCCGCGAGGTCAGCGGCCAACTGGTCGAGGATCTGGGCGTGGCGATCGGGGATGGGTCGCCCGTCGCGGCTGCGGCGCCAGGTGCCGTGCTCGTGCTCGATGTGCGTGGTCGCCCCGAGCAGCCCGACGCGTCTGGCCGCGCGGCGGTTGGTGTGCTCCTCGACGACGTAGGTTGCCCAGGGCGTGTTGCACGCCAGGCGCCGGTGCTGCCGGGTCGCAGAGCTCATGCCGCGGGCGCCCATGAACTCGCCGGCGACATACCGATCACCTCGTCGAGCAGGCGCTTGGTGGCCGTGATCGTCGCCCGGGCGGCCCCGTGTTGCGAGCGGCCTCCCCGGGCCAGCGTGATTCCTGCACGGGCGATCTCGGTGATCGCGGCGAGGTGGATCTCGTCGATCTCAGCGCGCTGCTTCTCGGCCAGGCCGGCGGTGATCTCCGCGTATCCGACGGCCGCGCCGCCGTCGTCGCGCCAGTAGGGCGCGTCAACGGTGGGGGCGTACAGGCGGGTCCATCCGTTGAACCCGGTGTTCTTGATGTCGATGCTGACGGTGGGCAATGTGCCTCCTTGCGTGTGTGGCGTGTTGTGCGTGAGTCGTGCTCAGGCCGCGTGCGGCACCCCCCCGCGTTCCGTGGCAGTTGCGGTGATCGCTGGGTCGGCGAGCAGGTCGTGCTCGGATCGGCCGGTGAGGGCTTGCAGCGCGGCGAGTCCATCTGCGGTCAGTTCGTGTTCGCCGTGGCCCCACAGCGGTGGGAGCGCGGTGTCGTTGCGGCGGCGGTCAGCTATCTGCTGGCGGACGCGCCAGAACCGGGCCCGCCAGTCGGGGTGCTCGGTTCGGTATGCCTCGAGCAGTGGGCCGATCGCCCCTGGTCGGACGAGCCCGTCGATGCAGAGCGGCAGGATCACCTCGGCCATGGCGCGTAGCCGGTTGTCGTCGAGCCGGTGGCCGGGTGTGAAGTCCGGCCACGCCGCGGTTGCGATCTGCTCGAGGTCGGCGGCTCCGTACCCGCCGCGGCGACCTGTGCGCGCAGGGTGTCGGTCATCGCGTCGATCCGATGGGGCAGGTCGGCGCGTAGTCGCACATCCGGCACTTCCAGTGGTCTGGTGCGGCGAACCCCCAGGGCCGGTCTGGGCCCAGTGCCCGGTACATCGCGTCGATTTGGGTGGCGACCGAGCAGACGCGCAGTAGGGCGGCTCGCAGCTGCGCGTTGTTCCGCTTGGTGCGGGTGATCGCGTGGGTGGGCCGTTCCTCGTCGCGGATGACCTGTGCGAACCGGAAGTCCGCGGGCCCGCGACCGCTGAGCGCCCAGTCGGCGAGATACAGGCCGGCTTGGACGTCGGTGTCGGCTCGCGCCTGCGTGACGCGCTTGCCCTTCATCTTGTAGTCGGCGACCCCCGCGACCTGCACGACTTCGCGACGGCCGGTGAACTCCCAGACGGGGACGGGGACCATGTCGGGCCGCTTGCTCGGTGGCGGGTCGACGACGTGCCGGACCTGAGTGCGTCGCGGCCCGGGTTTGCTGCCCGGCAGGGCGTCGGCGAGCTCGCAGGCGAGTCGTTCGGCGATCCGGTCGGCGTCGAGTTCGTCGAGCAGGTGCAGCCCGGCGATGCGACTGACGAGTACGTCGTCGAGCGGGCCCTTGTACGTCGCGATCCGGTAACCGGCCGGGGCGTCATCCCACGGCACGCCGATCGTAGGCATCTCCTCGCCGGTGTCCTGCTCGAGGACCGTGCCGTCCTCGAGCGTCCAGCACGTCTGCTCGCGTACGGTCTCCAGGTCGGGGTACCCGATCAGGGTCCATGTGGCGTCGGGGTGCAGCCGGCGCTCGAAGCGCCGCTGCACCGAGGTGGCGGTTCCGAGTCTGGGGACGAGTTCGCGAAGCGCCACCTGGACCATCCGGAGCCCCATGTCGAACGCGCGGTTCTCAGGGAGCTCGTCGCTCCAGTTGATCCCGAGGCGGTCGGCTTCGCTCTCGATCTCCGTGTTCCACGCGTCCCGGTAGGCGTCCAGGCACTGGTCGGCGCTCATCGCGACGCCGGCCATCTGGTCGGTGTGCAGCAGGGTCAGCGCTTCGTCGACGGCGCGTCCGAGGACCATGACGCCGTCGGGCTGGGTCCGTTCGCCGAGCAGGTAGCGGCGACGCCACGCGTCGGGGCAGGCGATGAACGCGGTGACGCTGGAGGCCGACAGGTGGGTGATGCGCTGCCCGTCGTAGCGGACGGGCAGGTCGAGCGGCAGCCCGACCTGACCCGCGTGCGCTGCGACGGGCGGTTCGGCGAGCGCGTTCACTGCTGTGCGGGGTTGACGATGTTCGACAGTGCGCCGAGGTCCGGCTGGGCGTACCCATCGCGGCCCGCCGGCAGCGTCGTGGACACGGGTGCGGGGGGCATCTGGGCCGGGGCGGGCGCGGGTGCGGGCGGCAAGCCCGCGAGATCGCTGGCGGGGATGGGTGCCGGGGTCTGTGGGCCGGCCTGCGCGGCCTGGATCCCCTCGAGCACCGGGTCGACGAGGTGTCGCGGCAGACGGGCGAGGACCTGGTCGCAGTACTCGGTGGCCTGCTGCGGCTGGGTGGGCGCACCGCCGGGCCCGCCGCCGGCGACGAGCATGATGTTCGCCAGGTCGGTGTCGGTCAGCCGTGCATCCTTCGCACGGCCGCGGATCAGCTTGCGCTGCGCGTCGCTGGCCAACCCGGGGCTCGCGGGGGCACCGCCGCCGTTGTGCTGGCCTGTCCAGTTGGACTGTCCTTCCTGCGGGCCGAGCAGCTCGGGGTCGATGTCGAGGCGGTAGACGTTCGCGCCGGGTCCGCACGCGGCGAGCACGCGCTTGAGCGCGTTGGTGGTCGCGCCCTTCATGATGTTGCCGCGGCTGCCGCGCTCGTGGCTGCCCCAGCCGTCCTGGATGACGAGGATCTCAGCGGTGTCGCCGATGACCAGGCTGCCGTCCGGGGAGAGGCTGACGGCTGCGAGGTTGTTGCCGATCACGATGACGGCCTTGCAGGTCTGCCCGGCGTCTTCGAAGTGCGTCAGGGCGCGCCAGTGGCAGCCAAGCACCGCGTTCATCTGGTCGATCTGCGGCTGGGCCGACGCGAGGCCGGTGGAGTGGTACGGCTTGCCGGTCACCGGCGGGGTGTGCTTGATGTACGTGTCGGGGACCGGGACGTACAGGAGGTCGAGCAGTGCGGCGTGCAGCGCGGGAGTGATCTTCCCCTCGTACTTGTGCGCCTCGCGGATCTCGGCGGCCTGCTTGCGCAGGTCGGTCAGCCAGGCTCCGCGGTCTTCTTCCTGCGGTGGGTCGATGGTGACGGTGGCACCGTTCGTGCTCATCGTGTTCCTCCGTGGTGTGGTGAATGGGTGTCGCCCCGCCCGGTCGGGAGGCGGGCGGGGCGACGGTTTGGAGGCGAGGGCCGCTGTCTGTCGGCCCTGCCGTGATGCTGTCGTCTGCCGGGGGGCAGTCGGGTGTGACTACGCGAGCGGTGGTACGGGCGTCTCTGCGGTGGGCTCGGCGTATGTGTCGCGGTGCATCGCCACGACGGCGGGCGAGAGCATGGGGCGCATGAGGTCCCAGAGCGCGCGGTCTGTCGTAGCCGCGACCTCGTGGGTCTTCGGGGTCACGCGCTCGGCGTCGAGCGGTCCGTCGGTGATGGCGCCCTCGGGATCGAGGAACACCGAGGCCGCGATCCTGGTCGCAAGCTGAGCGATGCCGCGCAGCGGGTCGGCATCGGCGAGTGCGCGCTCCACCTCGAGCGCGACGATCACGTCGATGTCCATGGGTGTGTACGGCGCCATCTGCTTGGTGCGCTGCTGGCGGTCCCTGCTCGTCCATGCAGCTCCGAACGCGAGGGCGTCGCCGTACTGCGAGGCGAGCAGGCGGCAGACGACGATCCGCAGGCCGTCGGCCTGGTCCGCGCTCAGAGTCAGCAGTCCGGCGGTGATGTCTTGGCCTAGTCCCAGGTTGCGCGCCACCGCAGAACGGCTTGGCCTGCGATCAGCCGAACTCGGATCGAGGTCGCCTGTTGAATCCGCGTCCGTGCGGGGGTTGCTGGGACTGGGATCGGCCTGTGGCTTGGCGGGCGGCTCGGTGGGTGCCGGCGCGTCTGTGGGGGCCTTCGCGCCCCGGATGGCGTCCATGACGAGGTCGATCATGAACACGGGGTCGATGAGCAACACCATCGGCTCGCGGTCGATGTCGCTCCGATGCACCCACGCGCAACGTGTGGTGATCGCACGATCCTGCACCGCTTCGGTGATGGCGATCTGAGCGCTGCACTGCTGGGCCTTGTGGGTGAGGGCGACCAAGCGAGCCGGGACCTCTCCCCCGCCGCAGCCGAGGATGCCTGCGGCGCGGGCGATCGTTTTGTCGTCCTGCAGCTCGGGGACGGTGTCTCTGAGCGCTTGGGCGGCGTCGATGCTGGTGCCGTGGTGTAGGGCTACTGCGTACGCGTCCTCGCTGGTGCGCAGTGCTGCCAGGACGGCCGCCTGGATGTCGGTGGCCGCCTGGCTGTTTCGTGCGGGTGTGGTGATCCAGTCGGCGACGGTGCCGGCGAGCGGCGGGGATGCGTTGTAGATGTCGGCGAGCTGGTTGGCGACCCCGATGCTGATCTGGTCACCTTTGGGTCGTCGCGCTACCCGGTGTCGGATCGCCTGTGGGAGGACGAGTTGCCGACGGTGGTTCTGCGCGGTGGCCGCGGAGAAGCCGCAGTCCAGGCGGGTCTGCTGGAGCCGCTGGTCTTCTGGGAGTCCCGCGGCGGCTTCCCAGAAGTACGCGAACATGTCTTGCTCGTCGCGGAAGGAGAGTGGGATCCCGGCGTTCTCTTGCGCCTGGTAGCGGCGCCATTCGACCTCGGATCGCAGGTCGTCGCGGAGCAGGACCCAGATCCCCGAGATGGGTTTGCTGCCGCGCCACTCGGCGTCCTGCTTGACGAGTTCACGGGTGCGGTCGGCGGCGAGCTTGCGCTGTTGGCCGGCGTAGATGCGGACCTTGCCGTCGTCTGTTCGTCGCCCGCCACACGGCTTGGTCTGGCCGTGGGTCAGCAGCATGCGTGCGAGGTCGTCGATGTCGTCTTGGTCGATGTCGCGGCGTGGGTTGTCGGCGAGGACGATGTCGTCGAGGGCGACGTACTCGAGCGAGCCGATCGCAGGGGTGTGCGCTGCGTCGGTGGGCGAGAACATCGCGGTGGGCGGCGGGCCGACTGCCCGCCGGTGGGCGGCCCGTCTTGAGCCCTCTGAGGGCCCTCCGGGCTTGGTCTTGGCCATGGCTGTTCCTTGAAGTGGTCGTGGTCAGTGCAGGTAGAGGCCGCCCTCGGCGGCTGCGAGTTGCAGCAGCGCGCCGAGGGGCTTGATCCATCCGCCGTAGATGCGGCTGGCGTTTCCTGGGTCCGTCGGGGCGGAGCCTGAGCGTTTGGCGGCCAGCGCGCGGCTGATCGCTTCGCCTTCTGTGGCGAGGTTGGCGGAGAGGTACGCGCACCAGTCCGCGGGGATGAACTGTCCGGCAGCGAGGTGCTGTTCTGTCAGGTGCCCTCGTGTGGCGGTGAGGATGGCGTCGCGGATGAGCGGCCATTCCTCGTGTGTGACCGGGCGCGCGTGCCGGGTGATGACCGCGCGCCGGTGGGCGCCTACCCGTTCGGCGAGCGTGCCGGAGTGCGGCTGGGTGGTCAGCAGAGCTGCGTGGGTGTACAGGACCGTTGGGGCGACCGCCGTGGCGGCGTCGACTCCCATGTCGTCCTCCCTTCCTCGGGGGTGTGTTACAGCGCGAACAGCGAGGTCTGTTGACCTGTGGCGATGGGCTCGTCGGTTGGCGCGGTGTCGACGAGCACGACGCGGAGCGTCGACTCCTTGGCCGGGGGGGCATCCTGCTCGTCTCGTGTTGGCGCGGGCGCTGGCTGGATGCTGCGTGTCCACTCCTGCTCGATGAGCGTCTCGTCGAGCGTGTCGCCAGACTCTCCCGCGCCGATGCGACGCTGGCGTTTCATCTCCGCCAGCGTCTTTGCCCAGTCGTGCTCTTCGCGGTCCTGGTCGACCAGGCGGCCGTCCAGCGCGATGTCCGAGGCAGCTCCCTTGTCGTCGAGCAGCTGCAGCTTGCGCACATCAATGGTGCCCGCGACGACGATGACGTACACCGTCACGGGCTTGGTGCTGGTCAGTCGCCATACACGGTCGAGGAACTGCTTGTAGGCCTCGAAGCTCCACGGCAGGCCGAGGAGGACGACGGTGCTGGCGACATCGAGGTTGTGCCCCAGTTTCATGGCCTGAACGCCGGCGCAGAGCACACTGCTCTCACCGTTGATGAACTGCGTGACCTCGCGCGCACGGGCCCGCGGGTTCTTCGTCTTGCTCTTGCCGCCCGCGGCTTTCTCGGTGATGTGCCCGGCTCGGATACCGCGCTGGTTGAGCAGGTCACAGACGAGCGGTCCGAGGTCGACGAGACAAGATCCGACGAGGACCTTCTCGCCTTGGCGTACGTGCTGCTCGATGAGCTCCAGCGCCTTGATGATCTTCGGCGTCCAGTTGCTGATGCTCTCGACACCCGTCCACTCTCGGTCGGGGTCACCCTCGGGAAGCGTGGCGGCGTACTCGAGCTTCCACAACATGCCCAGCGCTGCTTCGAACTTCTCGACCAGGCCCGCCTCGACGAGCGGATGGCCTGGGTTGCGCTCCTCGAAGAACTGTGCGAACCCCGTCAGCCATCGGTCGTGCACTACTGCCTGAGCGGTGCCGGCTGGAACTTCGACGATGTGCGTGGTGCGCTGGACGAGATCGCCCATCTCCTCCTTTCGCCGCCGGACCATGCCGAGCGCGAGCAGCCGCCAGAGCATCGAAACGTTGGTGACTTCGGGCATCACCTTCCTGCGCTTGACCTGGTTTTGTTCGCCATCGTCGGCGCGGCCCATCAGGTATTCCAGGACACAGAAGTCCTCTTCGAACTTTGCTTTGCCTCCCTGGTAGGAGTACGGGAAGCGGGCGGTGTCCCAGCCGAGCGTCCACCCGAGCCCCCAGAACGCGTCGTTGATGTAGTTGCTGATCGGGGTTCCGGTCGCACCGCACCGGCAGGCTGCGCGCAACCCACGGACGGCCAGCGAGCGGCGGCTGGTGTCCCCGCGGATCATCGACAGTTCGTCAACGCAGATCACACCCTGCTTGAAGGAGGTCGACAGCAGCGACGCGATGCTCTTGATGCGCCGCCGGTAGTGGATGTGCCCGCAGTCCGCACATACGGTGCCGTTCCACGAGCCTCCGCCAATCTCCGACAGGCAGGACGGGCAGGCGTCCTCGGTGGTCAGGGTGGCAGTCGGGGGCGGCGCAGGTTGTTCGGCGACCGGTCGCATGTGACGCCACCGATCTTCGGGCGGGACGTCTGCGACCGTTGCCGCCCAGGCGCGCATCGCCTCCTCGTGCCGGGCCTGGGCTTGGGCCCGCCACTCCGGGGTGTTCTCCTGCTGGTAGCGCCGCATCCGCGCTTCGTTGAGCATCCGGTGTTCGCCATCCCGGGTGATCGCAGCGGGATCGAGGACGTCGTCCTTGGTGCCGACCAGGGAGAGCGCTTCGTAGTGCGTGATCCACATGCCCGTGCCGCCAGCCTTGATCTGCCGACGGGCTCGGACGGCGTCATCGTGGGTATAGATCGTCTGCAACGTTCGGCCGAGGAACTTCTGCGCTTCACGTTGCCACTGCTCGTGGAGGTCCTGTGGCGCGATGATCAGCGCCACGTTCCGCCGTGCGTATCCGAGCCGGATGCAGGCCTCGGCGAAGATGAGCTGTCCTGCGGACTTGCCGCCGCCCGGGTCCCACGCCAGGACGGCGCGCTGCTTGAGGATCGCCCTGGCCAGGTCATCCTTCTGCCAGTCACGGAGTTGCCACCCGTCGGGGTTGTAGCGGGCGGGATCTGCCGGGCCGTACTCCTCCTCGATGTCTGCGAGCACCTGTTCGACCCGTGCGAGCTCGGTCGGGTGGTCTCGCGCGAGGTCACCGGGGTCGGGGATGTCGAAGTGCCGGTCGAGGTATTCGATGTCCTCGGCGGATTCGTCGAACGTCTTGCCGTCGATGCTGATCTTCAGCGCCTTTCGGCGCGTTCGGACCTTGCGGATCTCGATGGTCTTGTCCCGTCGTTCGACGGGCCGGTCGGTCTCCGATTCGCTGACCGCGGAGTTGACGGTGATCGGGTAGTGCTCTCCTGCTTCGAAACCGCGCTCGGGGTCTGGCGAGACGCACCGGATCCGGTCGAGGTCGTCGAGGAACCCGAGCCGCATCTGTGACGGGATCGGGTACATGGGCCGCAGGAGCAGGCTGGCCGCGTCGATCGCGGCCTGGACCGATTCGACCGTGCCCGGTTCGGCGAGGATGAGGTCCTCGTCGAGGAGTCGGCGGACCTCGTGCCAGTCGCGCTGGTTGACGGCGAAGTAGCTGACCGGCTGTCGGTCGAGGCGCCGCAGCAGTTGCATCTCCGGCCGGTAGCCGTCGATCAGCTTGCCGAGGGCGCCGAGCGAGACTCGCAGCTTCCCTGCGACCACGCGGAGGTCGTACTTCGCCGGGCCGGTGGTGCGATGACGCCGCTTGTAGACATCGATGATCGTGTCGAGCGTTGCCGCCGGCGGGTCGAGGTAGCTGGCGGAGGTCACGTGCCCACATCCGGCCGACATCGCCGCGGTGAGATCTTCGGCGAGGGATGTGAGCTCGTCGCGCGTCGCGGTAAAGGATGCGATGGGCGCGTCGGTGCGGTTGAGCGGCGAGGTGAGAAGCAGGATGCTCGTCGGCAGGTCCACCCCGTCGAACAGGGGGCCTGATACGTCGACTCGTGCCCAGGCGGCGGCTTTGACCTCCTGATCGGCGAGGAGTTCGCGATCCAGCCGATCGGTGCCGCAGATCACGGCGGCGACGCCGTTGCGCTGCAGAAGGTCCACGCACGCGAGCGTGATCCAGTGGCTGCTGTTGACGGTCTTTCCTCGGGCGATCGTGGCGTGTTGCCAGGTCAGACCGAAGGGAGGGTTGCTGACGATTCGGGAGAACTGCGCGCCGGCGACGCGGAGCAGGCTGAGGGCCTTCTGCACGTCGCCGTTGAGCGCGCGGTACGTGCCGCGGGTGGCGTGATCTGCGTCGATCTCGATACCGAATCGCAGGTGGTGCGGGTACGGAGCGAGTAGGTCTCCCGCGCCGGCGGTTGGGTCGAGCACGGTGAGGTTGCGGCCGAAGACGTCGGCGATGAGTTCTGCGGCCTCTGGCGGGGTGAAGTACTGCTGGAGGCCGACTCCGCTGCCGTGGCGGCCTCCGGCGAGGACTCGGGTACTTGAAGCGAGCGCTTCGTCGCTGAGGGCGCCGCCGAGGAGAGCAGCGCCCTTTGCGTCCATGCCTGTGGGCATGCACGCCTCCTTCCTGTTGGTGAATGGGTGCGCGTCAGTGCGCGCGACCAGCTAGGTCGCCGTGATCAACGGCTCGTGTGAGCGGCGCGGCGTGCTGGGCTGGCGACGCCTGTCGTTCGTCCACGCGCCAGCGAGGCAGCATCTGGTGAGGTTGTGCCGCGGGCGGTCCGCGACTATCACTGGGGGACGCGGCGGGGTGTGTCAGGCGGCGGCGTGTTCGGTGAGGAACCGTCGGAGGTCATCGACGGTGTCGAAGCGCCAGACGGTGAGGTCGGCCTCGACGTAGCGGACGAGGGCGGGCTGTTCGCGGTCGCTGCCGCGGCGCACGAGGTAGACGACGTAGGGCCAGTCGCCGAGGCTGGGCAGTGAGCGCCAGCCGCGGTCGGCGAGGTAGCCCATGAACGCGTAGCCGTCGTCAAAGCCGGTGACGAGCTCGTCCCCACGGCCGCCGCTGTAGCCGCAGAACCCGTCGTCGATGTCGGCGGCGATCGTGTCGTCGCGCCGGTGGCAGCAGGCAGGACGCCCGAGGTACTCGGTGTCGGCCCCCGAACAGAACCGGTCGACGAGCTGTGCGGCCGTGATGGGCGTTGCGCGGCTGGTCGACAGTCCTGCGATTTGCGCGACGATGGATGTGGCGTCGTGTGTCTGGTCGGTGGGCATGGTGGTTCCTTCCTGCTGGTGTTGGTGAATGGGTTGAGCTGTCTTGCGTCTGGCTAGTTGTCGAGGGCGGCGGGCGGCTCGTAGGTGCCGTCGGGGTCGATGATCACGTCGGTGATGTACTGCCACCCGTCGTCTGTGCGGCGGTAGAACTCGACGAAGATGTGCGTGTCGTGTGGCTCGTCTCGAGCGACGGCGAAGCGAACCTCTTCCGGTCCGCCGAGCTTGCCTTGCACCTCAGTGATTGAGGTCTGCTGCGCGTCGGTGATGTCGTCGGCGGTCATTGTGTGTCTTCCTCCGTGGACGTGGATGTCGCCTGCAGGCCGCCGAGTTGTTGCTGGCCGTAACGCAGTGACCGCCAGATGCGGACAGGACGGCCGTGGTTGATCGTTCGCCGCGACTGTTGGTCGCGATCGGTTGGCTCGATGTGTCCGGCGCGCTGGGCGCGGGCCATGGCGTTGCCGACCATCCTGGGCTCTCGCGGCGGCATGCCGATCACTGACCACACGTCGTCGCTGCTCAGTTCGGCCTGACTGGATGCGAGGGCGGCTATGACTTCAACGGCCTGTTCGAGCCATGCTCGGTCGGACTCGCGTTGTGCCCGCGACCGCGCACCCGGGTCGACATGTGCGTGGACCTTCGGGCTCTCGACGGTCACCGAGCGGGTCGGCAGCCCGTCCGCGGTTCGCCAGGTGTGGTCGTCCCCGAGTTCTGCGCAGACGGTGCCGTCCGGGTACAGGAGCCGAGGTCCTTCGAGGCGCAGAAGCACTTCCTGCGCCGGGGGTGCGTGGTGCATTCATCCTCCCGTTCATGGTTCCGTTGGAGTGCTACTGCCGGCGCCGGGTCTTGGGGTGCAGGTACCGCCACCGGGTGTCACCGGGGGCGTGGACGAGAGTGCCTTCGCTTGCGGCGAACACGCGGTGGTAGACGTTGGCGAACATCGTCTGGGGGACTGCGTTGCCGATGAGGCGGACAGCGGTCTCCCCCGTCATCTGCTTGCCGGGCTTGACCTCGATCTCGATGGTCAGGTACGGCTCGCCGTCGGGCCGGACGGTGAGGTCCTGCAGTGCCTGGGCTTCCTTGGCGTGAAGCATCCGGAAGTGGCAGTCCTCGAGCGGGATGTCCTCGGTGCCGGTGCTGAGCGCGTAGCTGTCGTTCGGTACCCGGGTCGGGGACGGGTTGAGGTCAGCGTCCGGGGTTTGCGACTGCCAGGTGCCGCCTGCCGGTACGAGTACGGCGTGGCGGTCCTTTGTGGTTTGGGTGCCTCCGGGTTCGCTGTTGGCGGCCCGGATCGCGCCGGCGGTCCCGTAGTAGCTGGCTAGGAACGCCTCGTCGCTCTCGAGCAGCATGCCGCGCACGGTGCTGACCTGCGTGGCGCCGGGTTCTTGGTCGGCGTCTCGGAGTCTCCCGTTGGTGCCGGCGGGCACGACGAGCGACTGGCCACGTCCGGCTACCTGTGTCGGGGAAGGGTCGTGGTCGGTGCTGCGGCTGCTGTCGTTGGCTCCTGCTCCGGTGATGATCCCTTCGTCGGGCTGCTGAAGGACGCCGCGGTCTCGCGACGTGCTCTGGGTTGGTGAGACGGCGTCGAGTGACCAGGCGCGGATGTAGTCGCTGCCTGGGCGTTCGTAGGTGTGCCCGGCGACCTGGACGAGCATGTCGCCGTTGGTGGGCTGCACGGCGAACAGGCCGCCGCCGTGCGCGGTGACGACCGGTGCTGCGGGTTCGCGGTTCCCGTCACGCGGGAGGTTGTTGCTGCGGTTGGCTCCCAGGAGGAAGTGGTTGCCTCCCGCGGTCAGTGTGGCGATCGGGTCCAGCAGTGCATCTCGTGCGACTGCGCCTTCCTGGAGGACGCCGACGACGTAGTGGCTGCCCTGCCCGGTGACGGTGGTCGCCGGGTCCTGCTGGGCGGGTCGGGGGATGTCCCCTTTGCGGTTGGCGCCGATTAGCGCGTGATGGTTGCCGCCTGAGCAGACCGACTGCGCTGGTTCGCTGTTGGTATGGCGTCCTTTGGCGTTGTTGCGCTCGGGGACGATCATGTCGCCGGCCGGTGCGCCGGGGATCGCCGGTACCCACGCGGGGATGGTGCGCTTCTCGCCGTCGGGGCCGACCGTGTCGAGGGTCCGCGAGACGCGGCCGCGGTGTTCCCATCCTTGCCGAAGGCGGGCCATGGTGTTGTCTTCGAGCGGTCGCATCCCGAGCTTCTCACGGTCGCCGATGCGGGTGCCCTTCAGGTGCGGGTTGATCGCCAGGCGGGCGGGCAGGATGAACGGGGCGGTCACCGTCCGGCACGCCGGGCAGGTGTATCGGTACTGATCGCCGTATTTGCCGACCGGTCCGACCGGGGTTCGCATCCACTCGACCGACGCGGCGTTCCAGGTCTGGATGGAGAACACGTCCGTCTCGCAGGACGGGCATGAGCACCGTGGCCGGAAGTCGAGGTTCGGTCGTGGCGCGCCGACGCGTCGGCAGACGAACGCGATCCGGTCGCGGGACTGTGGGGCGCCGAACATCGCGGCGTTGAAGCACACCTGGTCGACCTCGTACCCGAGGTCTGCCCAGCCCTTCAGCCAGTTGCCGTTGCGGAACTGGTTCCACTTGCAGACTTCGACGACGTTCTCGATGACGACGTAGTCGTACTGGTGGTAGGCCGCCATGCGTTGCGGGCACCACATCGTGCAGCGGGACCGTTCGCTTTCCCGCGCGGGGTCGTATGGGCTGAGCTCGGCGATCGCTTCGCGCCAGTTGTTCGCGTTGCTGTGCAGGCGGCACTCTGGGCTGAAGCAGCCGACGTTCGCGCCCTTCGGCAGGTTCGACGGGTCCAGGACGCTGATGTCGCCGATGACGTGGTCGACGTGGTCGAAGTTAACGTTGTGGGTGAGGACCGCGCTCGTGCTGTGGTTGGCCGAGAGGAGCACTTCGCCGCCGGCGAGGATGATTGCGGCGGCCATGCCGCCCATCCCGGCGAAGAAGTCGTGGCCGGCTCCGCGTCGTTGGCCGTAGAAGTGTCGCCGGAGGGTGTCGTAGGACAGGGGCGCGAGCTCGGCCCCTGCGGATCTCATGTCGATCACGGGTTGACCGTCCTTGGTTAGAGCAGCGTGAGCTGCGTGTCGTCCGGTTCGCCCTGCTCGGCGTCCGGCGTGTCGGTGCCGGTGTAGAGCGGGTAGGGCGCTGCGTTCTGGCACCCGGTGACGAGCGCGTCGATGTTGGCGAGGACCGGTGTCCAGCCGGCCCTCTCGAGCAGTGCGTCCAGCCGGGCTGGGGTCGTGCGTGCGTCGTGGAGAAGCTGGTCGCGAATCGCGCGCTCGAGGGTCCATGTCGGGTTGCGGGCTTGTCGGTCGGCGACGTTGCCTGCGGTCTGTTCTGGGTCTTCGATGTGCGGTCCCTCCCACCGCTCGTCCCAGCCGTTGGCGCGAGCGGCGAGCAGGAGCCCGTGGTTGCACGGGAGGTGCTTGTCGAAGATGAGGGCGACGAGTCCTCGGAATTGCGCATTGAGGTAGCGCTCGGTGTGGAACGGGTCAACGCGACGGTGCATGTCGCCGACCTTGCGGGTCACCGGGGCGGGGATGTCGGCGGCCTGGCAGGCGTCCGCGGCGGGTAGCGGGGTGAACTGGTGGGCTCCCGGCCAGTCGGGCAGGATGACTCGGGTGCCGTGGTCGGTGAGGTTGACCGCGACGGCCTCGGTTTCGGTGAACCGGATCGTTTCGATCAGCAGGTCGCGGCCGTCGGCGTGATGCAGGATTCCGAAGGTGCCGCATCCGAGCATCCACTGAAACGGCTCCCTGGCCGTGCGGGATCTCCGGGCCATCGGATCAGAACGGGTAGTCGTGGCGGACGTCGGCCGGGAGGATGTCCGCGGGGTCAATGTCGGCCATCGGGCCCTCCCAGACGATCACACCGCCGACTGCCGGGTCGTCGTTGACGGTGCGGTTGACCGCTTCGTCGAGCAGCGTGTGGGTTCGTTCGCCGTGGTGACGGACGAGGATGAGGAAGTAGGCGGCAGCGACGGGCGCCCACTGCTCGGGATGCTGGCCGTATCGGCTGTCGGGGCTGTCGCTGCCGGTGTTGAGCAGGTGCTCGAGCACAGGGTGCTCCTGGCCGTCGGCGTCGAGAAATGTGGCGTCCTGCAGGACGGTGCTGGTGGTGCTGGGCATGGCGGTGGGTGCCTTCCGTGGGTGGTGAATGGTGGGCCGGCTCTCAGAGGCCGAGGGTGAGTTGGGTGACGCAGTTGGCCGCTCGCTGTCGTGCCGCTTCGGCCTCCTCGAGGGCGAGGTCGCGGTAGCGCTCGTACCGGTGGAGGTCGTCGCGGGGCAGGTTCGGGTCATGCGCGGGGTGCGTGGTATCGCCGATCCGTCGCCGCTCGTTTGCTGCTGAGTACTCCCATTGACGGGCGTAGCGGTGGATGGCGGCGTGTTCGTCGCGGATGGCGGCGCCTTCGGGGTGCGCTTCGCGCCACGCGTACACGGCGGCGCGCGCCGTGTCGCGTCGAGCACGCCACGAACCGTCGGGCGCTGCGTAGTGCGTACCGCTGACGTAGTCCAGCCGTCCGTTGAGGCCGATGGGCCATGCGACTGGTTCGTCGGGGGCGGTGATCTGGCCGGTCGGGCTGCGTCGCAGGTGGTCCTCGACGGTGTGCAGCAGCTCGATCCATGCGCTGGTGGGGATGCCGTTTGGTGATGGGGGTATCCCGCGCGCGTCCGGTGATTCGGGGCGCTCTGTCATGCAGTTGCTCCTTTCGTCGCGGCCCATTGCTTCGGCGGTGTGACGGTCCGGTTAGGTCAGGACGTACCGGGTGATCTGGGCGAGCAGCCCGTACCGGCGGCCGGCGGGGGCGTGACGGATGCGGTCGCGGAGCTCGTTGAGCGTGAGCGATCCGAACCCGTCGTCGCGCTTGGCGTAGTTCTCGGCCTTGCGGAGCTCGTCGGCGGCGTACGCGGCGCGGTCTTCGGCGATCCACTCGCGGACCTTGGGGTCGTCCTGGTCGGGCGCTTGGACGTATGTGAGCGTCCCGAACTTGACGGTGCAGCCGCCGTCGGAGCGGCGGCAGACTTCGAGCTCGTAGGTCGCGCCGACGGCGCGGTGTTTGCTTGAGAACAGCCAGACGCTTCCTGCGTCGTCAACGTAGGAGCCCAGGAGCTTCTTGCCGTCGCTGGATTGGCGTCGGCCTGCGTATCGCCAGCGTTCTGTGGCGAATTCCTCCGGCGGATCGCCGGATTGTTCGGGCGGTTGCGGCATCGGTGGTCCCCTTCCGTAGGTGTGGATCGGTGCTGTGGTGTGTCAGGCCGCGAGGCCGGCGGCTTCCTGCAGGAACCGCGACGGGCCGTCGGTGCGGCGCCGGCCGCGCGGTGTGGTGCGTTCGTCGGCGCAGCACAGCGCGAGCCGGTCCTTGGCTCGGGTGGCGGCGACGTAGAAGAGGCGGCGTTCCTCCTCGACCTCCTTGGGTGAGGACTCCAGGGCGCGGTAGTGCGGCAGCGTGCCTTCCTCGCAGCCGATGACGAACACCACGCGCGCCTCCAGGCCTTTGCTCTTGTGGCCGCTGGCGAGGAGCACCCGCTGGTCGTCTTCGTTGTCGTCGTTGAGGGCGTCGTCGACGAGGATGTGGTCGAGGAAGCCGCCGATGCTGGGCGGCTCGTCCTCGCTGATCTCCTTGGCGTACGCGCCGGCGGCGTCGGTGATGCTGCGCAGGTCCGACAGCGCCTTGTTGGCGGTGTCGCGCTTCTTGGGGTCCGGGCTGGTGGCGACCGTCTCTTCGAGGCGGTGGACCGGCCCGCCGGGGAACCCGAGCGCCTTGTTGACGACGGTGACGATGGACCGTTCGGCGAACAGGTCGTCGCGGGCCTCGAGCAGCGCTCGTCCGAAGCGCATGAGCGCGGCGCGCTGCGGCCCGGTCAGTGACGGGATGAGGTCCGCTCGTGCGCAGCACCGCAGTAGGTCTCCGCTGACTGCTTGCGTGGCGTCCTGGTCGTCGAGCATGTCGAGCTGCTCACTGGCCGCGGCGGCGTGCGCGAGGACCGCACCGATCGCGACCGGGCCGAGGTCGTCCATGGCGGAGGCGGCGGTGATGAACGCTTCGCCATCGGTGGCGTTGGCGAGCACCTTGAGGTGCGCGATCGCTTCGCGCATCTCCTTGCGTTCGAACAGGCCGATGCCGCCGAGCATCCGGTACGGGACCGGTGCGCCTCCGAGGGTCAGTGCCTGCTCGATCTGACGGAGCGCGTTTCGGACCCTTGCGATCACCATGATCTCGTTGGGTTCGATGCCGGCGGCCAGGCAGTTGCGGATCATCGCGGCGATCCACCCAGCCTCGTCGGTGTCGCCGGCGAACCGGTGAAACGTCACGGCCCCGTCTCCGGCGGCGCCTCGAGTGACGACGACCGGCTTGGGCAGCCGGGCGGTGTTGTGCTCGATGCTGCGCTGTGCGGTGGCGACGACCTCTTCGCAGGAGCGGAAGTTCTCCTCCAGGACGATCGCCCTCGACGTGTCGCCGAAACGCCGGGAGAACTCGAGCATGTACTTGGGGTCGGCGAGGCGGAACCCGAAAATCGCCTGATCGACGTCGCCAACGACCGACAGGTTGCCGTCGCGGCCGCACAGTCCGAGAAGCATCTCTGCCTGGGCGGGGTTGGTGTCTTGGAACTCGTCGACGAGGATCCATGACCAGCGGCGCCGGTACTGCTGGCGGACGTCGTCGTGGTCGCGCAGCAGCAGCGCGGTGTTATTGATGAGGTCGTCGAAGTCCAGGGCGTTGTTGCCTTGCAGGACGTATTCGAGCTCGCGCCACAGTCCGGCGATCAGGCAGCGTTGTGGGTGCTCGCCGTCGCTTTCGAGGTCGTCGGCGGTCCACATGCGGCTCTTCGCCAGTCCGATCTGCGCGACGACTTCGGGCGGCTCGATCGTCCCCGCTTGGGCGGTCAATGCCTCGACGTGGGGTGTGGGGTTCTGTTGCAGGCGGCGGATGATTCGGCGGGTGTCCTCCTGGTCGTAGATCGTGAACTCGGGGGCCCGGCCGATGTCGGCGGGCCGGTCGCGCAGGATCTGTACGGCGACGGAGTGGAAGGTGCCGGCGCGCAGCTGCTTGACGGTGTGGTTGTCGAGCAGGCCTATCAGTCGGGATCGCATCTCGCCGGCGGCTGCGCGGGTGAATGTCAGGGCGAGAATTTCGCTGGGTTTCGCCAGCCCGGAGGCGATGAGCCAGGCGATGCGCCGTGTCATGGTGTGTGTCTTGCCGGAGCCGGGGCCGGCGACGAGCAGTAGTGGTCCGTGCTGGTGGGTGACGGCGGCTTGCTGGGAGCTGGTTAGGCCGTCGAGCAGCGTGCTGCTGTCCCAGTGGGGCACTCGGGCCTCCTTTCCCGGATGGTTCTGGGATCGTTCACTGGCGGGCCGCCGGGAACGCGATGACGTTGTCGGGTACTGCGGCCAACGGCTCGGGCCGTCGGCACGGTGGCGGTGCAGGTGAGTCGTGGTGGTGGCCGCGGCGGTCGTGCGGCAGGCCAAGGAGATCTCGGGCGGCGGCGACCAGCCGTGCCTCCAGGAGGCTGAGCGTCTGGTGGTCGTGGCCGTGCATGTCGGTGCCGGCGAGAACGATCTGTTCGGCGGCGCGAGCGAGCCTTCGCTGCGTCGCGGTTGAGTGGCGTCGTAGAGGCATGCGTGCCCTCGTTTCAGTTGGTTTCTCGTGGGTCGCTGCGGGACCCGGAACGACGACGACCCCGCAGAGGCGGGGTCGTCGTGCTGGCTGCGGCTTGTCGGTGCCGTGGTGGTTGGGGCTACTGCGCCTGGTCGGCTAGTTCGGCGCGTACCCAGCCGCGTGCACTGGCTTCTGGGTTGGTCACCGCAACGGCGCCGCGACGTCCGGCGCTGTGGCCGGTGTGGTACCCGCGGCGGTAGGCGTTGCGGATGAGCTGCTGGCGCTCTCCGCCGTTTGCGCTGACTTCGATGAGCTTCGCGTTGAGGACATCGATCTGTCGCCGCAGTCGACGGTTCTCAGCGACGACCTCTGCGACGGCCATGACGACTTCGGATTCCAAAGGCGCCGCGCCTGCCTTCAGATGCACTGACACCGCACGGCTCCGTCCGGGTTGTAGGGACAGTCGCCGCAGTCGTCCGGTGTGGGCACTGGCTGACGTGCCGGCTCCTGAGTCTCAAGGGGGCCAAGGTCACAGCCGCCGCACACGTCGTGTGATCCTCCGCCGCATCGCGCACACTCACTGCGCGCCCTTGTGGTCGAACGGGCCATCCACTTGATGCCCGCGTCCCAGGCCTCCTGTTCGCTGGCGAAGCCGTGGTGAGTGTCTTCGTGGCCTGCCACGCGACCACGCCACATCCATTCGCCGGAAGCCTCAGAGAGCACCTCCAGGGAACGCTCCAGCCTTCGAGGGAACCCGCTCATGACGTGGGCTCCTGGGTCGTTCCGCCATCCAGGGCCTGGTGGATCTCCCTGGCACGGATAGCGAACTGGTCGAGGGCGGTTTCCGCGTCGTCCTCGCGCTCGGCGGCGATCACTGCGTCGAGGAACGGGGCCACCGTGTTGTCGATGAACGTGCGCGCTGCCCGCACGTCGTCGCGCAGCGCGGTGATCCGCTCATCCGCCTCGTGAGCCAGCGGGTCCGGGCAGTCGCAGACGGCCTCGTGGGCCGCGATGCGGCGATCCCGGTTCGCGATCATCTCGGGCGTCATCCCGAGCACCTCGTCACCGAACATCCGTGCCCCCTGACGTTCGAGCCTGGGCCGCAGCGAGGGAGTCACGCCGCGCGGAACGCACGACGAGGCGGCGGTTCTCAACGAGGTTCTGGACGTACTCCGGGTAGACCTCGCTTCCCGTGCCCGCCCAGTCGAGCGCGATCTTCAGGCAGGTTTCCTGGCCCATCGAGTCCTTGCCGGCGTCGTGCCGCTGCGGGCCGTTCGTCTCTGTGCGCTGATCGGCCTCGGCGGCCTGGAGCGCGTAGACAATCTGCTCGACCTCACCGGCCGTGAACTTGTGGACGGCGTTGCAGCCCGCGCAGTAGAGCTTCACGATGCGCCGCCTTCCGTCTTGATCGGTCCGAGGGCCTGACGCAGATCCGTGCGCTCCGGGTACTCGCCCCCGACCAGGTGGTCAAACTCGCGGACGTAGCCGCGAGCAGCCCACTCGACATTGCGGAGCCGCTCGACCTCGCGCTCATCTGGCGACGCCTCGTGGCGCTTCGACAGGTCGCCGAAGTAGTCGCACTCGGCGTTGCCGCAGAGATGCTCGCCCGTGACGTTGTGGTAGCCCGGGTCGCCGCAGGACGGGCAGACTGCAGGGTTCGAGGCGAGCGAGTCCGCATGCGCGAGCTTGCGCAGCACCGACACGCGATGCTCGCTCAGCGACTCCGGGTGGTTGCCGGCCATCGCGGCGACCAGCGTCTGAATCTCATCCGCGTTGAGGTTCACGCCGACGCTACGCATGGCCGCCTCCCTCCGTGTTGTGGCCCGGCTCGTCTGCACGGGCGCAGCAGGACTCCATCGGCTGGCCGGATTCGGTCGGCTGGCCGCAGTCGCGGCAGGCAGTTGCGTGGTCGTAACAGCGGTCAACCGCGGGGGTGACACGCGGTTCGCCGCAGCACGAGGAGGTCGGCCACGTCTCGACCGGATGGGCGTCGGTTCCAGCGGCGGTCTTGTCCACCAGGTGCTTCCCGGCGCGTTCGAGCGCTTGGCGGGCAACGCTGGCGGCTCGGTGATTGGGGAAGTCATTGGCGATGTCCTGAAGGCCGGCCCAGAGGGTGAACAGCGTCTTGTCCTTGGGGGGCGAGTCGTCGCCGACGCCACGGACGAGGTCATCCAGCGAGGTGAGTGCTCTGTCTCGCGCAGGTGTCTTGGATTCGTTGGATCGTTCGTGCATGGGGTTATGTCCTTTCGTGGTTCGCGCCCGTGAACGGGCGGGGCGCCTCCGGGTCAAGCCAGCCGTAGCGTTCGCGGACGACTTGCTTGGCGGCGAGAAACGCGTCGCCGCGCAGAAGGCGGTTGGTCGGTCCTCCCTGGATGGCGGAGGCCAGGTCGATGGCTGACTGGCCGCCGCGGCCGCACCCGAAGCAGTAGAAGCCTTCGCCGGGCCCGTAGACCAGGCACGACGGGGTGCGGTCTTCGTGGTCGGGGAATGGGCAGGTGACCCATCCGCGGTCCGGGACGCTGATGCCGGCGAGGTCCCAGAAGTACGAGGCGGGGTCCAGCCCGCGAAGCCAGTCGTCGAAGTCGCGGCGCGGCCCGGGCGGTAGCGGCTTGCGAGGCCGTGCCGGTGGTGGTGTTGGGTCTTCGAGGTCCCCGGTCAGCTGCTCGAGGGCGTATCTCGGGAGCGCGAAGTCGATTGCGACGATGCGCGCCCAGCCGCCGGTCTTCCAGTTCTGGGTGCCGGCGAGCCGCATGACCCGGGTGCGGTTCACGCAGGCCCGGTCGCCGATGCTCTGCTTGGGGTCGTCGGGACGAGCTCCGAGTAGGCCGACGAGCTTGCGGTTGTGCCTTTCGATCGGCGCGTCGCGTAGCCCGTTGACTTCGGCCTGGCCGAGGATCATCTCGTCGAGTAGCCAGTAGGCGTGGCGGCCGCCGGACCCGGCCGATTCGATGATCAGGTGCGGCGGCTTGCGGGCGATCAGGGTCGCGAACGGCGCGCGGTACGTCTCGTCCGTTGCGACGTCGCCGTCGACGTCGACCCACAGGCAGTTCGCGCCGATCACTGCCTCCTTGTCGCCGGCCTGGGCGCTGAATGTGGCGGGTGCGAGGAACACCTCTTCACGCGGCGGGTCGAAGCGCAGATCCGGGTCTTGGTGCTTGCCGGCCATGATCTCCTCGGCGTGCATGGCGGCGTCTTCGATCCAGCGGTCTTCTCCGGCGGCTCCTCCGAGGAGGTAGTGGGTGGCGCTGGTGCGGCGGTTGACGGTGAGCTTGCCCCCGGGTGGCCGTGTGCCGGGGGTGACTTCGATGAAGCCGGGGGATCGGTCGTGGATGAGCCCGATGTGGATGCGTCGGTGCCTGCCGGCGGGCAGGGCGGTGTCGAAGACGTGGCCGTTGCGGTCGCGTATCCAGATCGGCAGGTCGGGTTCGTTGTTCATGTGTGTGTCACCTCCCTTCCTGGGTGGGCGCCCTGTGGCGCGGTGTAGAGTCCTCGGCTCCTTCCGTGTGTGAACGCGGTTGGTGAATGGAGCCGGCGAGGGGTGGTACCTGTTGACCCGGCACGCAGCGGCCCGCTCGTCCTCGAGCGGGCCGCTGTCGGTTCAAGGCCACTGCCCTCGGCGGGATCGGGGTCAGAACGGCGACGGCCAGAGGCGACGACGCGGCGGACCGGGTGACTCGGAGCCCTGGACGGCGGCGTCCATGTTTGGAGGCTTGAACCCGGGGGGCTTTGCGATCTTTCCGTCCTCGGGGCGCCGCAGCCCCGCGTCCATCTTCTGCATGGCGGCCCGGTGGACTTCGCGGAGCGCGGCGTCTGCGTCGATGCCGTAGACATGGTCAGTGCCATAGACGACGTACTTGACGTCCGCGCTTTCCCTGGCGATGGATGCTGGGGCCGGTTCGCTGCGGCCGGCGGTGTCGCCAAGCGTGTCCAGGGCAGCGCGGATCTGTTCGGCGAGCTGTGTTGCGTGCTCGTCGGCGATGCCGTCGATGGCGCACAGCAGTTCGGCGAACTCCTCGATGAGGAGGGTGCGCCGCAGTGGGATGCCGTTCGTGCGGTCGTCGAGGATCGCGTTGGGGTGTCCGTGGAACTCGGCGAGCATCACGCTGGGCCGGGAGGCGAGGTCCTCGCGCACCATCGCCTTTGCTTCGTCACGCCACGCGCTCAGCTCGTGCGATGGCATGGGCAGTGGCCGGGCCCGCAACAGGTCGAGGAGTTCGAGGAACGCGATCGCGCCGGCCATCGGGCCGACCCGTAGGTCGGCGCGGCCGTGCGCACAGATCTGATGCCCGGACCGCAGCACGTAGCCGTAGAGGCCGTCCTCCCCGCGCGCCTCGAGCGTCAGTTCCCACTCGTCGGAGAATCCGCTGGACTGGTGGGTACACACCGTCCTTTCGGGGTGCTGGGCGAGGGTGATCATGCGAGCCTCCCGCGGCGGCTGGTGTACCGGGCCGGGCTGGAGTTGCGGTAGTGCTCAGCCAGGGACCTGTCGATGGGTCGCTGCGACGCCGCGGCGTCGGGCAGGAGCGTCGCGCCGTCGCCGCCGATCGTGGCGTGTCGTGCGCGGACGGCGGCGACCAGGTTGGGCGTGTTCATGTCGAGTCCATTCGTCGTGGTGTGCGCGGCGGGGCCCCTCCTCCTTGGGGCGCTCATGCGGCGATGGGCTGGTGATCGGCCCGCGCGAGCCGGGGATGTTCTGCGCGGGCGACCTCAGGGACCGGCGTGGCCACCTCCCGGGGCGGGAGCGGGTGGGTGTGCCGGTCGCCGGCGACCCAGCGAGCCATCTCGCGGGCGTAGTCTGCGGCGAGGGCTCCTGCTTGCGGGGAGTCGTCGCCGACGCCGAGCAGCGTGTCGACGACGATCCGGCTGTCCTTGCCGATGTCGAGTACGCGGTACCCGCCGCGGTTGGCGTCCCACTGTCCGCAGACGCGGTGATGGTCGCCGTTCTCGTCGTAGTACTCGGCCAGAGTCACTTCCTTGCTCATGGCGTTGCCTTTCTATGTGGCCATGCTCTGCATGGCGGGGTGGTCGTTGATGAGGTCGTGGAGGTCCATCCCCCACACGGCGGCCATCCGTTCGGCCATGTCGAGGGGCATGACCTGCCGGTAGGTCTTCCGGGGCCGGTAGCGGCGGGTGGTCCCGTCCCGGAGCACGCGGGACTTCGTGCTGGACGATTCGGGCATCAGGCCGAGGGCGCGCTGCAGGCGGCTGGTGTCCATCTGGCCGCTGCTGGCCATCCGCGTGGCCATCATGTTCAGGAACGGTTTGGCGGACCTGTGCGCCTTGTAGGCCTCGCCGTCGAGGAGCGATGCGCGCTCGGTTTCGACGCGGCGTCGTTCCCATTCCTCGCGCAGCGGACGGTTGGGGACGGCCTTCCCGGAGCGGATGCGGCCGGGGCCGTGTCCGCCCGTGATCCCGAACGCCGTGATCATGCGTTCGCGTTGCCGGAGCTCGTCGAGGCCGGCGGTCTGCAGGGTCTCGGCGCGGTGGTCGAGCGTCTCCTGGAGGACGACGGCTTCGACCGGGGCGCCGATCCGGGCCGCGATCGTGACGTCGGTCGCTCCCTGTTCGCGCATGCGTCGGGCGAGCGCGCGGACGCGGCCGCAGCGTGTGCAGGTCTCGCCCGCCAGGCAGCCGCACCGTTCGAGCCGGGGCCGTTGGTCGGCGAGCTCCCGGAGGGGGCCGGTGAGGTCGGTGACTGTCATGCGGCCACCGCCGGGCGTGGCTCGCGGTCGCGGACCTCGTAGCGGACGATCCGCAGGTCGCGGGGGGCGCGGACGTTCAGGCGGATGGTGGTGCTCCGCGAGTCGTCGCGGCGCGGCATCCATCGGATGAAGCACTGGGCGCTGCGGAGGTGCAGTTCCTCACCAGCGGTCAGGCGTAGGATCCGCCACCCTCCGCTCGGGTCGGTGAGGGTGAAGATCGCGTCGCCGGCGCTGTCGGCGAGACGCCCTTCGTAGGTCAGGGTGCGGTTGCCGATCTGCAGGCGCTCGCCGGGCTTTCGCCCGATGACGAGCCAGCCCGTCGGCATGGTGTCGAGGTTCATGTGCTGCCTTCCGTGGGTGGTGAATGGGTGGGGCGGCCGTCGCGTTCGTCTTCGAATGCGCGGACGATCTCGTCGGCTGCGCGCTGTGCGGCTTCACGGCGTGCGGTCGAGAGGTCTGCGAGGGCGAGGTACTCCGCAGCGCACGAGGACAGGGCGTCGATCCCTTGTGCGCGGCGGTCTCGTGCTTCGCCCGTCAGTCGCTGCCGTCCGGCGATCTCGGCGAGGGCCGCGCACGCGTCGACGAGTGCGCAGGCCGCTTCGGTGGCGACCTGTGCGAGCGGAGCGCCGACGAGTTCGCGGCGTGCCTCGCGGATCTGGTCGGTGACGATCGCTGGGTACATCGCGCCGGGGCCGGTGCTGGCAGGTTGGGGGCTCATCACCGGGCAGTCGCACCCGGTCACGTGTTCGCCCCCCTCCCTGTCTGTTGTGCGAGGGGCTAGATGTGTGTGATGTGCTGTGCGGCGAGGGCGTCTCGGACGTCCTGCGGTTTGCAGCGTCCGAGAGCGGCCCAGGCAGCGCGGCGGGCGCCGTTGGTCTTCGTGGCCTGGGTGCGGCAGGTGCGGCCCCAGGGGTCGGTGCCGCCGATCGCCAGTGCGGCCTGCCATGGGCCGACGTGGCTGAGGGCTTGGCGGATCGTCACGCGATCACCGCCCCTACGGGCGCGGCGTGCAGGGCCACGCCTTGGCGCCCGCGAGCAGCTCGCGGCCCATGATCACGGTGATCGCGGTGCCGGCGACGATGCTGATCGCGACGTGGGCCGCGAGCCATGTGGGCGTGCTGATCGTGTCCGCGGCCCAGGTGGTCGCGGCGGCGATCTGTGCGGCCATCGCGAGCAGCAGGATGAGGCCGGCGCGGTCGTTGAGTTTGAGCGGCGCCTGGCCGGCCTGCCGCCTGGCGCGCTGCGGCCCGGCGCTCATCGTGGTTGCTGTCGTGCTGTGGTCAGGCATCGGTGTCCTCCTCGTGGTGTGTGTCAGTCGTTGCGGCGGCCAGGAGCGCCCCTCCCCAGCTGCCGAAATGCCAGATCGCGACGCCGGGGCTCGGCACCCGTCGGCCAATCAGCCGCTCTGCTTCCTGGCGTTTGCTCGCGGTCTTCCATGCCGCTCCGACGGGTTCGCGCCCCGTGTGCGCCGTCCAGGCGCGGACGGCCGTGACGATCTCGTCGCGGCTCCAGGCCGCTGCCCCGCTTCCCGGCCGCGGCCTGGGGAACCCGGCGGCGACGATCGCGTCACTCCAGCGGCCGAAATGCCGCCTGACGGTCTCGACGCTGGGCACCTCTCCGCGGCGTCGAGCTTCAGCCAGGCGTTCCTCTGCCTCGGATCCGTACCGGCGCACGAGCGTCGGGCACCATTCCGTGGCTCGGGGCGGGCTGCCGTACGCGGCCTCCCAGGACTGGATCGCCTCGAGGATCCTGACGGGCGTCCACACCGTCGCCGCAACGGCCCTGCACGCCACGCACCGCCCGGGGCGTGTGCCGGGGCTGATTGGACGGTCGCAGTCCTGGCAGTGCCTCGGCTTGCGCAGCCGGACAGCGCGCCCCTCACTGTCGTACTCGCGGTTCAGCCAGTCGTGAATGGTCTTCGGCGAGCAGCCGAACACCTTCGCGATGTCACCCAGACTCGCCCGCTTGTCGCGCATCGCCTTGGCCGCCGCGACCCGTTCGGGGGTACGCAGCGGCGTCCCGCGGGGCATCAGGCCACCGACCTGACTGGCGTCGGGTTCACGAGCCTCGTCGAGTCCAGTGCCTCGAGTGCCTTGCGTGCGCGTCGCCCGCCGTCGATCTCGGCGGGGGTAGAGGCGTGCTGGCCGCCGTCGTCGTCCCACACTGAGCGGCTTGCGTAGAACTCCAGCGCGGCGACCGCCTGCTCGAGCGCCGTCATGGAGACGGCATGCCGATCGCGGTGACGTAGCAGCACGCCACGCGGCCCGCGGGACGCCCGGCCTCGACGTCGCGCGCGTCGTCTGCTGCGGCGGCACACAGCTCGATCTGCTCGCGCCACGCCGCGTCGAGCCTTTCGGCGTCCTGCTCGTGGCCTCGCGCGAGCGCGTCGTGCAGTCGCGCCTCGAGCCGGTTGGCGCGCCGTTCGGCGTCGCGGCTGATCGCGGTGGCCTGCGCGACGACCTGCGTGCGGCGGCGCGCCATCAGCAGTGCCGCCATCGTCGGGCCGGCGATGGGGAGAATCCGGACGGTCACGCGATCACCTCGATCGCGACTTCGTCGGCGATCGGGTCGGTGGCGGGTCCGACGAGGCAGGCGCCGGTGTCGATCCGGGCGGCGTCGAGCATGTCCTGTTCGGTGAGGTCGTCGAGGGCGAGCCCTTCGTTGTGCCCCTGCTCGTAGGCGAGGTCGTGGAGGGTGCTGATGGTCAGGCGCATGCTGCGCCTCCTTCCGTGGTGGTGAATGGGTCTGGCGGGTAGTCGGGGGCGTCGCTCGTGACGTTCCGGGGTGCGATGGCGCCGGTTAGGCCGCGGCGAGCTCTGTCGCTTGGCCGCGATGCCAGTCGGCCAGGCGCCAGTGCTGGCCGGCCAGGAGATCTCGGCCCGCCGCGTTGAGTTCTGCTGCGATCTCGGCGTGCTCGCAGAACTGCTCCTGGTGCCAAGCGATGCCCGCGTCGGCGTCAGGGACGTCGTCGAACCAGGACACGCATGTCGACGCGTAGCCGGGCAGGGCCCCAGGGACGGGCCCGCCGGCCGCGAGGTTCGGATGGCTCATGCGCGGTCATTCCCGGTCTCGCTACTGGTCGTGGTGATCGGGAACTGCCGCCCTCCCCCGTTCTGGTCCGCGAGGGCGAGTAGTGCGGCGATGGCGCGATCTGACGGTGTCTTGCGCAGCGCCCGGGCGGCATCTGCCTGTCGGTGCAGCCCGACGGCGCGGGTGCGCCGTTCGATGCGGTCCAGTCGGGTGCGTAGCGAGCGGCTGTCGTGGTTGGCGGCGTGGCGCTGGAGTCCGGCGAGCTGGTCCGGCGCCAGGGAGGCGGCCGCGCGGGCGATGCTCGGGCGTCGGCGCTGGTTGCGGCGGCTCATGATGCGACCAGGGACAGGTCGGTGAGTGCTGCCTCGGGGTCGTCCTCCCACGCTTCGAGGGTGTCGAGGAGGTCGCGGGCGATGAGGCTGTCGCCGTGCCCGGCCTCGAGCTCGTCGGCGACGAGGTCGATGAACGCGTTGATGGTCAGCGTGTCGGTGACGCCGGCCTTGATGGCGGCGTCGGTCAGCGCGTCTTCGGCGTCGCCGATGTGCTCGCGTGAGACGAGGTCGAGCGCGATCGTCGTGATCTGCATGTGTGGCCCCTTCCTGGGGTCGTGATGGTTGGTGAATGGGTGCTGCTCGGTGCTGCTGTTGAGATGCCAGGTCAGGTCCTTGGGCAGCCTCGTGGCGGCGACGTACTGCGCCGCCGTGCTGGACGCGAGCGTCTCCGTGCGCGCCGGTCAGTCCGAACTCGATGCGGGGGCGAACCCGGCGGAGCCGTCCACGAGGCGGTAGCCCACGCCCCAGACGTTCACGACGAATCGGTCGCCGTGGACGCTGAGCTTCTGGCGCAGACGGCATGCGTGCACGTCCAGGGTGCGCGTTGTCCCTCGTTGCGCCCACACGGCCATCAGGAGTTGGTCCTTCGTGTGCACGCGCGTGGGCTCGGCCGCCAGCGCGCGCAGGAGCGCGAACTCCTTCTGGGACAGCGAAACGAGGTCTCCTCGGATGCGGACTTCGCGGCTGGTCGGGTCGACTTCCAGCTCACCGACCCGCAGGCGGCCATCGTCGGACTTCGTGCCGCCTCGCAGGAGCAGTGCGCCTACGCGTTTGCGGAGATCCGGGTAGGCGAACGGGACGTCGATGATCTCGGTGGCCAGCGTCAGCGGGATCGGCTTCTGCCAGCCCAGGGGTCGGAGCACGATGGCGGCTCCCTGATCGAGAGAGTCCAGGCGCTGGACCGTGGTGGGGTCGCGGGCGTCGACGATCACGATGTCCGCCGCCGCGTCGTCGGCCGGCTGGACGTCGTAGCCGTCGGCGGCCAGGTTGTCGGTGATGAATGCGCGCGCGGCGGGGTCTGCCAGCGCGACTTCTACGGTCGCCATGGTGTGGGTCCTTTGGTCGTGTGTCAGCGGGGCATCTCGGAGAGGAGGTCGAGCTGTCCGTCTGCGGGTCGTGTGAGGTTGCGTCTGCGGCCGCCGGTGCCTGGTGGCTGGGTGTGCGGCCAGAGCCGCTCGCCGAGGAGTCGTGCCGCGACGTATCGGATGGCGGAGGGGTTGCGGTCGGCGCAGATCATTCGCCGTCCGGTGTCTAGCCCCGCTTCGGCGAACCCGCCGCCGCCGGCCATCGGGTCGCACAGCAGGTCGCCGGGGTTGCTGTGCGCAACGATCACCCGTCGGCACAGCTTCTGCGGCAGCGTGTTGTCGTAGCGCAGCAGGCCCGCCGCCCGGTCGGCGCGTCCGTTGTCCAACCACACGTCCAGCGGGTATGCCGCGCCCGACCGGGCCATGGGGAGGTCGGCAGGGATGTTGAACGTGCGGCGGCGACTGTTGACGGGCCCGCGGGTCATGACGGTGACGGTCCAGTGCGCGAAGGCAAACCGACGGGTTGTCCGCTTGGCGAATGGCTTGTACGCGGCGATCGACGAGACGAACGTCAGGCCGGCGCGCTGCGCGGCGACCTGTACCACGGCTGCCTGCTGGGGGCCGGTGACGATCGCCACCTGTCCCCCGTCCCGTACGGCCGTTGCTGCAGCCTTCAGCCACGCGTTGCTGAAGGCCTCGTAGTCGCCGGCGGGCACGTCGATGTAGCCCGGGACGACGGTGGCGAGGTCGCGGGTCGCGTAGACCCGCTGCGACGAGCAGTCGGACGTTCCGCGGCCCAGGCCGTATGGGGGGTCGCAGACGACGAGGTCGATCGGTTCATCGATGTTCTCGAGCAGTGCGACAGCGTCGCTGACGCGCATCTCGACCCCGGCGATCGTCCCGTCTGCGACCAGGAGGTACACCGTGGCTCTTTCGGGTGGCGCGTCGATGACCCATCTTGCCCGGTCGATTCGACGAGCAGCGCCCTGCTGTTTGCGGTGCTGCAGCCAGTTGCGGACGCGGCGACGCCACACCGCGTCGGTGGGATGGGCGGGCGTTGGTGGCGCCAGGCCGTCGTCCCGGGCGATGTCTGCGGTCTGCGCGACCTCCTCGTAGATGTCGCGGAGCGTGTAGGTACCAGTCCGCAGTGTTCGTAGCACGTCGGCTTCGGTCCGCAGCACGATCAGCTAGCCCTGCTGGCGGCGGACGCGTCCTCCCAGAGCGCGGCCCACCCTTCGATCGGGCCGCGCTCCCCGGCCGCCTCGACGTACTGGCGCAGGCGGACCAGCTCTTCGCGCGCGTCGCTGCCGTAACCGTTGAGCGTCGCCCACGCGCGCGTCGTGGAGATCACGTGCGAGAGGTCAGCGCTGATCGCCCCGGTGGTGGCGAACGCGGCCAGGGGGTCGCGCTTGCCTTCCATCCACGCGGCCGCGATGCGACGCGCGTCCCCGTCGGGTGTTGGGCACCGGTATCCGATGCCTTCGGGACCGTCCTCGAGCGCTTGGGTGCCGCGCCGGCCGTCGAACAGGAAGACGGTCAGGCCGTCGGCGAGGCGCTCTCGGTACTCGTCGATTGCCGCGGGGAGGTTGCTGTGGGCGACGACTGCCCACGGTTCTCCGGGCTGTTCGCTGTAGAGCAGCCAGCGGGCGTCTGTGTGCTCGGCGACCGCGAGGGCGGCCTCCATGTCCCCCGGATAGGTGCTGTCGTCGTCGGCGCGCTGTACCTCGGTGCCGGGGCCAGCCCAGTGGATGCCGTACAGGGTCATGCTGCCGCCTTCGATCGTGGCTCCCAGGGCATGGCCCGCCAGTTCGGGGCCCATTCCTCACCGGTGTGTAGGTCGATGACTGCGATGGGCGTCTCTGCGTGGATCGAGTTGTCGATGTTGCAGACCGCGCGTGCGAAGGCCTCCTCGAGGGTTGTGTCCTGCGCGTACGCGTAGGTGATGTCGCCGTTGCGAGTCACGACGCAGTAGCGCTCGCACGGGTCCTCGCCGGAGAGGATGTGTCCGGCGTCCTCTCCTGCCGTGGTGCCCGTGTCCTTTGGGTCGATCGCGAAGCGCTTGCACACCTGCGCGTATGCGTCGCGGTAGTCGGTGTCGGTGGTTGCCGTCACGTGGTCCTCTGTTCGTTGGGGGGCGGGGCGTCGGCGCGAGATGCCTCGTCCGTCGACGCCCCGCTTGTTGGTGGTCGTGTGTCTTGCCCGTGGGGGGCGCGCCTCGCTTGGGCTAGGCGGCGGAGGCGAGGTCGAGCTGCGTGTGCGACGCGGCGAGGACCTGGTTGCGGATCTCGTCGAGGTGGTCGACGAGGCCGAGGTTGCCGCCGTTTCGGGCGAGGGCGATGTGGCCGTCGAGCCACTCGATCGTGCGCAGCTCGTCGAGCTTCTGCTGCGGTGACTCGGCGAGCGCGACGTTCAGGCGGTCGGCGTACTCGCCCGCGGTGTAGCCCATCCCAGAGTCGAGCTTGGGGCCGCGCGCATCGATCTCGAACGCCGACTCGCCGATGGTGAGGATCACCTCGTCGCGGAACGTGTCGACGATGTCCAGCAGACGCCATGCCAGTCGGGCGACCATGCGGGCGTCGGCAGGCTCGGTGCCGATCACTTCGGCGTCGCGGAGGATCGCCAGGCGTGCGGCGACGGGCAGCATCTCGGCGCGGTACAGGCGCTCGAGGATGGACGACACGGTGGTGAGGGTGTCGTCCTGCGTGCGCTGGTCGGCCATGTAGTCGGTCAGCAGGCCGGCGGCGGTCCGGAGGCCGTCTTCGACTTCGTCGAGCATGTGGACCGTGCGGGTGCTGCGCAGGGCGGCCTGGATGTCGTCGATGCTGTGGCGTTCCTGGCGGATGGTGAGGTCGCCGATGGTGCCGGCGCGCAGTCGGCTGGGGATGGTGATGTCCTCGGGGACGGCCTGGTGGGCGGCGTCGGCCTTGAGCGTCGTGGTGGTGATGGTGCGCATGTCGGAGTTCCTTCCGGTTGGTGAATGGGTGCTGCTCAACGACGAAGCCCCGCTCTGGCTGGTGTGCCGGAGCGGGGCTTGGGGTGCTGCTGGGTTCTGAGCGGGTTAGGCGGCGGGGTCGAGGGGCGGGATCGTCTGTGCGGTGACGGTCCCGCGTTCGATGAAGGTCATCATCGACGCGAGCGCCGCGAACGAGCCTGGTGTCGGCTCGATGGTTGCGAGGCCTTCCCAGGTCAGGCGGGCGGTGGTCACGCGCTTGGCAGCCTTCGCGAGGAGGTCGGCGTCACGTGTGAGGACCTGCAGTGAGAACAGGTCGGTCCCGGTGACCTTGACGGCGCCTTGCTCAATGGCGGCGAGGGTCTCGATGATCTGCCGACGGTCTGCGGCTGAGCCTCCAGACCGTCCGTACTCGCCGAGCTCTTCCAATCGGCCCGTCCATCCGATGCTCGGCCTGCGCGAGTGGGTCTGCGCCTCATCGGCCAGCAGGTCCGCTCGCCTCGTTAGGCACTTCAGGTCAATGGTCGTGTTCACGGGGAGTCCCTTCCGTTGTTGGTCAAGCGGACCCGGCGAGTTCGTTTCGCCGGTGGCTTCCCGGAGCGCCGCTGTGGCGCACCGGTTGTTCGGGTGTGTGACGTAGCGCTCGCCGGGCCATGGCGTGACGTGCGCGCTGATCGTGTTGCCGCACCCGCGGCAGACGAGCGCAGGAATGAGCCCGGCTGCCCTGAGGACGTCGTAGGTGCAGCTGGTCATGCGGCGAACCCGGCGGTCCACATCTCGGCGTTGATGCCGGCCTGGATGTCGGCGTTCAGCCATGTCTCGTTGGCGTGCCGGTCGCAGCGACGCGCGTCCGGGCACAGGAGTGTTCCGTCGTGCTCGACGAGATCGTCGGCCTTGATCCCGCACGCCTCGCACCGGCGCAGGCCGGCGGGCACCGGCGGGCCGACGGGCTCGGCGTTCATGTGCGCGTCGAGGCGGTCGGCGAGCTCGTAGGTGAGCTGCTGCTGGCGGATGCGGTTCGACCAGTCGGTCAGCTTGCGGTCGCTTGCCGGGTTGTGGTTGACGCTTGCGTCGTGGGCGAGCTTGTCGAGCGCGGCGGCCCGCAGCTCGAGCCGGAGTGAGAACAGCATGTGATTCCTTTCCTTGTGCTGGTCAGTTGATGGCGCGGCGCGGGCGGCATCCTTGTCGAGGCCACCGCCCGCGTTGTCGTCATGCGGCTCGGGTCGCTAGGCGGCGACTTCGATCCACTCGGCCGTGTCGACGGTCTCCTCGGTGAACGGGACGCGCTTGCCGTACGCGAAGTAGTCCTCGACGGGGCGGTCTCCGTCCCAGCCGAGCTCGGCGAGCTCGTCGCGCAGGTAGGCGTCGTGGCGCTGCTGGGCGTCGATGTCCGCGTGGCGGCGGCTGTGCAGGTGCAGCACGGTGAGGCCGCTGGCCTCGCCGAGGCCGACCATGTGTGCCTGGACGCGCTGTGCCTGGGTGCGCTCGTCGACGGGCGTGAGGTCGATCTCGGCGATGGTGCTGTCGGCGATGTCAGCGGCGACGCTGTGCCCGAGCATCTCGGCGACCTCGTGGTACAGCGCGGCGTCGAAGTTGTCCTCGAACGCGATGACCTCGCGGTCGGTGAGGACGGTGATCTCGTTCGTGATGGTGTGCATGCGAAAGCCCCTCCATGGGGTCGTGCTGGTTGGTGAATGGGTGCGTCGATTGATGGACCCCGCGTGCCTTCGTGGCCTACGGGGGTCTCGTTGGTTACTGCGGTGCTGCGCGACTGCGCCTCAGGCGGGCGTTGAGTGGATGCCGAGCAGCTCGACGCGGGCGAACTCGCGTCGAGCTGCCGCGCGCCGGGCCTCCTCGTAGTTGTGCGCCGCGGTCCGGGTTGCGCGTGCCGCGATCGTCCTGCTCGCGATACCGGCCTCGCTGGCGGGCGTCCGCCCGTCAGGTCGGGTGAGCGCGCGAACGGTCTTCTTGGGCTTCATCGGTCCTCCGTGATGATCGATGCGGTCGGATTAGCTGAGGGCGAGCGGGTGGCTGGCCCTCAGCCGTTGCGTCAGTCGCGCGGCTTCGCTGGTGGTGGCGCCGGCGTCGGTCAGTGACTGGTTCAGCGTTCCGCCGTGGCGGAGCGTGTCTTCAGCTGCTTCGAGCAGGAGCGCGTCGATGCGCTGCTGCAGGACGCAGGGCCGTGCCTCGTTCGGTGTAGGCATGCCGCGTCTATGCCGCGACGGTGTCGGGCACGAGGTGCCGGACATCGACGACCTCGCTGACGAGGTCGTACCGCAGTCCGCTGATGCAGTGCAGGTCCTGTCCGCGGGCGCCGTCGTCGATGGCGCGGCGTTCGACGGCGGCGAGCCAGGCAAGGCACTCGTCGAGTCGCTCGGGCTGCTCGGCGACGTGCGTTACGAGCCGTACGAGGAGGTGTCGGCACGCGCGCCCGCCGTTGGCGCACAGCTGCTCGCGGTGGCCGTCGATCGTGATGCTGATGCGCCCGCGGTGGTCGAGCGTTGCGCTGACCTGCCCGTCGGTGTTCGGGCAGGCGTGGGTCACCTGGTTCAGGTGGGTGTGGCGGTTCATGGTCTCCCCCTTCGTGGGGTTGGTGAATGGATCGCAGTCGCCCTACCCCTTGGCCGGTGGCCGGGGCGGTCGAGCGCTGCGGGTGGTGCGTTGGACTACCGGCCGTGGAGGCGCCGGTGCGCGAGCTGGTAGACGCTGGGTCGTGTCAGCGGTGCCGGGTGACGTAGCCCGAATGCGAGGTAGACGAGGACGGGCTGTCCGTCTTGGATGGCGACCTGGAAGACCATCCCCCAGGCGCCGCTGTCGTGTCCCTTCTGCTTCGGGCCGAGGTACGTCTTGAAGCAGCCCGGCAGCGCGGTCCCGTCGGCGCTTTCGGCGTCGCAGGGTTTGCGGTCTGCGGCGTGCAGGCCGAACGCCTCCAGCCGGTGCCGGGTTGCCTCGGCGAGTGCCTTGGCGTCGGTCGCGAGGTGCTGGGTGTCCGTCCGCCAGGCTTCCTCGGGGAACATGACCTTGGCGCCCGGGGCGCCGGAATATGTCCCCACGGTTCAGCCCTCGCCGTCAGGCGGGAGCGCGCCGTGCTCGGCGACGAGCTGCTCGAACTCCTCGGGGGTCGCCGGCCGGGTGCCGAGACGCTCGTGGACGTCCTGGCTGGTCTGACGGCGGATCGCGATGCCGTCCTTGTCGGCGGTGACTTCGAGGACGTCCCCGTCGCCGATGTCGGCGGCTGTGCGGATGTCGTCGGGCAGGCCGATGACTCCCGGTTCGCTGTGCTGCCAGACCGCGGGTGTGTCGAGCGGCTGGTCCTTGGCCATGTGGTGAGTTTCGCACCCCGGCTGCGGTGGCGCGCTGTTGCGTTGTCTCATTGGTCCCTTCCTGGGTGTGAGTGGTCGTCGGTGGTGAATGGAGACAGGCTCTCGACGGGGTTCCGTCAGAGGCAGTCGTGGGTGTGGCGTGCGTCCTGTGGGTCTTGCTTTGCCGGGGGCGCGGGGGTTTGGTGTCGTGTGATGCCCTGTGTTTTCGGGGCTTCGAGATGCGCCTGTCGGCTATATGAGCGCGGCGTGCCATCCCGTTTGGGGGTGGTCTTTCGCCTGTTCGGGGGGCTGGAGTGGGGCCCTGTGCGCTCCGGGTGCCTGCCTTTCGGCTTCGGCGTGGTGTCCTCTCGGATGCACCGTGTGCT
Organism: Solirubrobacteraceae bacterium; assembly: GCA_016463515.1. GTDB lineage: Bacteria > Actinomycetota > Thermoleophilia > Solirubrobacterales > Solirubrobacteraceae > JAGIBJ01. The sequence continues at coordinate 12,617 of JAEMRF010000001.1, read as the reverse complement.
TGGCCCTTTCGGGCGAAGCGGCTCCTATCGACGAGGCGATAGGGAGCTATGTGAAGAGAGCGAAGGCTAGCGCACCGTGCCGGACGGCACACGGTGTTGGCCGTCTTCGAGGTGCTGCTGGGGTACCCCGACGACTGCGGTTAGGCGTCGCGTTCGAGGGCGGCGGGGTCGACGCCGAGCGCTGCCAGGAGCGCCTTTGCGGCGTCGGGGCGTGCCGCGGTCATGGTCACCGCGTGCGACTGGATCGTCACATCGACGGGCTGGCCGAGGTGATCGCTGATCGCCGTGGTGAGGTCCGGGTGGGCCGACGATTGCGGGCGGGTGTCGCGGGGCTTCGGCCCCGCTGGCGGCGTGTTGGGTGCCGGGGTCTTGGCTTCGGATTCCAGGCGTCGTACTGACCACCCTTCGACAGCTGCTGTCGCTGCGAGCTGCTCGATGCGATCGGTGTCGCTGACGGTGATGAGCGCGCGTGCGTGACCGAAGGTCAGGGCCCCGGTCTCGACGTGCGTGAGGACGGGCGCTGGGAGTTCGAGGAGTCGTAGGTGGTTGCTGACGCTGGGTCGGCTGCGTCCGATGCGGCGGGCGAGCTCAGAGATGGTGAGACCGAGGTCGTCGATGAGTAGCCGGTAGGCGCGTGCTTCTTCGACCGGGGTGAGGTCTTGGCGGGCGGTGTTCTCCAGCAGGGCGTCTTCGAGCGTGGTCGACTGGGCGTCGCGGTCGCGGAGTAGCACGTCGATCTCGCGCAGCCCGGCGAGCTTGCTGGCGCGCCATCGACGCTCTCCGGCGACCAACTGGTAGCGGCCAGGTTCGTGCTCGATGACGGTCGGCGGTTGCAGGATGCCGCGCTCGGCAATCGACCCGGCCAGTAGGTCGAGTGCTTCCGGATCGAACCGCTGGCGTGGCTGGTCGGGGTTCGGTTCGATCGCGTCGACGCTGACGGTGCGAAGCCGTTCGTCGCCGGCGAGGGCGGCGAACGTCTCCCCTGGGGATCGTCCGGTCCTCGGGCGTTTGCGTCCGGGGAGCGGTGGCGGGCCGGTCACGAGGCGTCGCTGGCCGTCATGCGCGCGACCAGTTCCTCAGCGAGGGCGCGATAGTCGGCCGCGACGTTGCTGCTGGGGGCGGCCAGCACTGTGGGCTTGCCCATGCGCGGGTGCTCGCGCACGCTGGTCTGCTGGCGGATGTGACCATCGAAGACCGCGATGTCCTCGCCGAACGCGTCGACGTCGGCGAAGTGCTCGCGGTACTCGCGCATGTGGCGGCTGCGGCTGTCGCAGCGGACGAACAGGATGCCGAGCGGGTCGATGGCCCATCCTTCGTCGCGCTTGATGTCTTCGATCTCCGCGAGGCGGCGTGAGAGCGCGTGGTACTCGTACGTGCCTGGCTCCATGCTGAAGATGACGCTGTCGGCTGCGCGCGCCGCGGTGTGCGAGATCGCGCTGAGCGCGCCCTGGGTATCGATGAGCGCGACGTCCATGATGCCGTCGAAGTGCTCGAGCAGGACGTCGAGGTCGGTGAACCGTCGGCGAGCGAGGCCGGCGATCGCGCCGTTGAGGTCCGGCGAGCATGGCAGTAGCGACAGGGATCCGGGGTACCCGGGCAACTCGATGCTTTGGATCGACCCGACTGGGTCGACACCGCCGGCCAGGAGCTGCTCGACGCGAACGATCGACCGGTTTTCGTCATCGACGCCGTAGGTGGTCTCCAGGTCGCCTTGCGGGTCGAAGCCGACAAGGAGCACGCGGTACCCGAGGCGGGCGAGCTCGGGCCCGAGGTTCGCCGTGGTGGTCGTCTTGCCGGTGCCGCCCTTGCCTGTCCAAACGAGGATTCGATGCATGCGCGGAACCGTATGTTCGGCCGGGGGGCGTTCCACGTGGAACGCTTCCGGTGGGATGTGCGGGCTTGCCCGCGCGCCGCGAACGGGCTTACGTGTCGTTGAGCGCGACGGCGTGCCCGCGCGACGTCACCCGGTACCTGGCGTGACGGCCGGGCAGCCGGTGCAGGAGCCCTGCGCGTGCGAGTGCGCGTAGATGCGCGGCGAATGTTTGCTCGCTACCCATGAACGGTGGCTGGGCTCGCCACCAGCTACGTTGCGTGACTACGGCAAAGATGGCCTGCTCGTGCGCGATGCATGCGGCGAGCACTGCTCGTCGGGTTGGGGTGACCGTGGTGGTCACGCCCCGCGTCGGGTTCGGTTGCCTGCCCACCAGCCGAGCAGGACGAGCGCGCAGAAGCACACGGCGTAGGTGGCGTGCCGTTCGGCCTCCGGTGCGAGGCGCCCGTCGAGCACGATGGTCGCGCCGGCGGCCAGAAGGAGGGTCAGCACGAACGGTGCAGTGATGTCGGCGATGCCGTTCTCCTGATCGCTCATTGGCTTCTCGAACTGGTCATGCGGTGAGCCTGCCTCGTGCCGGGGGGCACACCAGCGAGGTCCGACTACGCGCCGGGGCTCGCCGCGAGCGCCGTGCGAAGCAGCGCGGCCGCTTCGAGCTCGGTGAGGGAGAAACGGTTGCTGATCATTCGGATCGCCTCGGCCTCCGTTCCGGCGTCTTCATGCAGCTCAAGGGCGCGTCGCTCGCGGTACCCCATGCCGGGACCGTCCTCTCGGGACCGCGGCAGGTCCTCGGCGGTTGCGTGTGCGATTCGCAGGGCAAGCGGGTCGGCGGCGACGCGGGCGGCGTATTGCTCTGGCGCCTCGCGGTCGCGGCGCTTGAGCGTGTCGAGCAGGGTGAGGACGAGCGGGTCGAAGCCGCGGGTGATGTGTTCGCGGATCAGCGTCGGGTCCGAGGCATGGGTGGGTGTGTCTTGCAGGACGGCGGCGCATCGCAGCGCGGTAGCCACCTGGTTTGTCAGTCCTGCTACCTGCACCTGGGTTAGGACTCGTAGACAGCGATCTATCCGCCGGGTGCCATCGGCGATGACTTGGCCAGCGTGTGCGTCGATGGCCAGCGCGATCGCGCGCCCAACGATCCGGTCGTCGTGCGCCGTCACTGCTGCCCTTTCGCGCGTCGAGCACAGGCACGCACCTGGTTGCTGGCTCGCAGGGCGGCTTCCCGGTCGCCAGCGGTCAGCGCGGATTGTGCGGCGACCATATGCGCCATGCCCTCGGCGAGTGCCTCGAGCGCGCTCTGGCGTCGGCTGGGTTCCGTCGCGACCTGCAAGGGGCCTCCGATGAGCTCGGCGGCTTCTCGTAGCTCGCGGGTCGCGCCTTCGACTTCGCGCATGACCTTCCGCCAGCCCGGCCGTGCCCGGCGCCAGTTCATCGGGTCCCTCCCACGAACGCGAGGATCATGACGACTCGCGGTCCTGGTCGTCCTCGGCGCACAGCCGAAGGAACCATTCGACGGTGTCCTCGCGACGGTCCAGCTGCTCAGCCGCGGCGAGTGCGCGTTCGGAGGCGGCGTCGGCGAACAGCTGAAGGCCTTCCGGGGGTTCGATGCCACTGACTGCGTACTGGAAGTCGCCTTGGGCGAGCAGCATCCGTACCTGCGGCCCAGAGCCGGTGGCGACCTCCGCTTGGGCGTGCAACTCGAGTCCGATGTCCGGCACGTGTCCGCAGATCGGCAGCAAGGCCACGTTGTCGTCATGCGCGTGCGACGCGGGCGCGTCGATGAACTGCATGTCGTCGCAGCCGGGCCATCCGGTCTCGATGAGAGCCGTTCCCCACGCGGCCAGGGTGCGGTCGGCTTCCTCAACCCAGCGGGTGATCTGCGCGACCTGCCGGCTGTAGGCGACGCGCGCTTGGCGAACGTTCTCGCAGTCGGCGAGCTTGACCTCGAACGGGAGGCCCACGACCTGCGCGGGGTTGACCGAGGCGCGCGTTCCCAGCGCGCCGGCGACGATCGCGCAGCGTAGTGCCGGGATCTCCGGGCGGGCGGTGATGAGGATGGTGGCGCCGGCGGGCAGAGTGGTGAGTCCTCCGATGATGTGCCCGCTCGTCGTGGCCTGCGAGAGGTCGTCGAAGACGCTGCTCATCATGTGCTCGAGTTCGCCTACGTCCATCTCGTCCTCCCCTGCCTCGCGGTCGGTCACTCGGTAGACCTGACCATGAGGCAGGGGGCATCCCGCGGCCGCCGGGGTGTGCGATGCGAGATTCCAGCCTGCTCGCCGACCGCTCAGGCATAGTCGCCCCGTGATCAGTCCTCAGGTATTGGCCATGGTCGTCCTGGTCGGCGGCGCGCTTGGCGCGGCGGGCGCACTAGCGGTTGTTGCGGCGGGCCGGCTGACGCCAGGGCCGGGCGCGGCGACGGTGGCGTCGCTTTACCCGGTCATCGTCGGAGTGCTCTTCGGTACTTGGGCGCACTTGGTCGTTCAAACGGTTGGGCTGTTCGATCGGTTCGGCTGGAAGGTGCTGCCCGTCGTCTTCTTTGGGGTGATCTACGCCGTCTCGATGCAATGGGGCTGGCAGGTCGAGCCGCGCCTGTGGGCGGTGGTTCGTCGTCGCGCCTCGGTGCGGGCGTACTTCCGAGCGCGTGCGCGCCCGTGGTTGCTGAAGACTGGCGCGCGGTTCGCAGCGATCTGGGTCACTGCGGTCCTGGTTTTCGGCTGGGCGGCGGCGTTCGACTTTGCGTGGGCTACGTTCCAGCGCGCGTTGGATCTCGTCGGGGCGTAGCGGCCCATCCCGTTGTGCGAACATGTGTTCGTATGACGGCTCAGGGCAGCGCCTACACCCGCCTCGATCGTGCCCTGGCCACCGGTGACCCGCTGATCGTCAGGATGGCCGCTATTGAGTGCCCGCGCCTGTCGACGGCCGACGCCTTGCGGATCGTGCTGGTTCACGCGAGCGCCGATCGGGTGCGCTACCCGAGGCTGGCGGCACGATGGGTGGGCAAAGTCGCGCGCGAGCAGCCCCTCGCGCTCGGCGACCTCGATGCGCTCGTTGGTGCGCTTCTGGATCTCGGCCAGGACTATGTGGCGGGGTGCCGATCACTTGAGGACGCCGCGATGGAGTTGGGGCTGGCCGACGTCGCCGCGGCGGTTAGACGTCACGCTCCCGCTGCGTGACGGGCCCCCGTGGCTCAGCGCCGTTTTGCCTGGGCGTGCTGGGCGGCGGCGCGTTGGAGGAGTTGGCGGCGTGTCGCGGGTGTCCTGCCGGCGGCGAGTTGGGCGTGATACCCGGCGTTCGCGTCACGTTCGAGTTCGCCCAGCGCGTTGAGAAGCCACGCCCACCATGCGGCGGGGTCGTCGGGCTCGCCCATGGCGAGCTCTCCGATGGTCGTACCTTCGGGTCCGGGCACGCCTGCACGCCCCGTGGTCGGCGGGCAGCGCACGAGCGCAACTCGTTTACCGCCGGGTTGTGCTGCCGCCCGGTACTGCACGGGATGCACGACCGTCGCATGAACGATGATCGGTGCGTAGCGGGTCCGCCACCACCGGTTGCGCGCCGGCTCTGCGAGTTGCCGGACCGCGTTGGCCACCTCCTGGGCGTTGGCGCGCTCAGCCTCGTCGAACAGGGATTCCCAGTCGACCGTCGCGTCGAGGGCACATGTGGCGTCCAGTAGATGGGCGGGCAGGGAGATGGTGTGCCTCATGATCACCACGTTCGCGCTCGACAGGGGGCAAACGTGGTGTCGGAACGGGCTCGCCTGGCTGCGTTCGAGATTGCGCGCTGCCCCGTCCCGGTGACGCCAGAAGCATCACTGCCGGGCGTTGCCTGGGCGCTGCAGTGCTACCCACCGAGGGGTTCTAGGCCGGCCTCGTCGATGCCCTCGCGGAAAGCGATCCCCAGGAGCCCGTCTTCCTCGGTGCGGTCGGGTCGTCCCTCGCGTGCGGCGCGGTAGCCGCGTGCTCGTGCTGTCGCGGTGCTGGTGACCTTGATGATCGCGGGGGCGTCATCGACGGTCACATGCAGCCCGTACCAGTCGCGGACGTGGTCGTCGGCGAGCTCTGCGCGCCACCGCTCGATCGATTCGGCTGCATCGTGGTCGAGTTCGCCGATCCCGCGGATGGCCTGTTCGTGGGAGGCGAGGCTCGCCATGACCTGTGTTGCCGCGTCGGCGAGGTCCTTCGCCGTGGTTTGCGATCCGGCCAGGAGATCGCTGACGACGAGTGGGTCTCCCGGCCACCAGGCGGTGAGGTCGTCGCGGTGTGCGACGACGACGCCGGCGCTGGCGTCCTCCCCGGCCCACAGCAGCGGGATCTCGACGCCGCTCGCGTTGGCGGCGGCCTGTGCGTCGGCGAACCGCTCGAGCGCGATGGTGAAGTGGATGCTTGGCGTGGAGATGATGGTGTCGACGTGAACGTCCCAGCCGGCGTCGCGCAGTGACTCTCCGGTCTCGGCGAGTTCGCTGATCGCGTGGGCGATCGTTCGGAGCGCGGATGGGTCGTTGGAGTCTCCGCCGGTGAGCTCGATGGGAGTGGTGCTGATGTGGCCGTTCAGTGTTCCGGCTGGTTCGTCCGGGTCAATCATCCGACGGTTCTTCTCCTCGGTCGGCAGCAGTGAGACGGCGGCGTCGATGTAGTCGGCGCGGGTTCGCATCGCTTCGCTCATCGCTCCCGCGGGGATCCGTCCTGCGCCTTCTCGGAAGCGGGCCGCGACGTGGCGGTACGCCCTGGCTTCGGCGGGGGTGAACGCGCGCATCAGCGACATGATCGCGCAGAGCCGACATCGCCGCATGCGACCATCGCGGCGTGAAGAGCGCTGTGACTGGCGGACGGGTGCAGTGGGTTGCGGGGGCAGCCTTCCTCCTCGTCGCTGTCGTCCTAGCGTTGGTGGCGTTCGGTGTGGAGCAGGTGTGGGCGGTGATCGTCGGTGTGCCGCTCACGTTCGCCATTGGGCTCCTGCTCGCCGCCGCCGCCCCGCGTGTGCAGGAGAGGACGCGCCCGCAGCCGAAGCTCGCGTTGCTCGTCGAGGGGGATGAGCCTGTCAGGCGCGTGGTGTCCAACGAGTTGCCGCCGTGGCCGATCGCGGCGGATCGGATCGTCGCCAACGAGGTTGCGGATGCGCGGGAATCGCTCAAGCTCGAAGGGCTCGTTCAGTGGCAGTTCTTGCAGGCGCTCTCGCAGAGACCATCGGACGCGGCACGCAAGCGCGGTAGGGACCTGTTCGAGAAGAGGGTCGTCGCGTTCGAGGGTGAGCTGCGCGAGTGGCTGGTCGAGTACGAGCGGTCGACCGCGGAGCGTCACGCATCGCGCGAGATCCGGTTCCGGGTTCACAACGCGGGTGCGCACGCGGAGGCCGTGCGGCTGGTGCTCGAGCTGCCCGACACCGTGACGATCGCTGACGACGTCCCGTCTATTGACGCGCCCCCATCACGGCCCGTGTACACCGGTCGATCCGCGGCCGGCGAAGTCGCGACGCGCCCTTTACTCGATCTTGGCCGGGCCGCGCCGAAGATCAGGCCGCTGGAGAGATCAGCGTGGACCACGAACCCTGCAGGCCAGACGCTCACCGACATCGGCGATGTCCACCGTGACCAGGTCGTGTACGCAGCTACCGGTGTCGTGCTTCGGGCATCCTGCCCGGGTGATCACACCGTCGGATGGAGCCTGCTGACGAAGTCCGCGTCGAAGACCGTGACCGGGTCGTTCGTGTTCCATGTGCCCGTCGTCGACGCGTCTCGCCCGGCGTTCGGGCGGATGGCGGGGATCCTCGAGTACCCCGACCTGGTGATCCACGAGGTGCCGGCGAGTCCGTGGCGTGAGGACGCAGAGCCGGTCGATCTGCAGCCGCGCACAGCTGACCCGCCGCTCGACCCGCCTGAGATCCCCGAACGTGGTCCCCACGTCAAGCTGCGCGACCGGCTCATCCGCCGTCGGGAGACGATGGACTGGATCGGTCTGGGCCTTGACCCGGAATACGACGGGCCGAGCTCGATCCACGTCCTGGGCCCTGCCGACCAGCAGGGCACCTCGACGGAGAAGTGACGGAACGCTTGCCGACCAGCCAGCAATAGCGCCATGCTCGGTGTCGATCGGGCATCATGTCGCCCCGATGGCTGCCTCTCGGAAAGCTGCGATCAACTGGGAAGCGTTCGCGCGTTCGCAGGCGCATCCGCTCAAGCTCCGGATCGTCGACATGTTCGGGACCGGTGAGGAGTTCAGCCCGATGATGCTGCACACCGAGCTTGGTGACCCTCTGGGTAACGTCAGCTACCACGTCCGGGCGCTCTTGGATGCCGGGTTGATTGAGCTGGTGCGCACTGAGCCTCGCCGCGGCGCGATCGAGCACTTTTACCGGGCGTCAGCCGCGCTCCTCTCGTAGTGCCGGAGCTCGCGCGGGTTAGCCGTCGCTTTCCCATGTCGAGAGGCGTGTCAGGGTCTCGGCCATCGTGGGGGTCCTGGTGTCTCCGAGGAGGAGTGGGACGGTGGCCTCATCGGTCATGGGCTGTCGTGTGACGCCGAGCTGCGCCCAGTACGAGGCCAGGTGCTCGGCTGCGAGATCGGCGCTCGTGTCCTCGGGGGTTTCAGTCGGCCACGCGAGCATGGCGACGATCGCGTCCTGTCCCCAGGTTCGGATGCCGCGAGCGAGGGCGTGAAGACCTATCCCGCGGCCACGCGTGTCCTGGTCGAGGGATACTCGGTGGGCGATCAGGATGTGGCGCGCGTCGGTCTGTTCGAGCGCCGCGGTGATCTCGAGGGTGTAGTTGTTCCACTCCTCGGAGTGGCTGTCGAAGACGTCCCACAGCCTGATTTCAGGCTCGGTGAGGTCGATCTTCGCCAGGGTCATCTCGCCGATCTGCCGTGACGCCTCATCGGTCTCACCTACGCGGGTGAGCGAGATGGTGGCGGAGATGTTCTGCACGTGCCGGTCGTGCGGGTCGCCCTCTTGATCGAGTCCGAATCGGTCGGGCAGCGTGTACTCGATCTCGACCACTTCGAAATCGAACGTGTCCTCATCCGGTACGCGTGGCGTCATGGTGTGGTGTCGGGGTCCCGCGTGTTGGGCGACGCGTGCATGACGCCATGTTCGACCCAGTCTGTGGAAGTCCTCGGGCCCAGATGCCCCGTGGGGCGTCACCGAGAATGGATCCGGGTCTGTGTCCTGTAGTCGGGGTGGGCGCAATCAACCGGGAGAGGGTTCACCCGGTTCGGCGCACGAAGACCAGCATCGAGGTGGTGCGACGCTTCGCGGACGCCCACGGGTCGACGAAGATCCCGCGGCGCGGCGTCGAACCCTTGTCCGGCTTCGGGTAGTACACGCGATGGGTGTTGAACAGGTCGCCGCCGGCCTCGTCGATGCTGATGCTGAAGCCGCCTCGCAGGGCGCAGAGCTCCCAGCCGCGTTGGAGCTTCCATGAGTACCGGAATCGGTACTTGCCAGGCTCCGCGCTCTCGAGTTGTCTGCGGGGTGGTCGCTTGATGACCTTCCCCCTGCGGCTGAGAACTTGGACGCGAACGGTCCCCCACTTGCGCTTCGACTTCCACGGCCCCGGGTTCGTGCCGGCGATGAAGTTGCCGTCGCATCGCGCGACGAGTTTCGTCAGCCGCTTCTGCTCCTTCTTGCTGCTCTCGGAGCTCCCGTTCCCGTACTTCTTGCCGTCGCCCTTCGCGAACGTGACGGTTGAAGCCTGAGCGTCGCGCGTGGTCGCGAGAGAGCGCCGCTTAGACGGGCTGCACTCGGTGCGCCGCACGGGCTCCTGGCCGACCCGGCGACAGCTCAGCGTGATGACACGGCGAAGTGTCGCCTTTCGGCCGAACGCATCCGTCGCTGTGGCCTCGAGCCCGTAACTTGCCGTCGCGACACGGGGCCCGCTGACTGTGAAAGCGGTGCGCTGCGATCGCAGAGCCGCGCTGCGCACTGTCCTCGGCCGCTGGCTATCGAGTCGCCAGTACCGGTAGGTGACATGCGCCACTGGGCACTGGGCGCTGCAGGTGTATCGGAGTCGAGCCGTTGAATTGTGTCTCTGGATGCGGGGTACTCGCTCCAGGGTCAGCCGCGGGCGCGCCGGCGGCGGTGTGGTACTGGGGGCGCGCTTGTTCACGATCAGGCGAACCAGCGAGACGCTGCCGGGCGACCAGTCGAGGACTCCCAGTACGTCACCGGCCGGGAGGAGGACAAACTGCCCAATGTCGGGGAGCGAGACCGGACGGGCGTCGCTGTTGAGCTCGGCGTCGAACGTGGCCAGTCGGCTGCCGCGCGAAACGGTCAGCACGGCCATTCCGGAATCCTGTTTAGCCGAGAGCCACGCACCGGAGCCCAGTCCACGGGAGCCGCTCAGCTGAACGAGGCGGACTTCTCCCGAGGGGGAAACCTTCGCCACAACCGGAACACCGCGGCTCGCGGCTCCCATGACGGACACGTTGATTCCACCATTTGGGAGCCCTACGCACGATGTGACGCCATCGTTTCTGCCGCCTATGTGATCAGGTGCGTCGCCGGACGGGTAGAACCACAGCCGCCATGGGGAAGGGATTCGTGCTCGTCCGCCGACGCCGTACGTCGGGTCTGCGACACCCTGCTCGGAGTACGCTCGCAGTTCGTTTCGGGTACCGACGACCACGCGCCCTCCGGCCTGCGGAACTAGGCAAACCGGTGGCTCACCGGTCTGAACGGTCCCGGCTGAGCCGAACGATGGGTCCGGCGCCCCATCCGGCAGCAAGCGCTCGAGTCGACCGTCGACGTATCGCGCCTCCGATACCTGCCGGGCGGAGCCAATCAACATGCGGCGCTGGTCGTCAAAGGCGAAACTGACGAGTGACCGGCCTTCCGCCCAAGACCTCACAGCGCCGCTGGTGCCGAAACTTGGGTCGAGAGCGCCACTGCGCTCAGTTCGCACCAACAGAGCCTCGCGCAGGGGTGACTCAGGCGAAGCGTCAAAGTCGCCCCCCCTGGAACAGGAGCCGGCCGGCGGAGTCCGAGCCAAGGATCGCGCCATGGTCCAAGGCGCCCACAACCCCATTGCCGATCGGACTACCAGAGTGGTCTAGAGAGAAGATCGGTGCGCCGCGACGAACACCGCCGGGGAGCAACGTGATTTCCGTCGGGCCAAGCGCGACCTGAAACCCGTAGCGGCTCTTCTCGGTGTGGGTCGAAGTGAGGCGTAGAAGGCCACCCGAGCCGTACGTGGGATCCATCTGCCATGCCGCAGTCGCTTGAGAGACGAACAAGAGCAGGCTCGTGAAGGCGAGCACGGCGATCGATGCGACGTTGCGAACACGCACGGCCGCAAACCTACACCACTCCATTCATCAAGCAGTTAGGCGGTCTCGACGCGGTCGCGGCCGGCTTCCTTGGCCCGGTACATCGCCCGATCAGCTTGCTCGTACAGGTCGGGGAGGCTGACGGGGACCCGGTCAGCACCCGCTGAGGCGACCCCGAAGCTCGCGGTCACCAGGACGCCGTCGACGCGGGCGTCACGGATCGCGCACCGGACGCGCTCGGCGACCAGCCACGCGCGCTCGGGGTCGGCGCCGGCGAGCAGGATCGCGAACTCCTCGCCCCCGAGCCGGAACACGCTGTCGTGGTCACGGACCGTGTCGGCGGCGACCCTCGCGGCCTCCTGAAGCGCCCGGTCGCCGAACGGGTGGCCGCGCATATCGTTGATCGCTTTGAACCGGTCGAGGTCGAACACGATGAGCGTCTGCCCCGCACCGTCTTCGCTGAGGGTGCTGTGGCGGCGCTCGAGCGCGGCACGGTTCAGCGCGCCGGTCAGCGGGTCACGCCACAGGGCGCGTCGTTGCGCGGCGTCGAGCTCGATCAGCCGGGTCCCGACGGGGACGAGCACGACGGCGAGGCTCATGACCGCCAGGACCAGCAGCGGGTCATTGCGAAGGCCGGTCGGGTCGGTCGCGGCCACCCCGGCGAGGCACGCGAGCATCCAGCCGCAGGCCAGGAGGTGCCCGCGGTGGCTCATCCCCAAGGGGCTGACGGCGACGACGAACAGCATCCACACCACGAACGGGGAATCCACCCCGCCCGTGAGCGCGGCCGCGGCCCCGAGCCAGCCGGCACCGAGCAGGAGGCTCGCGAGCCCGAGCACAACGGCCCTCGCCTCATTGGTCGCCGTGACCCGCAGCAGCAGTTGCAGCACGGTGACGACCGCGAGCGCGAGCAGCCACCAGGCCTCCCCCTGTCCGCTGCGCCAGGCCACCAGGCAGTAGGCGGCCATCAGCGGCACCGCGGCGAGCCGGATCCGCCCGACCGTCCCGGTCATCTCCCGGGCCCGCTCGCGATCAATGGTGCTCGGAGCGAGCCAGCCGGCCAGCCCACCCAGGAGCCCGATGCCGTACCCGTCCCTGCCGTCCGTGACGTTCATCGCCAGCAAGGCTCCAGCACCCCGGGGGGCAAGCAGCCATCCGCCCGCCACACCCCGGGGTTCTCCCCCGTCCGGTCACGGCGAGGCCAGTCTCCCCCTCGGGGTTGCAGCCCGCCGACGGGAGGTTCCCATACGGCCGAGCACCCTGATTGGGAGCGCCCGCTGAGCTTCACCCCCGCCGCCAGGCAACCCACCCCGCCCTGCACCGTCCGCCTGCGGGCATGGGAAAGGCCGAGAGAAGAAACCCTGTCCTGGTCGCTTCGCCCGGCCCTTGCCCTGCGCAATGTTCCTGAGCCCCCCGCTGGCCTACACGCGGAGGTATATGTGGTGAAGATCGCTCACGACAAACGACCTTCACCAAACACGTCGACCTGCGCACCCAGCCGCCTGAGCCCCGCCCCCAGACCCTGGACATCTGACCGA